>NZ_CP045384.1:2359166-2680277 GCF_009363615.1 Ruegeria sp. THAF33 | reverse complement strand
TCCGGTGACAGGTCGATCCTGAGGCGCCGGTCCAACGCACTGCCATTGTACAGAATGATCTCTTGCGGCAACCAGTTCAGCCGGGCTCCAGCCTCTACCGTCAAATGATTTGTAACCTGGCCCCATTCTTTGGGCTGGGCCTTGTAAGCACGCTCGCAAGCTTGCGTAGTCAAGGTCAGCGCCGTGCCTTTTGCTGCCTTGCAAGAAAACCGAAATGAATCTCCTCCGGTCACTCCGCCAGCCGAGTTTAGCAGAACCGCATCAAGTTCAGGTGTCGTGGTTCTGGGGAATAGGCATTTGAAAGACCCAGATTGGCGAAACTTGTTCAGCACGGTCCTGTTGCCCAATTGCTTGGTGCTTAAGCTGACGGTGCCTGCTGCGCGCGGTGGTACTGCGCTGTGCGCGGGTAATATGGTTGCAACTTGTGTAATAGGGCACCTACAGCGCTTCGTTTTGCTGCCACCTGTTTCTCTGTTGAAGTATCGGAACACTAACCTGCAGCGTCGGAATCTGCTTAATTTCACATCATGTGATTAAATTTTAGACAGCAACCATTGGCTTGGATGAAAAAATATGCGCATCTCGCCGATTTCCCAAATTGGGTTAAAGGTAACTTGGGGAGGCTTCGTTTTCCTGAAGGATGGGCGGAAAGCTGAACTCAGCTATCCGCACGATTGCCACAGTGCGTCTTCCCGTTCGCAGGCTTTCATCTGCCTCGAATAGACAAGTGACACAGGCTTCATCGACGCGCCAGCAGAGAGCTCAGAATGAAATCCTCCATGCTTCCAGCGATTTTGCTCATGGGCGTTTCCGACAGAACGCTGCGATACGCGCTTCCTTCCAGAACCTCTATCACCAATTGCGACGCCTGTAGAGGATCCGGAACAGCGCGCAGATCTCCTGCCTCCACGCCGCGTCTCACTACTTCTTCAAGCGCCTCCGTCAGTCTGGCTCGGTTTTCGACGAACAGTCGCGCGATATCCTGTTGACGAACGGCTTCGCTCGAAATCTCCAAGGTGAGGATGACGTTTTCCGGCGCAGCCAGATAGTTGGCGTAGGCCCGGATGAACTTTTTCAACACTTTGGGTGCGGGTGCATTTGAATTCAGGACTTTCAGAAACGGCTCCAGTTCGCGGCGTTCGAGCATTGCGATTTCCACAAGCACATCATGCTTGCCGCGAAAATGGTTGTAGAGGTTTCCAAGGCTGACGCCCGCCCGCGCTGCGATATCGCGGACGCCGGTCTGATGATAGCCGCGCTCGAGAAAACACATGACGGCGGCTTCCAAAATCTGGTTGCGGCGCTTGGCTGTAGCCTTTTCCCGGGTTGACCCTGGTTTTTTGGTGTCTTCAGACATTTTTGCTTTTTCATATTGAACGAACGATCGTTCATAGTATATGACATCCAATCGTGCACCACAAGGCGCAATGGTTCAGGCGGCTCAGGAAAAACAGGACAATGACAGACAAAACCTCAGAAGCTCAGCGAAGACCAGCCCGACGATGGCTCTGGATTGGATTGTCGCTGATGCTGTTTGTGGCGATCGTCATCTTGTTATTTGACGCGGAAGATACGGTTGATGTTCAGGCAACAAACATCTCACCTCCGCCACCGACCGTCTCTGTCGTAACTGTTGTTCCGGAAACCGTGCAGGCGCGAGTTTCTGCATTTGCCGAAGTTCGGCCTCGTTGGGATGCCGAGCTGCGATCTGCTGTGTCCGGGCGCATCACCGCAGTCCATGCCGGTGCTTTGGCCGGGACACAGGTGGAAGGGGGCGACCCTTTGTTTTCAATCGAAAATGCCCCCTATCAAAGCGCCGTTGCAGCCGCTGAGATGGAGCTTGAGCGAGCAGAGCTTGCGCTGTTGCGCGCGCGCAACAACGTAACCGTCGCGAAACGGCAGTTCGAACGGGATGGGGTGGAACCGCCAAACGAACTGGCCGTGAACCTGCCGCAATTGCGCGTCGCCGAAAAAACCGTTGCCGCGGCGCAGGCACGCCTGAATGCGGCGAGAAATGACCTGAAGGACGCAGAAATTGTTGCCCCGTTTTCAGGCTTTGTCACCCGTCGTTTTGCCAGCCTTGGCCAGACGGTCAACCCGGGCGATCCCCTGATACACCTGTCGGACAACCGGCAATTCGAACTGGTTGCCGGGTTCAGCCAAGCGGATTGGGCGCTGTTCGATCATCCGATCTCTGGCGTTGCTGCTGACCTGACGCACCGTTCGGGCGAAAACCTGGGTCAGGCACGCGTCCGGCGTGGAGGCGGTTTTCTGGATCAGGACACACGACAGGTGCGCGTCTTTTTGGATGTCGCAAACCCCGGTGACGGCATACTCGCCGGAGACTTTCTGAAAGTGCACATTCCCGGACGGCGAATTTCTGACACCGTGACCCTGCCGGAAAGCGCCCTGACGCGCGCGGGGTACATTTGGATAGTGGATGAAAACGACCACCTTCAGAGATTCAGCCCGAACATCCTGTTCCGCAGCGAAGGTGCTGTCACGATACAGGCCCCCGACGGGAACGGCCCATGGCGCGTGGCCAAGACACCTTTGGCCTCGTTTCTGCCGGGTCAACGCGTCACGTCGCTGTCGGATGGGGGTTGAGCCATGCACGCACTGACATCCTGGTTTATCCGCAACCCTGTCGCCGCCAATCTGATGATGGCGCTGATCCTCTTTCTTGGGGTGCAGACGCTGCTGAATATTCGGATCGAGGGCTTCCCTCGCATTCCTGCGGAAAGCGTTACGATTTCGATCGAGTTCCCGGACGCCACTGCCGAACAGGTCGATGAATTGGTGACCCGCAAAGTTGAGCAGGCGCTGGAAGGGTTGGAGGGCGTGCGCAGTGTGACGTCGCGATCCCAAAACGATCTGAGTGTCGTCACCGTCCGCCGCGCGGGGGGCCAGAAACTGCAAGCCGTTCTGGATCGGGTCCGCATTCGCATCGATGGGTTAACCGATCTGCCCGATACCGCGCGCCGCCCTGTGATCGAAGCGTCGGGTTTCGATTTTCCGGCGCTCTATCTGAACCTATACGGCGAAACAGACCCGGCCACATTGCAGAGCCTGGCGCAGCGCCTGAAGGAAGAGCTGCTGGCGCAACCGGAATTGTCCCGGCTGCAAATCTGGGGTTTGATCCCGCGGGAACTGCGCATCGAAATCGACCCTACACTTTTGCGCCACTATGGCCTGACCGTGGCGGATGTGACCCGCGCAATCGCGGAAAACTCGGTGACATTTCAGGCAGGTCGTTTGCGGACCGAGGGCGGCACGATCTATCTGCGGGCCGATGATCGCGCAAAATACGCTCCTGAATACGCGGCCCTGCCGATCATTGAACGTGACGACGGGTCTTTTGTGCCCTTGGGTGATATCGCCAAGATCGAAGACGGGTTTCAGGACGGCGAGTACCTGTTTCGGCTGAATGGCAAGCCAACCGTCGGGATGGAGGTTCTGGTCGGGCAGAAAGAGAACCTGCTGACGATCAGTGACGTTGTGCGCCGCAAGGTGGATGAGTTCAGCCGCCAGTCGCCGTCGCAGGTTCAGGTCGTGGTCTGGGGCGACAGCGCCGGCTATATCTCGGACCGGCTGGCGCTGTTTCGGTCCAACGGGGTGCAGGGGCTGATCCTTGTGACCCTGATGCTGTCGGTGTTTCTGAACGTGCGCCTGGCCTTCTGGGTCGCCATGGGCATTCCGGTTTCGGTCATGGGGGCCATAGCCGTTTCGGGTTCAAAATGGGTGGATTATTCGCTCAACGATGTCACTACCTTCGGTCTGATCATCGCCCTGGGCATTCTGGTCGATGATGCGGTTGTGGTCGGAGAAAGCGTTTTCGAGGAACGTCGAAAGGGCAGGGACCCGGTCCAGGACACCGAACGCGGCGTGCACCGCGTGGCGGTCGCAACAGTCTTCGGCGTGCTGACGACAATCGCGGCGTTCTTCCCGATGCTGCTGATCGACAACCCGTTGGGCAAGGTGCTGGCCGGGTTTGCGGGGATCGTGATCCTGACGCTGGTCTTTTCGCTCATCGAAAGCAAGTTCATCCTGCCCGCCCATCTGGCGCAGGTTTCGATGGGGCAAGAGCGCAGGTACCTGCTGTCCCGCCTCTGGGGCCGCGTACAGGATACCGCGCAGGGCGGCCTGGACTGGGTGCGGGATCGCATCTATCAGCCGCTGCTCGTTGCGGCAGTGCGGCAGCGCTATGCCGTGCTGATCCTGTTCGTCGCCGCCGCGACGCTGGGGCTTGGCCTGATGTACAAGGGCAAGGTCAGAACGGTGTTCTTTCCCGACGTGCCCGGTCAGATCATCACGATGAACCTGGAAATGGACGCCCGCGCGCCTTTTGCGCTGACCCGCGCGAACGTGGACCGGATTGAAACTGTGTTGAACGATCTGAACGCCGAGCTTGCCCAAGGCGCCGGCATGGCCACGCCGCCGGTTCAGACGGTGTTCAGCATCATCAACGGCGCAGGAAACGCGCAAATATACGCTGAAATGATCCCGGTGGCCGAACGACCGGATGTTCCGGTCCTTTCCGTGGTTCGCGAATGGCGCGACCGGGTCGGAGCGGTCGAAGGCGCAACCGAGTTGGAGTTCACCGGATCGGAAACGCTCGCCGGAGGATTCCGCATCCGGTTGGCGTCAAAAGACGAAGACCTGCTGCAACAGGCCAGCGCCGAGATGAAAGACTTCCTGTCGAACATCGAGGGCGTGGCGAATGTTCGGGATGGCTTGGCGGGTGGCCAGCCCGAACTGAAGCTCCGCCTGCGACCGGACGCGCGGCACCTTGGCTTCAACGCCGAGGCCCTGGCCAAACAAATCGGTTTTGGGTTCGGCGGGGCCGAGGTGACCAAGGTCCGGCGCGACGGGTCCGAAATCCGCGTGGTCGTGCAGAACGCGCGGGAAAACCGCGATACGCTCGCCGATCTGATGCAGACCCAGTTGCGCAGCGCATCCGGTGCCTGGGTGCCGCTTGAGACGGTTGCCGAAATCGAAGGCATCTACACCTCTGACACCGTCGATCGCCGCGATGGCAAGCGCATGAACATCGTGGCCGCGTCCATCGACCGTGACCGTGTTGCCCCCGAAGAGGTTGGTCAGGCGGTGTTCGAAGAATTGGTCCCGAAACTCCGCGAAAAGTACCCGAGCGTCACAGTTCTGCCCGCCGGTGAACTGGAAGAGATGGCCGATATCAGCGGTGGCTTGAAACGTGCGCTGCTGCTGGCCGCCGTTTTGATCTATGTGTTGATGGCCGTGCCGTTGAAAAGCTATTGGCAACCTTTCGTCATTCTGGCCATCGTGCCCTTTGGTTTCATCGCGGCTGCGGTCGGGCACCTGATCATGGATGTGTCGCTGTCGCTGTTTTCGTTCTTCGGCATGCTGGCTCTGACCGGCGTGATCGTGAACGACAGTCTGGTCATGATCACCCGATACAATCAGGCGCGCGAGGAAGGTCAGCCCGTGAACCTGGCGCTGAAAAGCGCCGGCATCGGACGTTTCAAGGCGATCTTTCTGACCACCGCAACGACGGTGATCGGCCTGCTGCCCTTGCTGACGGAAACCTCGGAACAGGCGCAGTATCTGATCCCTGCCGCCATTTCTCTGGCTTTTGGGGAGCTGTTCGGCACCGCCCTCATGCTGCTGCTGGTGCCCGTGCTGATCGCCATTGCCGAAGATGTCCTTGGCGTCTTCAAGCCAGTCCCGCCGCACCCTTCCGGAGAAGGGACACAGTCATGACACGTAGCATGCTGGCCCCCGTATTCGCCCTGATGGCGCTTGCAACGCCTGCCGCCTCTGATGGTCTGAACGTGATCGTGGAGGGTATCCGCAACGCCAAGGGAAACATTGTGATCCTTGTTTTCGACGACGCGCGCGCCTTTGACGGCTTGGATGTCCAGAGCGCGATTGACTACGCCCAGATTCCGTCCCGCAAAGGCAGTGTCAGCCATGAGTTTCCCGACCTGACGGCCGGCCCCTATGCGGTGCTGCTGTTTCACGATGAAAACAAGGACGAAGACCTGAACATGACCGAGACCAAGCTTTTGGAGGGGCTGGGTTCAACCGGCGCCCCGAACCCTCAGGACATGCCTGATTTCAAGGCCGCCTTGGTCTGGCCGGGCGATGTCCGCGTTCGTGTCCACTATGATCCGTGATGCCGCATGCTGAGGGACAGAAAACTGACGATCGGCACGTTGCTGAGCGTGTTTCGGTGGCGTGTCGGGATCACATGGTTTCTGATCCTGTCGGAAACAGCACTGACTGTGCTAATCCCGCTGTTTATCGGCTTTGCCATAGATGGATTGCTGAGCGGACAGTTTCAGCCCTTTGTGCATTTGGGCGCCGTCATGGTCGCCCTCACGCTGATCGGCGTGATCCGGCGGATATACGATACGCGTGTCTACGGAACGATCCGCGTCGAGCTGGGCAAGGCGCTTGCTGCGCGTTTTTCAAACCTGCCGATTTCTTCGTTGAACGCCCGGATCGGAATGGGGCGCGAACTGGCCGACTTTCTGGAAGAGATCCTGCCTTCGGCAATTTCAGGAATCATGCAGTTCGTCGTCTCAGCAATATTGCTGTTTTACTTCTCGCCGGTGCTGGCTCTGTCAGCCTGCGGGGTGCTTGTGGGAATGATATGCATCTACGCCCTGTTTCATTCGACGTTCTGGCAATGGAACCGGGCCCTGAATGAGCAGATGGAACATCAGGTCAGCATTCTGGAGCAACGCCGCGTCCGCCCGGTGCTTGTCCACCTGACGAAACTGCGTCGTTTCGAAGTGAAGCTCTCGGATACCGAAGCCTACCTGTATGGTGTGATCTTCGTTCTGCTGATAGGTCTGATCCTGTTCAACCTGTGGTTCGCGACGCAAAACCTGGAGGCGACACCCGGAATGATCTTTTCGATTGTCAGCTACTCATGGGAATTTGCTGAAGCCGCGCTTGCTTTGCCGATCACGTTCCAATCCTGGTCCCGGCTGTCCGAAATCACGGTCCGATTGCAGAGAGGATGATCAGATTTTCAAACTGCAAGTTGCGTGGAACAGGTGTTGCAATCAGGTGTTGGTCTTCTCGTGACCGCTGTTGAACCACCCTCCAGCATGCGGCAGGGCAGCTTTTTGTGGCAAATACCCTGTGCGATTGCTCTGCGGCAAAACTGTCAGAGACCTGTATCGCGGGAAAAGCAGGTTTCGAAACAATGGCAGTGTATCTGCGCAGGTCAGAGTCTTGAATGGAATGTCGTACAGGCTGTAGCTTTGCCAAGACAGCGTCGGCGGGATTTTTCCGGAAGGGAAGGATCAGCCAAGCCAGCCCATCTGCAATTGCTTAGGCTCAGGCTGTAAAACGGCTGAGAACGTTATGCGGGATTTGCTGAGTGGTGCGGTCCTTCCACTTGAGACCCAGGAACCAATAGATGGTGCCCGCGCAGAAGACCTCGCCCTGGCCTTCGATCAGCTGCGCCCAACCAGTTTGCGAAACCGTGTCCTAGCGCGATACGATGTATTGCTCGGCCACCGTGGCGCCTATGCTGGGCGATGTGATACGGGCCGCGTTCGGATCAATATCTTTGTTGAAAGCGCTGACCTTGATTTCGATCCCGTCTCCTCGACGGCAGCGGAACTGTGAGGGGTACCTGATCAAAGGTCTTTGGTTCGGACTGTCGGGCCTCAACCTTGGTTGTGACGTTGTTCCAGGCAGCGCCCAGCATAGCAGGCGATGCGGCCACGCTCATGGAGGCTTTCAAAAAGCCGCGGCGGCTAAGGTAGTCAGTAATCAAAGAAGAGGTTTTTTGGGCACGGTGATTTGTCCAGCTGGGTTGGAATGCGGTTGGCACATCGGTCAAACGATCCGCAAAAAACCACATCCGCTCAAAGCCTAAAAAGCCAGTTGCTACCAGATTGAACAATATCAGGGCAAACACTGGCGCCGATGCGTTCAAAGACTGCCTTAGAACATTACCTTCCTCGGCATTCCATTGGCTTGTGCCACGCGGAATCTTGTCCAAGCATTGGGGAGCGGCCCAGTGTTGTCTTGACTGCATAGGTTGTCGTTGGCGCGCGGGCAGGTTCCGCGCGCCATCAAGGCTTCACTCTTGCCAGCTCATGAAAACCTGCCGCGCCTTTTCGCTTTCGGGGCGCAGGTTCTCGATGCCGCCATAGGGGACGTCTTTACCGATTTCCGAGTTCGGATACTTGGTGATCATCTTCTGATGTCGCTTGATCATGTCCTGGAACGATGCGCCGGCCCAGAGGGAGTACCCGACCAGCGGATGCAGTTCGCGCGGGTCGCGATAGATGTTGTACGTTGGCGCGGCGGCTCCGGGCGCGCCCGGCGCAGGCAGGTGCATCTTGAACTCCTGTTTCACGACCGAGCGAAGAACCGGGCCCTCGTACACATAAACGTAGTCGCGTCGCCCATTGCCTTCGCCTTCCAGCAGCAGGGCCGTCTGATCGATCCCATCGATCACCCGATCACGCGGGATATAGTCGGTGGCGCCAGCGATACGCGCCATCGTCGTGTAGATATCCGACACATGAAAAATGTCACCGGCGGCGCTGTCAGCCTCGATCACACCGGGCCAGCGAATGAATGCATCAGTGCGCACACCCCCTTCGAGATGTTGGGTCTTGCCGCCGCGATAGATCAGTTGGTTCAGCCCGGATGTTCCTTCGTAATGGTACATCAACCCGTTGTCGGCCATGATCATGACGATGGTGTTGTCCGCCTCGCCGGTCTTCTCCAGCGCGTCGAGAACTTCGCCGATCCAACCGTCCAGAAGCTGCAACTTGTCCGCGTGGAAGCCGCCGTTACGTGACAGCGCCTGATCGGGATAGACAAAGTTCAGCGGATAAAGCGGCCAGTATTGCAGAAAAAACGGCTCATCCAAGGCTGCGACACGCTCGAGCTGTTCAATTGCCTGCATCTGGTAGCGCTCGTTCATCTCTTCGTATTTGGCTTGGGTCCATTCTTCACCTGCGGCCATGTCAACCTCGCGGGCTTGCCCTCCGGCCTCGGCTTCGACACCTGTCACCAAACCATAGGGCTTGAAACGCTCATCCAGCAGAAGGGCATTGTTCTGTCCCGACGCGTGGTATCCCAACATGTTGTTCGCCTGCATCGCCTCGCGGGTCATCAGGCTCAGCTGAACCTGCTGATGCAGCGGGAAGGCCGCCCAGTCAAAGCCCTGATTGTGCGGATAGGCCTCTTCGATATCGCCCTGATGCCATTTGCCGACATGCGATGTGTTGTAGCCCGCCTGTTTCAGGATTTCCGGCAGAGTCACTTCGCTGGCAGGAAGCCCTTCCCCCACCAAAGCCACTTTCACCTCTTCCACGCCGGCCCGGATCGGGTGGCGCCCGGTCAGCATGGCCGTACGAGTGGGTGTACATGAGGGCTCGGTGTACATCCGCATCAACGACATGCCTTCGCTGGCAAAGTCATTGATATTCGGGGTTTCAATGCCCATCACATAGTTGAGTTTGCGTTCGCCCATCTGGCCGAAGCTGATGTCATCGATGAGGATGTACAGGAAATTCGGGGGTTTGCCGCCGTTGGCTTCCCGAAGTTCAGCCAGCCTCGCATCAATCTCGACGTCCTGCGCATCCCATTGCTCGCCAAATTGGGCGCGCAGGAACGCAAATTCACCGTCATGCACAATCGCGTCTTGTTGTGCGGCCGATTGTGTGGTGCTCAACGCTGCTAGCAAACAGGCTGCGATGCCAGTCCTTTGGACAACATTAGTCATTCTTCGTTCCCCCTTTGGTGCTCCTGAAGTTCATCGCCTGAACAATCAGGTCGCGACATTTTGCTGAAAGAGATTGGTTTGAATGATGCGCCAGCTCAGATAACCGCTGGTGTTCTGGTGGCGTTAGAAACGTCACCACGCGCTCTGATCGGGCATCGGCCTCAGGAAGCCGTGGTCGGCCCATGGTGGCGAGGTTTGGAGTTTTTGCTGACACTTGACTCCCCGCGGTTCGAATTCGCTACATTACCGGTAAAGTGTCAGGCTCTGGGAATGGACCACATCAAGAATTCGCCAAATTCGCAAAAGGGTGTCCCTTCCGTATCAGACGGGGTTACGCCCACAGCCGTGCTGAATTTCGAACACCCCAACAAAATCGGGGAAATCACGCCGTGGGAGATAGACTTCCGACAGCTCGATCCCGGTCGGTTGTCGACGTCCATAAGGGTGCGCTCAGGGCGATCGGTCTCCGCTCTCAGCATCGCGATGAACCAACGCGTTCATCAACGTGGTGTTTCGCCCAAGGGCTGGATGACGTTCGGGATTCCGTCAAATGGTGCGGTCGACAAATGGCAGGCAAAGGACGTAACCGATAACGCATTCCTGTCCTTCGGTGACAGTGATGGGTTTGACGGTATTTCGACGGCCGGTTTCACGGGAAATGTCATTTCCTTCCAAACCCAAAGATTGGAGAATTTTGCAGAGTCCTGCGGATTTCACCTGGCGCGCGACAACCCGGATGCCCACAGACTGAGGTCCAAAGCAGGTTTGGCCAGCATGGCGAATCTGGAGGGTCGCGTAGCCGGGCTTCTTAACAGTGTTGATGCGCAGTGGTCTGAGGCGGCTGAGCAGGCCCTGATGCTTGAAGCCTTGGTTATCCTGACCGACGACGAAGCGCATTTTGACAGAAGTCAGGCGGGCACCAGGCGGCGTGCCCTAGATCGCGCAACCGATCTTATGGTTGCCAATCTGGAAGACCCGATTTCAATTGAAGAGATTTGTAAAGAAAGCGGGGCGTCTTGGCGAACTCTGGATCGCGCGTTCAAGGAACAGTTCGGACAAAGCCCCAAGTCGTATTATATGCGTCTCAGGTTGAATCGTGTTCGCGAGGACCTTCTAACGGGGTCTTTCAACGGAACGATAACCGATGCTGCAAACCGGCTCGGATTTTGGCATATGGGCCAGTTCGCGCGCGACTACAGGCTGTTTTTCCGAGAGCTGCCGTCTGAAACAAGGGGCATGCAGAAATAGGGTTCCCATACTAATTCACGCTCTTCAGCACCCGGAAGTATCAGGGGCAGGGGCCGGCACCTTCCTGCCCTGAGCTGGCGTCAAGTGCATATCGGCAGGAGGGTTGTTGCCAGTTTCGAGCAGTATGGTGTCGTCCGGTACAGAGTTGAGATGCGCCAAGACCCGTAGGATCACATCTTGCCCAACGAATGGCGGCTACTTGTTGCGTCCAAATTTACAAGGTGCAGTTCTACCTGTTCCGAAGCAAGCCCGGTGGCCAATCTTTGCAGAACCGTCTCATTTTGATCTTTGTCAAAGTTGGATGCGGCCCGACGAGATACAGTCACCAATGTATCAGGAGGTCTTGCATGGAAAGACTGGTCGAAATTGGGCGGACATTTGTTCAGGCGATGCGTGATCGCAATGGCTTGGCAAGTGTTGACGAGATGTACGCGGAAAACGCTCAATCCATAGAGGCGGTTGTGCCTCCGGTGCGGCAATTTCGGATTACAAAGGGTCGCGACGCCATCAAAGCAAAGCGGGAAGACTGGCTGAAAACGCATGAAATCCAAACGCTTACGGCAGATGGTCCTTTTGTTCATCCGCCCAATCGCTTTGGCGTGCGTTTCAATGCCGAGGTCGTGCAGAAAGACACCGGACAAAGAATGAACCTTAGCGAGATTGCCATTTATTCCGTTGAGGATGGCAAGATTGTACTCGAAGAGTTCTTTATGTTGCCAAAATAGCGAACGGCGCCCGGCAACACGGGTTCCCAAGCGCTTGCGTCCATTTCAGGAAGCCTCGCCAGGTCCGGCGCTGCATCAAGTACGTCCAGTCAAAATGGGCGGTTGACTGGTCGGTCCGGGGCTTGGTGGACAGATGGATTTAGGCTTGCAGCATTTAAGCATTCTGCCCGGATCGGAGAACCCAGATGACCGAACTCTCACCTGACAAGCTGTCTGCCGAGGCCGGGGTTTGTGCGGCAGATACCGGCAAGAATGGCCCGCCACACCCCTATGAGAAACTTGATCGCGCAACGCGCGCGGCCCTTGCCCGTGCCACCGCCGGTGTTTCCCCGCATTCGATAATGGCCACCTGGATGGATTGGGCCCTGCACCTGGGTCGTTCACCCGGACGCCAGCTTGAACTGACAGAGCGCGCGGCACGCGATGCGGCCAAACTCTGGGTCTATGCCAGCGAGATGGCGCCCGGTGCGAAGGCCACTCCGCCTTTTCAGCCACGCAAGCAGGATCACCGTTTCAATGCGCCCGGCTGGCACAAGGCGCCATTTTCCCTTTGGCAGCAGGCTTTTCTGAGCGCACAGGATTGGTGGCAGGCCGCAACGGACGAAATGCCCGGCATCGCCCCCCGCGACGCCGAACGCGCGCAATTTCAGATTCGCCAAGCACTTGATCTTGTCTCTCCTTCGAACTTTCCGTGGTCAAACCCGGAAATCATCAATCGCACGTTCCAGACCGGCGGTCGCAATTTGATAGAGGGCGCCGCCCACTTTCTTGAGGATGTTGCCCATACCATAACGCAACAGCACGAACCTGCCCCTCAGGGGTATGAAATCGGTAAAGACATTGCCGCGACCCCCGGCAGGGTCGTTTATCGCAACGCGCTGTTCGAGCTGATTCAATACACTCCACGCACCAAGCGCGTGCAGGCGGAGCCGATCCTTTTCGTGCCTGCCTGGATCATGAAATACTATGTGCTCGACCTTTCTCCGGAAAACTCCATGGTGCGGTATCTGGTCGAGCAGGGCTTTACCGTGTTCATGATCTCCTGGGTCAATCCCACCGCTGATCAGGCTGATCTCAGCCTTGAGGATTATCGCCTGAACGGTGTCATGGCCGCGATCAAGGCCATCGAGAAAATCGTTCCGGGTAAAAAGATCCACGCCAATGGGTATTGCCTGGGGGGCACACTTCTGGCGATTGCAGCTGCGGTGATGCAACGCGATGGCGATGACCGGCTTGCAAGCGTTACGCTGATGGCGGCGCAGGTTGATTTTGCCGAAGCCGGTGAGCTTTTGCTGTTTATCGATGACAGCCAGGTCGCTTTTGTCGAAGATCTGATGTGGTTGCAGGGCTATCTTGACCGCCCTCAGATGACGCGAACTTTCACGACAATCCGCGCCGAAGATCTGATCTATGCCCGGGCTGTGCGCCGCTATTTTCTGGGTGAAGACGACCTGCCTACGGATCTGACCGTCTGGAACAATGACACGACCCGGATGCCGGCGCGAATGCACTCCGAGTATTTGCGCGGTCTGTTCCTGGAAAACCGGCTGAGCGCTGGGCGCTTTTCAGTCGAAGGTCGGGTTGTTGCGCTCAAGGATATACGCGTACCCATGTTTGTGGTCGGAACGGAATCCGACCACATTGCCCCGTGGCGATCAGTGTACAAAATTCGGCTGTTTACCGACGGAGATCTTACATTCGTGCTGACCAACGGTGGTCACAATGGCGGCATCCTGAGCGAGCCGGGGCACAAGCACCGCCACTATCGGTTGGGCCACAGGCCGGCCGACGCGCTGTATACCTCGCCGGATGAGTGGTTCGAGTCGGCCGAAGAAAAGCAAGGTTCCTGGTGGCCAGCGATGGTGGATTGGATCAAAGACCGTTCATCGGGCGAAACTGCGCCGCCGCCGATGGGCGGAAAACGAAGGGGGGCTGAAAACCTGCCCAAAGCGCCGGGCAGCTACATTCATCAGACCTGAAACCGGTGGCGAGGGTCAGACCCGTCAGTGCCCGGTCGATCTGCTTTGGATATCCAGCGCAAGCCCTTCAGGTGCAGTTGAGATTTTGGTCGCCGAGTTGGATCTGGGACTTTGCGATGGATCAAGCCTTGCTGCGGCGCAGGTGTGTTATCGTGCAGGTCGTCGAAACCCTGTGCCACTTTTGCGGCTCTGTCAAAGGCCAAGCCCGCAATTTGCAACGAAAAGAGGCAATACACAGATGATTTCGGGCGGATGTATCTGGAGAGTTGGGCCATGACACGCGCAATGGTTTTGAACGAGGCCGGCCGCGCGCTGAGACTGGAAGACATCGAACTTCCGGCGCCGGGCCCTCATGACATCGAGATCCAGATCGAGGCTTGTGGTGTCTGCCGCACGGATCTTCACATCGTCGATGGTGACCTCGAACATCCTGAACTTCCACTTGTTCCGGGCCACGAAATCGTTGGGCGGATCGTTCGAAAGGGGGATGCCGTAACAGGGCTGGATGCCGGTCAGCGCGTGGGCGTGCCTTGGCTTGGGTCCACTTGTGGTAAATGTCCGTATTGCCGCCGCGCACAGGAAAACCTGTGTGACGCGCCGGTGTTCACGGGATACACGCGAAACGGTGGATTTGCCGAAGCCTGCCTTGCGGATGCACGGTATGTCTTTGCCTTGCCAGAGATTGCCGATCCGGTTGCACTGGCGCCGTTGTTATGTGCCGGGCTTATCGGGTTTCGCTGTCTGCGAATGGCCCAGGATGCCAAGAATATCGGCTTTTATGGCTTCGGAGCCGCCGCGCATATCCTTGCACAACTGGCCGTCTGGCAGGGCCGGAATGTATATGCGCTGACCCGGCCCGGCGATATCGAGGCGCAGGAGTTTGCGCGTGACCTTGGCACGGTTTGGTCTGGTGGGTCCGACGAACGACCACCGGTGGAACTGGATGCTGCAATCATATTCGCCCCCGTCGGGTCCCTTGTGCCCAAAGCGCTGCAAGCTGTCCGCAAGGGCGGCCGCGTGGTTTGCGGCGGAATTCACATGAGCGACATTCCTTCCTTTCCCTACAGAGATCTTTGGGGGGAACGCCAAATTCTGTCTGTCGCGAACCTGACGCGTCAGGATGGTGAGGAGTTTTTTGCAACGGCCCAAGCCGCAGGCATCCAGACACGAACCCAAAGATATTCACTGAAGGACGCCAACACAGCCCTCGCGGATCTGAGCGCCGGACGATTGCAAGGGGCAGCGGTATTGGTTCCCTAACCAATGGTCTGTCGCGCCCCGCACCGGCTTGACAAGTCACAGCGGACGTCAGCATCCGAAATTAGGGTGGTGGCTTAGGCAAACGGATACTGATCGCGGAATGGACGGAACACCGGAGCACGAAAGACCGCTCGGCGCACTGGGATGTCGCCCACGCGTGCAGGATATGATCATAACGGCGGACTCGTGGACGATCATGCGCCAACAATCAAACTGGACCGTCAGATGAGCGAAGAGCTTGTTTCCATTCAGCGTGTTGAAAATGCTGGCTTTGTATTGCAAATCGGCTTTTGGTGCCGCAGAGAACGAATATTGGTGTCATGCCTGACAAATGTGTCACCGATATTTACATTTAAATATATGAAAAATATATGTTTAAATGCAAGCAAACGAAAAAGCTTTTCAACCAATCTTGATTTTCGTCAATACGTTTACAAAATTTTGTTTCAAATCCAGTAATTTGTTGTGAAATTTTCCACCGCCTTTCCATTATTGAAATGCACATAAGTGCGCTTTCGTCTGCTGGAAGAGGAGCCAGACGACGAGAGAAAGGGAAATGGGAGGAATTAATGACCAACAAATCTGTCACACGCCGCGGCGTGTTGAAGTCTGGTGCCGTTGCAGGCACCGGTCTGGCCCTGCCTACGATCTTCACGGCTTCGTCGGCGGCCGCTTACACCAACGAACCAACCGGAGGGTCCGTGACCCTGGGCTTCAATGTTCCCCAGACCGGTCCGTATGCGGAAGAGGGCAATGACGAGCTGCTGGCGCAACAGCTGGCGGTGGAACACCTGAACGGAGAGGGTGACGGCGGTTGCCTGAACACCTTCACGTCCAAGGCGCTGAAGGGCAATGGCATCCTCGGCAAGAAGGTCGAGTTCGTCACAGGTGACACCCAGACCAAGTCAGACGCCGCACGTGCGTCCGCAAAGTCGATGATCGAAAAAGACGGTGCGATCATGATCAACGGCGGGTCGTCCTCGGGCGTGGCCGTTGCGGTTCAGGGCCTGTGTCAGGAAGCGGGTGTGATCTTTATGGCGGGTCTGACCCACGCCAACGACACGACCGGCAAGGACAAGAAGGCCAATGGTTTCCGCCATTTCTTCAACGCCTACATGTCGGGCGCTGCGCTTGCGCCGGTGCTGGCTGCCGAGATGGGCAATGACCGCCGCGCCTATCACCTGACGGCGGACTACAACTGGGGCTGGACCCAGGAAGAGTCCATCGTCGCCTCGACCGAAGCCCTGGGATGGGAAACGGTCAACACCGTCAAAACGCCACTCGCGTCAACAGACTTCTCGTCCTACATCACTCCGGTTCTGAACTCGGGCGCGGACGTTCTGGTTCTGAACCACTATGGCGGCAACATGGTGAACTCGCTGACCAACGCGATTCAGTTCGGCCTGCTCGACAAAGTCGCAAACGGCAAGGACTTCAAGATCGTCGTGCCGCTGTATTCGGAACTGATGGCCGCCGGTGCTGGCGAGAACATCAAAGGCGTGCTGGGTTCGATGAACTGGAACTGGCAGTTGCAGGATGAAGGCACCAAAGCCTTCGTGAAGTCCTTCGGCGAAAAATACGGCAAGCCGCCGTCCAACTCGGCGCAAACCTGCTATGCACAGGTTCTGCTATATGCTGATGCTTGCGAGCGTGCCGGTACGTTCAACCCATGCGGTGTTGTTGAAGCGCTGGAAGACTTCGAGTTCGACGGCCTGGGCAACGGCCCGACCTGGTATCGCGGCGCGGATCACCAGTGCTTCAAGGACGTGCTGGTCGTGCGTGGCAACATGAACCCGACCAACGCCTATGACACGCTGGAGATCGTCGAGATCACCCCACGCGCGCAGGTCGAATACGATCCGGAGCATCCGATGTTTGCCGGTGGCGCACTGGGTGAGTGTAACCCGGGCGCATAAGACCGCGTATCAAAGTCTGGCCGCCAAAATGGTGGCCAGACATCTACAGCAGGGTTGATCCTGTTGTGCCACTCAATTCACACTGACCAACCCTGAGGTGGGCCAATGGACGCCATCCTATTGCAAATTCTGAACGGTCTGGACAAAGGGTCGGCTTATGCGCTGATTGCGCTGGGGCTGACGCTTATTTTTGGGACGCTCGGCGTTGTGAACTTTGCCCATGGGGCCCTGTTCATGATCGGTGCGTTCTGTGCCGTCACTTTGCAAAAGCTCATGAACCTGAGCTTTGTAACCATCGACGAGAGCCAAACCGACTTTCTTGGCAACCCGCTGAAGGTGGAAACACCTTATGTCGAGGCATGGTTCGGCCCGGAGTTCGGGGCGACGGTCATCGACTGGTCCGTTCCATTGGCAATCCTGTTTGCGATCCCGATCATGCTGGCGGTTGGCTATGTGATGGAACGCGGGCTTATCAAGCATTTTTACAAACGCCCCCACGCGGACCAGATCCTTGTCACGTTCGGCCTGGCGATCGTGTTGCAGGAAATCGTAAAGTATTTCTTCGGTGCCAACCCCATCCAGACCCCGCCGCCCGACGCGCTGAGTGGCTCTATCGATCTTGGCACCATGATCGGGTTTGATCCCAACGCGATCATCTACCCGATCTGGCGCCTCGTCTATTTTGGCTTTGCAGTTGCCATAATCGGTGCCGTCTTCTCATTCCTGCAATTCACCACCTTCGGCATGGTTGTGCGTGCCGGCATGGCGGATCGCGAAACTGTGGGCTTGCTGGGGATCAACATCGACCGGCGCTTTACGATCATGTTCGGTATTGCTGCCGCGGTGGCCGGTTTGGCGGGCGTCATGTACGGGCCGCTCAACCCACCAAACTATCACATGGGGATGGATTTTCTGGTCCTCAGCTTCGTTGTGGTTGTTGTTGGTGGCATGGGGTCTCTCCCCGGCGCGGTGCTGGCTGGTTTTCTGCTGGGCATTCTCGAAAGCTTCGCCTCTACGACCTGGGCCACGACGACGATCCCGGGCATCAACCAAATCATCATCTACCTTGTTGCCATTATTGTGCTGCTCACACGCCCGCGCGGTTTGATGGGACGCAAAGGCGTGATGGAGGAATAATCGATGTTGGGACTGAACAAAAAAGATACCAGCCTGCTGATCATCGTCGGCATCCTTACGATGCTGGCACCCTTCATCCTGAATCCGTTCCCGGAAGGCAGCGCCATGGCGCAGTTCAACGCTGGCTATCCGGATCTGATGCAGCGCTTTGTCATCTTTGGCATCTTTGCCATCGGCTTCAACATCCTGTTCGGCCTTACCGGATACCTGTCGTTCGGACACGCAGCCTTTCTGGGCGTTGGATCCTATTCCGCCGTATGGATGTTCAAGCTGCTGAGTTACAATATCATTCCGGCCATCGCACTCAGCGTTGTGGTCGCCGGGGTATTCTCATTGCTGATCGGGTTCGTCAGCCTGCGCCGGTCGGGCATCTATTTTTCGATCCTCACGCTGGCATTCGCTCAGATGAGCTTTGCGTTGGCTTATTCGGTGTTGTCCAACCCCAAATTCAACCTGACGAACGGGGAAACGGGATTGCAGGTTTACGCGGATGATCCACAGATTCTGCAAGGGGCGAACTCGCCGGACCTGCCGCATCTGTTCGGGTTGCCGATGCGCGCAACCTACACGCTGGACGTGGGCGCATGGAGCTTTGATTTCAACGCGGGATACTATCTGTGTGCGGTGATCATGATGGTGGTGTTCTATCTGTCCATCCGAATTTTCCGTTCACCTTTCGGGATGATGCTGCGGGCCGTCAAATCAAACCAGCAGCGGATGAACTATACCGGCCTGAACTCGAAACCCTACACGCTGGCAGCTTTTGTCATCTCTGGCATGTATGCCGGCCTGGCTGGTGGGCTGATGGCCGCAATGGACCCGCTGGCAGGTGCCGAACGTATGCAGTGGACCGCATCGGGCGAGGTCGTTCTGATGACGATCCTGGGCGGCACCGGCACACTGATCGGGCCGGTGCTGGGTGCGGGCTTCATCAAGTACTTCGAAAACATCTTCTCGAAGATCAACGACAACGTGTTGCACAGCTGGTTTGCATTCCTGCCGGACGGGCTGGAGGACGCGGTGGTTTTCTTGATCCATCCGTTCATCGGCAAGGGCTGGCATCTGACGCTGGGCATTCTTTTCATGCTTGTCGTTATCTACTTGCCGGGTGGTCTTGTCGAAGGTGGTCAGCGTTTGCTGAACCGGCTCAAGCGCAAGAAATCAAAACCCGACGACGCGACGTCGGGCAAAACGGAACCGGCGGAATAAGGGGCGAGCCATGGCAATTCTAAGAGTCAAAGACGTCAGCAAGCGCTTCGGCGGTCTCAAGGCGCTCACGGACGTGAATCTCAGCGTCGAGGAGAATTCGGTTCACGCAATCATCGGGCCCAATGGGGCGGGCAAATCGACCTTGCTGAATTGTCTGGTCGGCAAGCTCATGCCAGACACCGGGTCCGTGTTGTTCGACAACGCTTCGGTCTTGGGGCTTGAGCCCTTCCAGATCAACCAGATGGGCATAAGCCGCGTGTTTCAGACACCCGAGATTTTTGGTGAATTGACGGTGATGGAGAACATGTTGATCCCGATCTTCGCCATGCGGGATGGCGCGTTCCGGATGCATGCATACGAGACCATCGCCAACGAAAAGGCTGTTGTTGAACAGGCCGAAGCCATGCTGGAAGAGATGAACATGGCCGACAAGCGCGAGATGCACGCGGCCTCGCTGTCGCGCGGCGACAAGCGCCGGCTCGAGATCGGCATGTGTCTCAGCCAGAATCCGAGGCTGTTGCTGCTGGACGAACCGACGGCGGGGATGGCGCGGGCGGATACCAACAACACGATCGACCTGCTGAAACAGATCAAGGAAGAACGCGACATCACCATCGCGATCATCGAGCATGACATGCATGTTGTCTTCAGCCTTGCCGAACGCATCACTGTTCTGGCCCAGGGGACACCCCTGGTTGAAGATACTCCTGAAAACATCCGCGGAAACCCAAAGGTTCGCGAAGCCTATCTGGGCGAGGCTGCGTAAGGACAAGCTATGAACGAGAAACCTGACTTTTCGAAAAACGCCAATATGGCCAGCACCGCCCCTGCGTTTCTTTCCGTTTGGGATATGCACTCCTATTATGGAGAAAGCTATATCGTGCAGGGTGTCAGCTTCAATGTGCATGAAGGCGAGATTCTTGCGCTTCTTGGGCGCAACGGTGCGGGCAAAACCTCGACACTGCGCTCGATTGCAAGGGTTGGAGAACCCGAAGTAAGACATGGCGAAATCTGGTTGGACCACAAACCGCTGCACAACATGACAAGCTATGAAGCAGCAGCGGCTGGCCTTGGTCTTGTACCGGAAGACAGGCGCATTATTCCCGGCCTGACAGTCGAAGAAAATCTGCAACTTGCACAGATTGCGCCTCCGATCGGATGGTCCCTTGAACGGCTTTACGAGCTGTTTCCGCGTCTCGGTGAGCGCAGGAAGCAGGAAGGGATTACACTGTCGGGTGGCGAACAGCAGATGCTGTCAATCGCCAGAGCGCTTGCCAGGGACATCAAGGTGCTGCTTTTGGATGAGCCGTATGAAGGTTTGGCGCCTGTTATCGTCGACGAAATCGAAAAAACCCTCATACATGTCAAGCAGCAGGGTATGACCACGATCATCGTTGAACAGAACGCTGTGCGCGCTTTGGAACTGGCGGATCGCGCGATCATTCTTGACACCGGTACCATCGTGTTCGACGGAACGGCAAAAGAAGTGCTTGAGGACACCGGTCTTCGTGAGGAGTATCTGGCGATCTAAGCGTTATTCTGATTGGCAAACAGACCCGATGGGTATGACCAGTTCGTGGCTCACCATGATCCGCGTTCAGGGCAGATACTGCCCATTCGCGCGATCAAAGGTGTTTCACCCCAAAAAATGATGGTCGTTGGCTCAAATCTGAATACGGGTTTGCGACATTAGGTTCTGTCGGGGCTGTGCCGAATGCACGTCTTGTGCAACGGGCCCCAAAGGACGAGGGGGGCAAGTTTGCAATGCTTCGTGACATCCGCCACTGCGCCGACCAGACGATTGCGGCACGGTGTTCCAGGTCGTTGTGCAATGGATAAGAAAGTCAGGCTCTGGCCCTAGGCTGCCAGTGCCTCGCCGCAGGGGCCTGCAAGCCGAACCTTCCCTAAATCATTTCGGGCAACCGTCTTGATCGTGGCCCCATGGTTTCAATCGGCCTGAAAACGCGCCGACGAAATCTGTGCCCGGAGTGGGGCCGTGGATCTCGCTTTACTTCCGGCTTGTACTATCCGGCTGGCCCATTTCGGCGTCCGGTTCCCAGCACCTTCACTTCCAGCCAGTGGAACATCAGGGCAATAATACCGGCAACGAGAATGTAGAATACGGCCAGCAGGATGAGCGGCTCGTAGATGATGAACGTGTCAGACCGCACCCGGGACGACACGGCATAGATATCCACCACCGTAATCGTGGCGACCAAGGGCGTCGCCTTCAACTGGAGGATGGTTTCACCGCCCAGGGTCGGCAGAACGTTGCGGATTGCCTGCGGCAGCCAGATGCGGTGGAACATCGTCAGCCTGGGCATGCCGAACGATTTGGCGGCCTCCAGCTGGCCCTTGGCAACGCCTTTGAAGGCTCCGCGCATGACCTCACCTTCATAGCCGGCATAAGAAAGCGTCAAGGCCAGCACCGCATAAGGCCAGGCCTGACGCAGATACGGCCAAAGCTCGGACGATCGTATCCATGGGAATTGAGGGAACAATGAGCCGAGGCCGTAATACAGCAACCAAAGCTGCAAAAGCAGGGGTGTGCCCCGAATGACGGTGCAAAATGCCTTTGCGGGGGCCGCAAGATACCAGGGCCCAACGGCCTGGGCCAACCCGAGTGGTACGGCCAGCAGAAACCCGAGAACGACGGTGACAACAAGCAGCCAGAGCGTGGTCCAGATTCCGTGCAACGCAAGCGGTGCGTATTTTGGCAACCAGTCCCATCGCAAAGACATGGCACACCAGATCACGATCCCCGCAAAGATCAGCATCATCACGATGCGATGGGGTTGCATCAAGGACCTGAGATCGATCATCTGCCACCTCCTTTCAGAGAAGGTTGACCGCGACGCGCCCATTTTTCGATCCGCGCGAAGATGGCGCCCGAAAACAGGGTGACCATGAGATAGAGAAAACCCGCCGCCAAAAAGAAGGTGAAATAGGCGCGTGTGCTGCTGGCGGCCTGCCGGGTTTCCAGTGTCAGTTCGTTGAATCCCACGACCGCGAGCAGGGCGGTGTCCTTGGTGGCGATCAGCCACAAGTTGGCCAGACCGGGTACGGCAAAGCTCATCATGGCGGGGATCGTCACGCGGCGCATGGTCATGAAGGCGGGCATCCCGTAGGATTTGGCGGCCTCGATCTGTCCGGGTGGAACCGCCTGTATGGCTCCGCGCAGAATCTCGGTTGCATATGCGCCCTGTACAACGCCCAGAACCCAAATGCCCGCAGCGACGCCATTGACCTCGACCCGACCTCCGCCCATTGCAGCAGAGATTTTGTTGATGATGTCAGATCCCACGTAATACAGGATCAGGATCAGGACCAGTTCCGGCACGGCCCGGATCACGGTCGTGTAGATGGCAAGAAGATCGCGCGTGACCTTCCCGCCGTAAAGCTTGCCATAGGCTCCGAACAATCCGATCACGAGGCCGAGCGCATATGCACCAAAAGCGATCTGCAATGAGTGGGACAATCCGCGCAGCAGATTGCCCCCCCAACCCGGTGGCGACAGCGACAGAAGCTCTGCGCTCTGCGCCAATCCAAGCGATTCCAACAGTCCGGTCACGGCAGCCGCTTAGTAGATGCTGGCCGAGAAATAGTTCGAAGTGATCTTCTCGTGCGTTCCATCGGCAAGAATTGCCGCGATGCCTTTGTTCAGCGCTGCAAGAAGGTCATCATCGCCCTTGCGAACACCGGCACCAACGCCCCGGCCCAGGATGGCCGGATCATCTGCGACGGCGCCTTTGATTTCACAGCATGCCCCGGCATCCGAGTTCACGAAGTCCGCCATGGCGATACTGTCGGCCTGAGTGGCGTCAATACGACCTGCGAACAGGTCCTGGTTGGCCTCATCCTGAGTTTGATAAACCTTCAGTTCGGAATCCTTGAAATATTCCTGCGCATAAGCCTGGTGGATGGTCGACGCCTGAACGCCGACAACCTTACCGGCCAGCGACTCGGGGGTCGCTTCGATATCCATCGATTTGTCCGCGACGATGACGGCAGGTGTGTTGTAGTAAGGATCGCTGAAATCAATGGTTTTCAGCCGCTCTTCGGTGATCGACATAGACGCCATGATGGCGTCGATCTGCTGTCCGGTCAGCGACGGGATGATACCATCCCAGGCGACCGGCGTGATGACACAGTCAAGTTCCGCAGCGGCGCAGACCGCATTGATGACATCGATCTCCCAGCCGACCCAATTGCCTGAACTGTCCAGTGATGCGAATGGCGGGTAAGGTTCGGCTGCGATGCCGATCTTGACCTCTTCTGCACTGGCGACACCAGCCGAAAGGACAGCGGCGGCAAGGCCGGACACGAGCAGTTTCTTGACGTTCATTTTGATACTCCCTTTTGGTTCATTTTGTTTTGTTTTTTAGGTTCAGGCGACCGAGCTGAGGAACTGCTTCAGGCGCTCTGATTTTGGGTTTCCGAAGACCTCGGCAGGTGGGCCCTGCTCTTCGATGCGGCCCTCGAAGAGATAGACAACGTGGTCTGCGACTTCGCGTGCGAATTTCATTTCATGGGTGACGAGCAGCATTGTGCGCCCTTCGGCGGCAAGATCGCGGATCACGGTCAGAACTTCGCCAACAAGCTCGGGATCAAGCGCCGACGTGGGTTCATCGAAAAGCATCACCGAAGGATCGACTGCAAGCGCCCGGGCAATGGCGGCGCGCTGTTGCTGACCACCCGAAAGATAGGCCGGATAGGTGTCAGCCTTGTCGCCAAGGCCCACCCGCGTCAGCAGCTCATGCGCCCGCGCGATCGCCTGGGCCTTTGGCACCCTTAGGACATGCACCGGCACTTCGATCACGTTCTCCAGAAGCGTGCGGTGTGTCCACAGATTGAACTGCTGGAAAACCATGGCCAGACGCGTGCGGATACGTTCGATCTGGCGGCGGTTGGAAGGGCTGCCATCGGTGTGCATTTCAACCAGTTCACCGCCGATGGTTATCTTTCCGGAACTCGGCGTTTCCAGAAAGTTGATGCAGCGCAGCATGGTGGATTTTCCAGAGCCTGACCCCCCGATAATGGCAACAACATCCCCCTTGTTTGCGGTCAGGGATACGCCTTTCAAAACCTCCAGCGTGCCAAAGGATTTGTGCAGATCCTCAACCTTGATCGCCTCGTCAGGCGTGGTTGTTTCGGGTGCGGGTGCAACTGCTTTGGCTGTGTCCATATCCAAGAATCTTCTGATTTCAGCTTGCAGTAAGCCCCGAATCTCGCAATTATGCAAGTGTATAATAACTCCGTGCCATGGATGACACTGACGTGCAGGACGACAGCCGCAAATTCAAACGTGAGTCTGCCGAGTTTCGCCGCGAGGCGCTGATTCTGGCGACTTTGGACCTGATCGCCGAGATGGGCGTTCGGGGTGCCACGGTGCGCGAGATCGCAGCCCGCGCGAATGTGACCCAAGGTTTGATCCGGCACTATTTCTCATCCAAGGACGAACTGGTTCAGGCGGCATATGAGCACCACATGAATACGCTGACGGACCAGACCGCGGCGTCATCAGGAACCGGATGCGCGGTTTCTCAGTTGACCAACTTCGTCGACGCGTCACTACGACCGCCGATCGTCGATCCAAGCGCCGTGGCGTTGTGGGCGGGTTTCCTGAACAAGGTGCAGCATGACCCGAAAATGCAGCGCATTCACCAGCGAACCTATGACTATTTCCGGGATCACCTCGAGAAGCTGATCGTCGCGGCATTGCAGGAAACCGGGCGTTCGGTTGATGCGTCAGAGGCAATGCAACTGGCCATCGCCTGCAACGCGGTGATCGACGGCCTGTGGCTTGAAGGGGGCGCGCTTCCGGATGCGTTTTGCGAAGGCCAACTGGCGCGGATCGGTTTGGATTCCGTCAGCGCCATCGTCGGGATTCCATTGACCAAAGAGGTGGAGCAGTCATGAAAACCACATCGGTGACAGAACGGTTGGCGGGCTTGGGTGGTGCCAAATGGGGCGTACATCTGAAAGCCCGCGACCTGATCAAGGCCGGAGCGGACATCGTCGAAATGACGATAGGAGAACCGGACGTGCCGGTGCCGGATGCGCTGGTCGAAGCCACCGTTGCCTCATTGCGGGCGCAGCGGACAGGGTACTCCAACGGGCGCGGTGAAGCAGGGCTGCTTGATGCGCTGGCTGCGCGCTATTCTGCCTCTCGCGGGCGGGCTTTCGAGCCCGGGAATTTTCTGTGCTTTCCCGGCACACAAACCGCCTTGTTCGCAGCCATGGCCGGGGTCGCCGAGGCGGGCGACGAAGTTCTGGTCGGCGATCCGATGTACGCGACCTATGAAGGTGTTGTTCGTGCATCCGGGGCCGAGATGGTGCCCGTACCGCTGCGGCCCGAGAAAGGGTTTCGCATGCAGGCCGCAGATATCGCGGCCCGCATCACTCCGCGCAGCCGCGCCATTCTTCTGACAACGCCGCATAACCCGACGGGCGCGATTCTGACCGCCGCGGACATTGCCGAGATCGGGCAGCTGGCGATTGCGCGTGATTTGTGGATCATCTCGGACGAGGTCTATGAAGAACTGATCTTTGACGGTGCCCGATTTGTTTCACCATTGGCTGATCCGGAACTGGCGGATCGCGTCATTGGCGTATCATCCATCTCGAAGTCTCATGCCGCTCCGGGGTTCCGCAGCGGCTGGTGTGTCGGGCCCGCCCCGTTCTGCGAAGCGTTGCTGCCCTATTCCGAGACCATGCTTTTTGGCAATCAACCGTTCATCGCGGACATGACCGAAAAGGCGATCCGTGACGGGTCCGAGGTTGCGCCCGGTATGGCCGCCCGCTTTTCTGGCCGCGCGACCCTGTTGGCCGATCGTCTTCAAGCAGAAACGGATCTGAAAGTTCACCGGCCCGAGGCGGGAATGTTCGCACTCATCAATGTCTCTGCCACCGGGCTGGATGGCGAAGCCTATGCCTGGGATCTGCTTCAGGCCGGGGTGGCCGTCATGCCGGGATCCGCCTTTGGTGACAGCCTTAAGGACTGGGTGCGGGTCGCTTTGACGATCAATGACACGGATTTTGGTACTGCGGTTTCCCGTATCATCGAACACGCCAACAGCAAATCACGCGAGGTCGCATGAGCGGTGTGACAATTGGCGAAGCTCTGGTTGCCGGGCTGCGCCAGCGGGATGTGACCTGCGTCTTCGGAATTCCGGGCGTTCACACGGTGGAACTGTACCGAGGGCTTGCCGCTTCGGGCATACGACATGTGACGCCCAGACACGAACAGGGGGCGGGTTTCATGGCCGATGGCTATGCCCGCGTGTCGGGTAAACCGGGTGTTGCCTTTGTGATCACCGGCCCCGGATTGACCAACACGCTGACGCCGATGGCGCAGGCGCGGGCCGATTCAATACCGATGCTGGTGGTGTCCGGCGTCAACAAAACCGGAACGCTTGGCAAGGGCTTGGGGCATCTGCACGAATTGCCAGACCAAATCGGGTTGGCGAAAACGGTTGCGTTGGTGTCCGAACAGGTCACCGGCCCCAGCGCTCTGGCCCCAGTTTTGGACCGCGTTTTTCACGGCCTCAGCAATGGTCGCTGCGGGCCGGCGCATATCGAGGTTCCATTGGATGTCGCAGCGGCGGACTATCAGGAAACAGCAGTCGAGACGCCTGAACCTGATCCTCCGGTCAGCCCGGCATTGATCAGGCAGGCCGCAGGGCAACTGGCTGAGGCAAAGAAAGTCGTCATTCTGGCGGGCGGCGGCGCGAAAAGTACCGAGGCGGGATTGCAGGCACTGGCCGAAGCTCTGGATGCTCCGGTTGTGCAAACCGTCAACGCGCGCGGCCTGATGCACGGACATGCCCTGACCGTTCCGGCCAGCCCCAGCCTGAACGCGGTGCGCACATTGTTGGAAAGCGCCGATTGCGTTCTGGCCTTGGGAACCGAGCTGGGGCCGACCGACTATGACATGTATGCCACCGGTCAGTTTGCAAGACTGCCAAACCTGATACGGGTTGATCGGTGCAGCGATCAGCTTTCACGGCATGAGGCAGCGATTGCCATTCAAGGTGACGTCGGCTTGGTCGTACCAGCCCTGTGTCAGGCCCTGCCGCAGAGGGCACAGCAAAGCGACGGTGCGGACCGTGCCAGAAAAACGCGCAATGCGGCCTGGCAGGAGATTGGTCCGGATTATCGCCAACAGGTGGAGATACTGAATGCAATGCGCTCGGCGTCTCCGAATGCTCTGATGGTCGGGGATTCCACCCAGCCCATTTATGCCGGCAATCTTTACTATGACCACGACCGGGCTGGTGGCTGGTTCAATGCGGCAACGGGGTATGGTGCGCTTGGCTATGGCATACCCGCAGCCATCGGTGCGTCGATTGCCGATCCAACGGCGCGGGTAATATGCATCGTCGGCGATGGCGGGGCGCAGTTTTCAATGCCGGAAGCAATGGCCGCGGTAGACGAAAACCTGCCGGTCACTTTCGTGATCTGGAACAATCACGGGTACCGGGAAATCGCCACATCGATGCAGGATGCAGGCGTGACGGTCATTGGATGTGATCCCACACCCCCCGATTTTGCGGCAACGGCCAGATCCTTTGGCATTCCACACACCCGGGTTCCCGACAAGCCGCAGGCCGTCGCGCATGCATTACGCGAAATGGCGTCCATGGGCGGGCCCGCGATGATCGAAGTCACCGCCCGAAAATTCGAACCTCAGAGAGATTGAAACATGTCAGACCCAACTTTTGAGTTTTCCCGCGCCATCACTCGCCGCCCGGCACCGACCATTGCTGACGGATTGCGCGCAGAAGATATCGGAAACCCGGATTTCGATGGGATGACGGCCGCGCATGGGGCATACGTGGCAGCACTGAAAAGCACCGGGGCCGAGGTGATCGAGCTTGATCCCCTGGATGCGTTCCCTGACGCGCAGTTTGTGGAAGATACGGCACTGTGCCTGCCGCAGGGTGCTGTGCTGATGCGGCCGGGCGCGCCTTCGCGAATGGGGGAAGTGGCCGAGATCGCCCCGGCACTGCTGGCCTGCTATGAAACGGTCACACAGATCAATGGTCCCGGCCATATCGAGGGTGGAGACATCCTTGTAACCGGCCGCGAAATTCTTGTGGGCCGGTCAGACCGCACTGACGCGGAAGGTGTTGAGGAACTGGCGAAAATCACCTCGGAATGGGGTCACAAACTGCGGGAAGTGTTCACGCCCGAGGGCGTTTTGCACTTCAAAACGGATTGTTCTCTGATGGATGCCGAGACAATTCTTGCGACCCGGCGATTGGACGCTTCGGGCTGCTTCGAAGGCTACCGGGTGCTGCATGTTGCTGACGGAGAGGAGGCAGCGGCAAACGCGATCCGGTTCAACAATCTGGTGCTGATGGCCGCTGGTTTCCCACGCACCGCAGAGATGCTGGACCGCGAAGGATATGAGGTCATTGAAATTGACAATACCGATTGTGCAAAGCTTGATGGTGGCATGTCCTGTCTTTCATTAAGGTTCTGAGGGGCAGCTGCAGGGTTCAGACCCCAGTGAATTCGGCAGGTCGCGTGTTGATGGTTCGAAAGACAGGCGGTGAACAAGCTTGATTTCTTACGGTTGACCGGCGCGCAGGTGGCACTGTTTGAACCCTGTTTGCCAAAGCCCAATGGCTAGGCCCCGCGGCAAGGGTCGGCGGGTCCTGAGTAGGATTGTCTTCCTTGTTCGCATCGGATCGTGCACCGCCGCTGCCATTGCTGCACATTGCGCGCGCACCGGTGTCTGGCCCGCTCTAATGGCCCGAATTCGGAAGCGCCAGAACACTCGTGAGTGTTGCCGTTGTTGCCAGCACCACCAACACCATCAATGCCTCAACCTCGATAGAGCGGGCGAGGCGTTGCGCTGCCTTGACCTCTCCACCTTGCATGGCCGGAACAAATCGGAGCTTGTTTGCGGCGGCAAGAAACAACAGCAGCGCCACAAAAAACACTTTGAGCAACAACGACTGCCCGTAGCCAGTGAACAGCAGCCCTTGGAGATTGCCGACAAGCAACCAGGCCATCCAAAGGCCCGCCACGATCAATGCCGGCACAAGCCAAGTGGCAGCTTGCCCAAAGACATGACCGAGTTCAGCAGCATCCTTCAGGTGTTCAGGAGCAAGGGCCATATTCCGCAGCGGGCTGAAGATGCCCACCCAGAAAGCTACACATAACAGGTGCAGCAGGAGCAGGAGCTGGATACCAAAGCTCTCCAGTTCCGGAACGTGCCCGATCTGCGCAAACGACCATAAAGCGATCGTGCCACCCAACAGCGCGATCCACTGATTAAAGCGAGGAACGGACAGCCCAACAAGGATCAACGCTGCGCCTGCAAGGCGATAAACAAGTGTGTCGCCCACGGATGTCTGCCACAGCAGGCCAAGCATCTTCGGATCGACCATGCCGTCAACCCCGCCTGTCAAGGCGGCCCCACGAAGCAAGAAGCCAACTGCTGTCGCGACAAGAGCAAGCCATGCCAAGGCCCTTGCCTGACGCGCCATCGCAAGGTTCACCGGTGCGACAAGGCCGGAATAGAGGCATCCAACAATCACTAGCCCGGCAGAGCCCGCAAAGCCGATGTAGAGCACCAGCTTTGCGATGATCGCAGCAATCGCCCAGATGTCTGGCATGCTCATTCCACGGTAAAGGAAAACTCGCCCTGCATCGCATGGCCGTCTTCACCCAAACCCCGCCATTCGATGACATAGGTGCCCGTTCCATTGCTCGGCAGTGGGATCGTGAATGCCTGACCAAAACTTGTCTGGTCGCCCAAATCCAAGCTTACTGCCGAGTGTTCTTCATGGGCCATCTCTATCCGTGTCAGCCGGATGTTTTTTGAGAAGTTGAGACCAATTTCAGCGGGCACAGTGGTTATCGTGGCGCCGTTGGCAGGGTTTGTTTCTTCAATTTTGGAATGCGCCAGTGCGCCGTTGGCAAGCGCAACCATAAGCGCGAATGTCATGATCTTCTTCATTGGGTTACCCTCAGTTTATTCCGTTGGCGCGCTGGATTTCGCGAATGTAGGCGATCACCATGGCAACGTCACCTCGTGTCAGGCCCTCCACGGGGGGCATGTCGCCAAACTGCCAATGGTGGCTTCTTACACCTTGTGAAACCGCCCTGTGAAAGGCTTCATCAGCGTGGTGACTGGGTTCGTAAATTTTGTGGATCAGAGGCGGCCCGGCGCCCTCTACGCCGACCGCATTGGCGCCGTGGCATGACGCGCATGAGACCTCAAAAACACGCTGTCCGATTGCGGCATTGCCTTCGATGGCCGGCATCTGAATTGCGACCATGGCGTCGCCTGTGCGTGTTTCATGCGGTGCGGCCTCTTCAATTGCGCCGGGGCGAAGAGTTATGAAGGCGGCGACGGCAGCGACAGCGCATGCGCCGATTAGCAAGTGACTTTTTTTCATGGATTGGTCCTGACATTTTGGAAGCTGGCAACGCTGCGGCACATCGCGAACAACCGCACGTGCTGGTCGCTTACATCCGCAGGGATTTGTGCTGCTTCAAAGGTCAGGGGGCCTGTAGAGTGCGTCTGGTTCACTTAGCTTGACTTGGGTTCCAACATGGAACTCCGGGTCAGTATCACGCCGACCCTTGGCAACTTCACTGACTTGGAACGGCAATGCAACGGCTTGGCAGATAAAGGGATTGCACTTTCCGGTTTCGGAACTCTCCGGGTCATGATGATGACCTGAAGCCGAGACGTCACCGCTGGTTGCCAATGCTGAGTGTTCGGAAGGTTGCGTATGGTGCTCACAGTGAAGGCCCACGCAGCCCTTCGACAGCGCGTGCGCAACACCGCCAATGCCGGTCAGGATGACCAGAACGCCAACCAATAGAACAAGTGAATATCGCCGGATGACCATGGTGCCGGACGTTACTGCACGCAAGCGCACGATACAACGCCACACAATTCATCGCCCCGAAACAGGGTCGCTCAATTGTGGTCTGTGATGCAAAAAAAGCAAACCGTGACTGCGATGCGGTTTTGTGCGCTGCATTCTCACCATAGTCTTCATGGCCCAATTCGCAGTATCGGATGGTATCAATCATGCGCTCCCTCTGAGACTCACTGAAAGGGCTGAGTTTATCCCGTGCGCCCTTGTCCTTGCCAAAGCACTCTTGAGACCCCGGGCATCATTGTGCGTAGTTCATGCCCGACTGTTATTTGTGCTTTTTTGTTGCGTCCCCGCACGCTGCAATACGCCGTGCCAGAGTACGAGCCTCTTTAGGGCATCTTGTACGCAAAGACACCCGAAGGGTCCTACGTGTGGTGTTTGGTCTAGTGTGGGGTTTTGGTTTTGTGTCGGGCAGGGGCCAACGGAAGTAATAGATCCCATGTCTGGACAGCGAGAGATACGCATACAGCTTCATTTTGTGTCACACCTGTGTGTCACACCGCTCTAATGCTTGCTATCTAGTTGAATTGTTAGGTTTTGGTGGAGCCTAGGGGATGCGGTCCTGAGGTGATAGGTTTAAATAAAATCAGTAGCTTACGTGTAGTTGATTTCTTGCACTGTAACAACCCACTGTAACACTTTTGGGTTGGATACGGGCTGAGGCTTAGGAAAGTAACCCTCGGTTCCACCTTCCACCCGGTGATGACCAGGAGTTCATCCCGTTGCCGAAACGGTAAATGGTTAACATTGCGGAAAAAGCCGCCGTAGCCCCAAATAATTAGTCGAGATCGTAGAGTGACATATCGATATGTGTATCGTATGCGGTAGCTCTCAGCCCTTGCCTTTTGGGAGGAGAACTCTTCGGTTGATGCTTTCTAAACTTGGGATCGAATGGGGGGATTATGAGTTGTGAAATCTCAATCTCTCCGAAGTCATACTCCACTGGGGATGCTCCTTCTTCGGAAGTTTTGATCTCTCCCGAGGAAAACACCGTGAAGGCATTGCTTGGGTATCCGTCCGTGAGATCAAGAACCGGTCTCTTGTGAGATCGACCTCGACGAAAGACCTCGGAAAAACCACTTACCTCGTCCCAAAAGTAAACCGACTTGAACCCGTGAGCCACGCTTGCAGCGCCAAATTGCATCATTTGGAACTGCCAAGGCTGATCAGCGCGAATATACCTGTCCTTTGACCCGGCCAGAGTGTGAGCAATCAACCAGACATTCGATGCGCCGGTCCTCTTTTTGTATTCAACGATCTTCCGGCGTTTGCTTATGATTGCCTTTGCAATCCAAACATGAGGTTCAATCGCCCAAACAACTTGAACGCCAACTGATTTGGTTCTCTCTACTTCGTAGAGGCCTCGTTTATAGTTGTATTGAAGAATCTCCGACTGCGGCACTTGTGTGGCCTCACACGCAATAAGTCGACCGTTCAACTTGAAAAGGAAGTCTGGCCTATCCTCCTCTTCGCGGTCCTCAAACTCAATCTCGCTGCCGTATTCACGCTCTAAGGCGTTACGTATTGCGATTTCATTATCCGTAGGTACAGGCCTAGTCATAATTTCCTCTGACGCAGGATGATAGATATCCTGAGAGTACCGCTGTTGTCGGTAAAAAAGGAAGGAGCCACTGCGGCTCCCTCCAAGTTCACTTTCCGTCACTCTTTCAGCAAATCCTCGAACGTCCTGCGCTTCACCCGCACAGTTCCACCACCGGTATTCACCGGGACCAACTCGCGGCTTCGCCTTCTGGCCGTTAATAATCAGGTTGTGCGAGTGTCATGGCCAATATGACGGGACTGCCAGTAGTGAAAACCTTTGCAGCACTATGAGGTAAAAAGGCTGGGTGCTTTCGCGACAGGGTTGGCCAGAGCCGAACTTGTTGTGCTATCAGGAACCAAAGTAAAGGAATTAAGGTGCGACGTGACTGCTGAGCAGCAAATCTGGATTGAAGCCCTGAAACGCGAAAAGAACCGGGTAGAAAAGATACACAAGAAATCCCGTGATGAAGGCAAAAAATCCTCCGCGCAGTTCTTGCCGGAGCGCGTTCCCCAGCCTTGGGTCTGGTCGCGGTCTGGACCAGGGCATTTATCCGATTTTGACGACGCATTTTTGTTGTCAGTCACTGACTTCGACTACGATCTCGATGACCAGGATTTCGTCCAGTTTCTCAAAGACGCCGCGCAGCTTCATATCTGCCGTGCTCGAAGTAGTACATACTGGCATTTGCTCCAGACAAAATCAGTCTCGTTTGAAGAGTTCGGTGGCCATCCAGAATTGCAATTCGCCCAAGAATATCAGGGAAAAAGGCACCGATACTCAGAAGGCGAGATGTACGGTCTTTGGCGAATTTTCTTGCGTACGCGTGTCTATCTCCAAGGTGCATACGACAGTTATCGTAAACGGCAGACAGAGGCTCCAACGGTTTCGGTCGAGCTAAAGGTGGTCTGAAAATGGATTTCGTTGCCGTTGACGTAGAAACCGCAAATTGGGACAAGAGTTCGATCTGCCAGATCGGCTGGTCACTCGTGAATGATGGCCAAATCGTACAGAATGAAAGCCTTCTGATTGATCCTCAGACCTATTTTGACCCGTTCAACAAATCCATCCACGGAATAACTGAATCCGATGTTGAAGGAGCGCCAACCTTCGCGGATGTGAGGCACGCATTTCATGAGATGATGAACTCGGTACCGGTGATCAGCTATGGGCTATTCGACCAAGCAGCATTTGATCTCGCTGACGACGATGACGCAAACACTTCATTTGTGACCGAAATGCCTTGGGTTAACGGTCAGCGGATCGTGCGAAGGGCTTGGCCAGAACATTTCAAGCAAAAGTACAACCTTGGTTTAGTCGCAGACACCTTGGGCCTTAAACTTCAAGCGCACGACGCCGGAAGCGATGCCCAGGTGCTCGCACAAGCAATCTTGCTCGCGGCTGAAAAGCTAGAAATGGATTTCGAGCAAATGCTTCAGCGAGCATATCAACCGCTTTCTCAGCAACGTAACTACCGCCAGCAATTGCAAATGATCGGCGAAGAAGGCGGTCCGCTTTCTGGCGAAATGATCTGCTTCACCGGATCGCTGAGTGTTGTCCGTACTCAAGCCGCTGAAATGGTTAACGGGCTTGGTGCCGGTGTGTGCCCATCTGTAACAAAGAAGACGACTATACTGGTTGTCGGAACCCAAGAATCGCCAATGGTCTTGAACAATAAAAGCAACAAACACTGCAAGGCCGAGGGTTTAAAAGAAAAAGGCTTCGGTATTGAGATTTTGTCAGAGGACCAATTCTGGGCAATTCTTGAACGTAGTGGGGTTGGTCATTGCGGCTAAGACACAAGACATTCGTGGATTGTTTGGCAAGCTACGGTGTAAAGGCGTGCAGCAAGATGACCTGCTCCAAGTGATTTAACCGCGGAGTCGACGGGTGCCTTATTCGAGACACAGATGCAGAAATTTAGTGGATTCTGCCGTTCGGCAGCTTTACGAGAGCTTGCCTTTTACCTGCAGTACTCCGCCCGTCTCAACCGAGATTGCGCTACAGTTGTCTCCAATTGCCCGTAGCCCCCTACGGGTACTTTGCACAATCTAGAGCGCGGGCCGCAGCGGTGATATGTTTCCTTTGAACAACGAAGCATTCCTGGTGTTATGTGGTGGTCGAATATTTGAACGTCAATCCGTTAGATTTCTAGCGGTAGCGCCTCAGCTTCCTCTTTCGCCAGTTTCTCAGCTAGCTCCTGCCGCCTTGCGAGCGTCTCAAAGTATTCCTGGGCTTCAACGTCAGTGTGGAAGTCTGCATCAGGTGCCAAACGCCTGACGGCCTCCTCGACCTCTTCTAGCGTCACCCGAAAGAACTCCTTTCGCATGTTCGCAGCGTTAACCCTCCGCGCACCGAATTCGGCGTGCAGCGCTGCCTCAAGTGCTGGGGCTTCTTCTGAGTAGATCATTGCATGTGTATCGAACAAGAACGGCACTGAAGCGTCCCCAAGTTCCCTTACGCGGTCGGCAGGATCGAGGCGTCTGGTCAACCCGATTTTCACGATATCATCCCCAAATGATCCTATGTTCGAGATCACATAGACGAAGCCGCTTCTTGTTTGCTCGGCCATCGCTTTGGCTCGCTCAGTCTCCTCACGGGCTGCTGCCAGTTGCTCTTCGAGTTCCCTGATCTTTGCCTCGTGTTCATCGGAGGAGATCACACCCGCCTCAGTACGGGCTTTCTCAAGTAGCTTCTGATAACGCTGTTCTTCTTTCTCCGCAGCTTTGGCTTGTTGCTGTAGTCGTTTCTCTTCCCGCTCCAACCGCGCTGCCTCGGCGCGTTCTTCACGTTCACGCTTGAGGGTCTCTCGGTATTCGTGCGTGAGCCGGAGTTCTTTCAGCTTGGCCTGATGGTAATCATCCGAGATGATCACGCTGTTCGAGGCATTCAACTTGTTGATGGCGGTCTTGGCCCGCTCGATCCGTTTCTCCATCGCCTGGACGTTGTTCCACCGGGTATTTGCGATGGCCGCTTCACACTCATTGTTGAACGCTCGGAGTGTAAGGCGCACTGCACGGTTGACCATGGTTTCCCCCTTGCTCTTGCTCCCATCAACCGTCCATTCCTTCAAGCAGAACACGGCAGTCTTACTAGCGACCATGGCCTTTTGCTCTTCCCTGATCGCCTTAATCGCCTCTTTGAACGCTTCACTGTCCCCATAGTCGAAATGAGGCTCGTAGACCCCGAGTCCTGCGAGGGATAGCCGCTCATCAAAGATTGAAAGTTCCCGCTTCAAGCGGTCGTAAGTGACGCGCTTCTCCTTGTATGACGAACGGAGGGTTTCGATTTCCTCCTCCTTGCTCTTAACCGTTTCGCTGAGCGCTTGGGTCTGTTGTTCGATGTCTTGAACACGGGTTGTGCGTTCATCTTCTAGACGAGCAATCTCATCCTCGATGCTGATGATCGCGGCATACCGTTCGACATCCTCTTTGTGTTCAGCCTGTAGCTCAGTAAGTCGCGCGTCGCATTCGGTGCGGGCTTGCTCAAGCCTCTGGTTTATGGCTTCGGTTTGATCTCTCAGCTTGCGCCCTCGACGGTAAAAAAGGAAGCTAAAAACGGGGAAAAACAACGCGGCCAGCCCGAGGTAGAGCGTCAACAAAACGGGTAGAAAAAAATCGATCTGTTCCATATTGGCATGTGATCATCAACCACAGGAAGAATCAACGAGATAGCAGCATGCCAGCCCATGGATGTCTTCCTGTGGTATAACCTCGAGTTAGACTGAGCGTGTTCCCTTCGATACCTCGAGCAACTCGTCGATTTGCGACAAATGATCTTTCAGCCCCGCAACGATGACCGCACGAGCCGCCTCAACTTCCATAACGCGAGCGCCGAGGATCGGGGCGGCACCTTGCTGGAACCCCCGAGCCAATGAAAGATCGAAGGTCCATGCACCTGCCCTGTCGGTGTACACGGCACCAGAGGGTTGCTGCAGGACATATGTGATACCCGCAGGCCCTGCGGCCTCAGCGTCACTTAAGGACGCTGATAGGTTCTCTCTGAGCCGCATGAGGGTCAGCGTAGCGTGTCCTTGGGTTCTAGCATTGATCAACACAGGTCCTCCGGCATGGTCAAACTGCTACTGCGAGCAACCCGGCGGATATCCGTGGACATGAACGCGTAGGTCTTGTTGAGGATGGAGACGATATCGACACGTTCACCGTAACCCGGTTTCCGCATTTGGTTCGGGTGTGCAACCTCGATCTGTTCGGCCTCCTCGCGCATCTCTTTGGCAACCTGACGGATACCTGCGAGGATCGACAGGGTTCGCTTCCAGCTTTCGGCGTCATCAGTCAGCGGTTGCGGTGTGGTGTTGGTTTTGGATGTCATTGTTTCTGGGTCCTTGTGTCGTTGTTGTTGGTAGTGATGACGGTTCATCGAACATTGATAAGTCTGGCGATCTGGTCTGCCCGGTGGACCGTAAGTTCACCTCGAGCATTCTCAGCGATAGCCTTGGCGTAGAACCGTCGAGCCGTGTCCGACGCCGTGGCCTCGACATAGCCAATCGCATCAGCAACTTTGTCTTCGGGCATGCTGGGGCGAACGTCGGGTTTCTTGGCGGTGATCTCTGGTTTGACATAGGGGTCCAACCCCAGAGCAAGCCGAGCAGCGTCCCGGCTCTGGTCAATCTCATCTTGGCAGCGACCATTGAATACATGACCAGCGATCTTGAGGATGTGCTTGGCCTGATCCAATGTCAGGTCTCGGCGATAAGCCCGCAGCTTCGCTTTCTTGATCATTGGCAAGATGGTTGGATCGGGCAAGCCTGACTTGGCTACGTGTTCAACGAACAACCGCTCGAACTCTTTGGTGGTCAGCGATGCGGGCTTGGGTTTGCCGAAGGTGTCCAAGAGTTTCTTGGCGTGAACCATAGGTCGCTTGGCTTGTGCGATCTGGTCGATCAACGCATCTCGGCGTTTACCTTTGCGGAGCTTGCTGTTCTCAACGAAATGTTGGGTCGCCTTTTTGGCGGATGCAGGGAGTGTCTCTACGGACATTTGCTAGATTCCTTGATTGCGGGGGTGGTCGGAAAGCTGCGGACGTGAGAACGCCTCCTGTAACCCTTTGAGGGAACAGACTTTCTCAACCTTAGTTTTCTGATTTTCCGTGGGAATGGGTGATTGTACGTTTCGCCGGGAAACGCGGGATTTAACGAGCGCCTTCGGACAGCGCCTCAGTGAAGCGCGACGGCCTCTAGTTCTTCCTCGATGATCTCCTCAAGGTACTCAGGGCCACCCACAAGATGAACCAGAGCTTCCTGAGATTGGGCGTAGCCGATGGCAAGCGACCACCGCCAATCGGTTATCGTCTGTCGGTGAACCAATGCGGCGATGGCGTAACCCACGTCGCTGCCTGCGTGTAACTCTGAGGCTACCTGCTTGAGCAACTGAATGCGGGGCAGCAGGTCTTTGACATAGCGCCTTTGGTTCGATCTCTTGTTGATCTCAGCGCGTTCCTCGGGGGTCTTCCGGTGATACACAGCTTTGCGATTGCAATTCTTGTGGCAATAGACCGCGCTGCGATGTTTATGAGCCGGTATCGGGCCTGCGCACAAACGGCATCTGCGTGTTGCCTCGGGTGTTTCGGTTTGGTCCTTCATGGGGTCAGCTTTCTTTTTGTTGTTCTTGGGCGTCGTCAGTAGACGCCTGTGGTCATCGCCTCGTTGCGGTCGAGGCGTTCTTCGAGTTCGGCCTCTGCGGCTTCGTCTTGGTCATGCTGCACGGTGGTGAACTTCTCGAGGCTTTCGTCGATCTCGAGGGGTACACCGAGTGTATCCGCGAGTTTCTGGTAGAGAGCCTCGAGTGCTTCACGCTGGGTATCTGTGAGGGTCTCGGAGAACTTGCCTGTCTCACGATCCCGTCCACCGACCACGCCGATCTGGATATGACTTCTTGTGAAGTTGTCTCGACCGACTGCGCCGCATGTCAGGGGGTGCCTACAGAGTTCGACCGTACCATCGACCAGCACCAAAAAGTGCCAGCCAATCCCGAAGCGACCAGTCTTGGCGTGTTCGACATCGATGATTGTCGCGTCGATGCGTGGGTCAGGTGGGTGATGGGTGTATCTGACGAATAGGCCGGTGGTCTTCTCGCGGGGCAACGTGGCGAACAACGATGTTCGCAGGTAGGTGTCGGCTCTCTTGATGTTCAACATTGGTGTTTGGTCCTGTCTTCACACGCTCTGCCCATGCTTGGAGTTCACTCATGGTCAGCCTTCCCGTCCCTGTTGGTGACCGACCATCTTCAATCAGATCGACTGTTGCATAGAAGTACTCGGGGTCAGCGCAGGTGCGGGGTTGGATACGGTTCAGGACCAGATCGATGTCTGTGTCCCAAACCATGTCTGATAGATCGGTCATTCGTGCTGATGCCGAAGGTCAGTGACCAAGTTGTTCGCGGATGTGCTGAGCGAACTCGGTCCACGTGATGCCATCAGCGCGACCCGCTGCTCGATCTACGGCGAACTGGCGGACCACGCGGTCAACACCGGGGTTTGTGAAGGCTGCTTGCTTCAGGAAGTCGAAGCCATCCGGGCCGAGTTCCTGCATTGCGCTCTGTGTTGCAGCCTCGGTGACCGTGCTTTGAACATTCGCAAACATGGCGCGAGTGCTACCATCCACGTCTATCTCCGATACCGACCCATCAGCCAGACCGCGCATGGTTTCAGTAACCTCATCGACCGACATACCTGACATAGCTATCTGACCGAAAGCTGTTTCGTATACCTGAGCCTCGCCCATCGTCATGATCTCGTCGTCGAGAGCGGCGTTGAGACCATCAACCACGGTGTCGAACTCGGGAAACCCTGTGTCGCTACGTGGGGCCTCCTCAGGGGTCTCCGGCGTCTGCGACTGGTGATCCTGCGCGGCACGTTGAGCAGCACCGAAAGACAGACCTTCATCAAAGACGGTGTTCAACAGGCCAAGCTCTTTAGCCTGGGCGACCTTCATCGACATGCCCTGAACATTGATCACGTCGGTGTCGCTGAGATCACTCTGTGAGTGGACCTCGCGCTGGATGTTGTTCGTGTTGCGGACGGTGACGGCACTACTCACGTAGTCTGTGCTTGAGGCGTGTTCCTTGGAGGAGATCATCGTCTGAACGGTGGCATCACCACCACCGAGGGTTACTCTATCAACCATGTTTCATGGGTCCTTTTGATTGGGGGTTAGAGGGATTAGTGGAGACCGAGTTCAATCTCGGTCAATTCCTGGGGTGTGGGTGGGGTCTCGACGAGGGGCAGACCAGTGATCGCCTTGTCATCATCGAGGGACATCAGGTGAACAGGGCATAACTGAGCCAGTGCATCCAATGCGTAGCCTTTCAGGCGGAGACGGGTGAACGCCATCACCAGACGCAGCTTTGTGTCTTCATCGATATCGCGCTCATGCAATTGCGACAGCGCGGAGACCTGTCCGTCCCTTGCGCACAACTCGAGCCATGCCACGCCGATGGCGCTTTCCTTTACCTTGTTGCTCAACTTTCGTGTCCCTTTGGGTTTTGCGTTGCTGCGTTCGTCGAGTGCTGCCTCGAGGGTCGCGACCTTGTTCTTCCATCGAGCGAGCGTCTCTTCTGCCTTGAGTGCTTCGCGTTGTTCTGGGGTGAGTTCTACCTGCCCAATCCCATGAGCTTCGGCACAGGATAGGCAGTTGTATTCATCGCCGAATGGAGCGGGGAACTTCACACCGCAGGAGATGCAGGACTTGTAGGTAATCCTGCGGTTCTCAGTGATGCATGGGTCGCACCTCGAGGCTTTGGGCTTGTGGGTCTCGTGTTCTTCACCACATGCGTTGCAGGTCTTGAGGTACATCTGCCGGGGTGGCTTCTTGGGTTTCAATCTGGGCATGGTGACGGTCCTTAATTGTCAACAAACAGCCAATCGGTAGATGGCATCGGGGGTGGTGCTGGCCGTGGAGGGGGTGTCGGTCGGGGTGCCGGATCGGACACGGGGTCGATGCCCTCGGGCCATTTTCCGGCGATCAGACCCGACGACCTGCGGATCATCTTGTGATATCTCGGGGGTATCGCTGGGGACCTCGGTAGGACGTGATCGAACAGGCTGTCACCGAGCATGTCCGTCTTCATAGATCGAATGGGAACGGAGACCGGAGGGAATGCCTCACCAGAGGCGAGGAGACGACCGTAGGCAACCGCTATGAATGCGGTTAGGTCTCGATCAGATCGACGCAGACCGAGCTTCTCAGCGGCCTTGAGCGTGTGTGTGCCTATAATGGCGAAGTCGTTGTAACTCAGGCGATACTTCGAGTATTGGACATCGCCGGTCAGCACCTCATCCTTGCGACCAGGCGGGACACAAAGCCCTTGGCGACCCATGAACGTACCGCCAACGAGGTAGACTTGATAGCGATGACCAGTACCGAGGAACTCGCGGGCCAGAACGTAGTGGACGAAGGACCTGACAATGGCTGACGCGTTCGGCACGTGTCGTCTACCGATGAGGAGGTGTGGCAACCTCTCCCTTGCCCTGCCGTGTCTCAGTACAGCCATGCGATATGTCGGGCGATCAGACCAATCACCGACACGATGACGTGTGCCTCGGGTTAACCGGACGGCCTCAGCGATCTCCTGTGGTGTCGGTTTGGTCTGCTTCATCACCGACCGTGCAACGGCGTTGATCGCTCCACCGGGGATGTAGCCACCGAGAGCAACTCCTCGGTTCTGGACGACCCCCCGACAGCGGGAACATAGGCCCCATCGCTGAGGTGGTCTCTCGGTGTACTCAAAGGCAGGTAATGGGTTGGTGCATGTAACTGAGGCGCAGATGGTCATGGTGGCCTCGTTGAGTTGTGCGTTGAGTTGTACGTTGAGGGTTACTGAGGGGGTCTCTGCGATACAGTCGGAAGGAACAGAGACCCCCACCACCCCGCCCATGTGCCAAGCTGACAACAGACATCACGGGCGAGGTGAAACGGTTAAAAGGTCTCACTGCATCGACCCGTCAGTTACGACAAGGATGCGTGTGAGACCTGAACCAGCATCGACCAAGGACCAGAGATCGATGTGGTATAGGAATTAGGATTGATGGTCACAGTGGTTGGTTGATGATCACAGTAGATGGTTGATCATTGATGGTCACTGCACCGGAGGTACACTGATAGGGAACTGTGAAGCCCTGAGAGGAACCTGATCGTGTAACTATAGGTATAACTTTTGGTATCTGTTCTTCATGAGGGAGCTGTAATTCCAACCCATTGATTTACAACGAGATGTACTTAGCGTGTCATCGACCGGTGAATGACCATCAACTGTGTCCATCATCGATCAACATCACAGAGGAGATACTCTGAGTGAACTTGAGGTGTACTCTGGGTGTACACTATAGGTATAACTTTTCGTTTCTTCTCTGTCTCATGAGGGAGCTGTAATTCCAACCCATTGATTATATGGAGTTCCGGCACCCTCGTTCTAGCGGCAGTCGTCGGGTGATCCACCGTCCTTACGGATCGACGGGAGGACAAACTGAGTGACCCAATCTTGGAACCACGGGTTCCCGTCGATTTCCACGACGCGGATGGCATCGACCTCGCAGACCCTCGACCAGCCTTTTGGGCCGCTGTGAGCCTTTGATTTCATTGGGAAATAAGAGGTAAAAAACAGGGGTCAGGTAGGGTGACCCACAAAACGCTGATTTAGGAGTTTTCAGAGCCTCGGCCAGCAGAACACCAGCCGAGATGTTTTGGGTTCATTCAGGAGTCAGCTGTAATTGCCTCGACGGGGTTAAACCTTCAGGCCCATGGAGCGACCGACCACCTTCAAGTCGTCGATCTTGTCCTCCAACGCATGGAACTCCTCGTCGTTGTACTGATCGGCAAGTGATCCCATTGCCGCCGCGTGTTCTTTTCGCAAATCGGCGATCTTCTCATCGAGGGCGAACTTGAGTGCTTCTTCGGTGTTCGCGAAGTGATTGAGGGTCATATCGTTATCCTTCCATCGCATGTTGGTGACACCGGAATAGGCCGAGCGACTCTTCGATGTCAACAATTTAATTGTTGATTTTCATATAGTTACGACATCCTGACCCTTGCGATATCGTATGTATTTTCCAGCCGAGACAGAGGGCAAGACGGCCCTTAGTTTACACAAGCACACCACCACGCAGGAAAGGACAAGAACACGCCCAATACGGGACGAATTGAGCCGCGAACGCCTCTGAAATCTAAGAGTTCACCTCCAATCTCTCGATGATCCGTTTCACCTGAGCAGCACTCCAAGCACCACCCCGCGCGGTCGCCACACCAGCCTTATCAAGCTCCCCAGCGATCTCCCGTAGTGACCTACCTGCGTCCCTCAGGGGCAACACAAGGCCCCGCAGCTTCTCAGCCCTTGCGGCAGCGTTGGCCTTCACAGCTTCGTTCCGCTTCATCGTAGCATCACGCACACCGCCGAGCTTCTGACCTCGGGCCTTTGCAGCCTGTAGCGCTGCCTTGGTGCGTTTGGATATGAACTCGCGTTCCTGTTCCGCCAAAGCCGCATAGACGTGTAGCTGGAACTTGTCGGCGTGAGGCATCGAAGCGACACGCAAGGACAGCTTCTTGTCGTCCATCAGCGTTGCAATGAAGGATACCTTGCGTGACAGGCGGTCCAACTTGGCGACTAGCAACTCGGCCCCTGTCTGCTTCGCTAGGGTGATCGCCTTGGTTAGCTCCGGGCGCTCATTGTCTGCCCCGCTCAGTACGTCGGTGAATTCCCCTATGACCTCGTACGGTTCGTCTGAGTAGTTAACCAGGAACAAGTCTATGTCCCGTGTCTGGGCCTCGAGGCCAAGCCCAGAGCGCCCTTGGTCTGCCGTGGATACCCTTCGATAGGTGACGTACTGCTTCATTGATTGGCCTTCCTCTGATGGCTCAATTCAAGCAGATAGTCAGGGTCGTTGCAATCGTCAAGGAAGGTTGTGAGTGTTACACCCTCACTCAAGAGCAATGAGGTTTCCCGACAGACGGACATACAAACGCCAAATTAGCTTGCGACGTTGATGCGGCTGAGGACCTAAAAAGTAGTCAGCCTATTCAGCGATTGGGGGAAAATACTGCGATGGATAATACAGACAAAGCACAGGCTTGGTTGATGGCGATAGTCGGGTTGGTGTGCCTCTATTCGTCCGGGCAGATGGGTGCTGGTTACACCGCCCTTGCTAGTGCAGCCTGTGCATTGGGCATTGGGTTTAAGTGGGGGCGTAGCTATCGCGACAACTGAGGGGTGGCACCTGAAGTTAACACGTGACTAGAGTGAACGGTGTGACCCGGGGGTGCCTTATGGTTTCACGGGGGGTGTGCGCGAGGGGGTACGGGGGGAACCGGGGAAGGATCACGTATTTGTAACTCACACAAATTTTTCCAGCAAAATCCGATCTACAAAATTTCACATCAAGTCTCATTGCTCATACTTTATGGCGACACGTATCAAGTTCCTCTTTGAAAGGAAGTTGCGAACGACGCTTTCGCCGCCCCAAAAGACATCAACTTCAAACTTGTACGGAGGTTCGCGTTCGGCAGGCGCACCGCCCCAGGTCAAATATGAGTTTGTTCTAGTGGAGATTTCCTTGTTTGCCTCACTGAAAACGACAACGGCAATCAGAGCCCAGAGAATTTTGTCTGGCATGTGAATCCGCCCTTCCCGAGTATCGATCTGCCATAAACTCTCACCTTGAGTATCGCTTCGCGTAAAGGTGAACTTTTCGGTCAACTCATGCCCATGCGCAGCAGAACAACGAAATGCGTGGTAGATTAAGTCCGCAAGATCAGGAGTCTCTAATCTTCGACCGTTATCAGTAGCCAACTCAATCGGTGGAAACACAGTTTCTTCAAGGTTAAGCCCTGCGCCGATAAACGCTTCAATAATTGCGTATTGGTCCCGCAGAAATTTCTTATATTCACTTCCGCTTACCTTCTTTTTCCGCAACGCTTTTCGGGCTGTTGTTTCAATAGCCGGAAGAATCATAGACATTCCCATTGGGACATCAGAATTGCTGGCGGCTATAATTGCTGCTTCTACCATTTGCTCAATCCTCAACAATCGAGTCTTCCCCTGTGAAATATATTGGCCTAACGAACCTAGCTAAACTCAATGGAGCTTTATCCGTCAATCAAGGTCGATGCTTTTGCAAGGTGATCGACTTCAAATCCTGAATACTCAATGCAGTCAATAGCTTCCACTAGAAGGGACAACCGATAAACCCCGTCGCCATACCGTCCTGCCATGCCTTGTTCTGAGTGACCTTGTATCGCGTTCATGATGTGCGGGAGAACACGACCGTTCCGGCAGGCGTCCTCGAAGTTGTGACGGAATGAATGGAACGATGTCCTATCCGTCTTCACGCCGATGCGTTCAAGGTAACGGCTAAAGAACTTTGAAAACTCCCCCGAGCGATACCCCGAAGCATCTACTTTGAGTTCAGGGAAGAGTTGAACTTCACCCGCATCCCGTTGCTCATCAACGAACTCGAGGAACCCAAGTTCAACAAGTTGCCGATGAACAGGTATTCGACGCCGCCCGCTCGCAGATTTGACTTTCTGATCCTCTGCTTCGTCTGTGATGTCTAGGAACGTGATACCATCATCTTCGCGTACATCCTTGACGGTCAACTGGCAGAGTTCGTTTAGCCTTGCCCCGGTGAACAAGCCAAGGAGCGGCAACCAGTACCGTGCGGTTCCACGCATCGAGTGATCTCCCGGTTCCGCGCAGAAACGCTCAGACCGGCAACCCGTGTAGAGGGGGCTGTTGAACAGCTTGGTCAACTGGTCTGTGCTGAACGGGTCGCGTTGCTCACGGGCGTTGACCGTCTCTTTGATCGTCAACCCCTTGAATAACCCGGTTCTGATCCCGTCATGGTGCGCCTCTGCCCAATTCCAGAAGGCACCGACCCGGCGCAAGGCTTTGTTCAGCGTGGCACTGCTCATCGGTGGCATACCCGTCTCAGCGGCCTTATCAGCGGCCTCTAGGATCGAAAGGTCTCGGACCTCGGGTTTCTTCTTCCAGTTCGCTGGGAGCTTGAGCAGGATTGCCTTGAAACGTCGAGCATCGTCTTTGCTGTACTGAGAGAGAGCCTTATCGCCTGCGATCTCCTTGAAAGCGGCCATCCAAGCCAAGTGATCATCGCGCACCTTGGGTGACCATGCGCCTCGTGACTTCTCGGCTTCCCAACTCGTTACCGCCTCAGACAGGAGAGGACCCGCCGTGCCACTGTCAGTTCCGCTTGGTGTAACCTCGGGGTAGGGCGGGGTAACAACTGGGTTGCCAAGGTCTCTATCCTTCGTCGCCGCATGGGCTTCCACAGATGCCTCTTGGAGCGCCCTTATCAACCTTGGCCAACTTAGGGAACCCTCGGCCAGTTTCAGGTCAATGCCTTCCCATGTGAGAACCTCGTCGGCCTCAGACCGGAAGAATTCATCACGTTTACCGCGAGCGAGGTTGGCGCGGTTGACCTCGTTCATATCTTGGTTGACCTGTTGCCACTCCTCGAAGGTCGGGCGCGGTTCATAGACGATGGGTTCGTCTGGATCGTCCGGGTCCTCGAAACCCTCCAGACGAACCTCTTCGTCCTCATCCAAGAGGTGATGCAGGTAGGCTTGCTTTGCCCGAGCTATCTGGATGGGGGTGAGTTCTTCCAGAGGAGCCTCTGCATCCTTCTCCTTTTGTCTGCTCAGCGCTCTCCGGTGTTCCTCAAAAAGGCGATCAATGCGGGCCGCTTCGATACGGACCCTAACGAGTGCCTCAGCCCTGTTCTTGGTGCGTAGTGAGAAGGTTTCTTCGACCTTTCCGTACGAGTCAGCAATGTCCTTCGGGACCGCTGCACGGTGATAATAGGTCGATCCACGGCGATACAGACGGGGGTGTCCAGGCATCTTCTCAAGAGTCCTCACTGTAACACCTCGCTGTAACAGTCCCTTGGAAAACTCCTTTTAAACCATGAAGTTACTTGTTTCTATGGTTATCTTGGAAGGATGGTGGAGCCTAGGGGAGTCGAACCCCTGACCTCTTGCATGCCATGCAAGCGCTCTCCCAACTGAGCTAAGGCCCCATCCAGGTACCGCGGATGCGGTGGACGGACGTTTAGGAGACAGTGACGACGAGTGCAAGTCCAAAAATGGAATCGAACGCGAATTTCCGCACTAAGCTGTCCGTGGAACGAAAAAGGCGACCCTGTGGTCGCCTTTGACTTGATCAGTTTTCGTCTTCCGAAGACATGTCAGTGATATCATCCAGCGAAACGTCATCACTGGTGTCATCATCGTCATCCAGCAGATCATCATCCAGTTCGACGTCTACAGAGTCGTCGTCATCCAGTACCAGCTCCTCGTCCGACGCGTTTTCACGCGCCTTGACCGAGGCGGCATCTTCTGCATCCGCCGCGATCATGCGGCTTTTGGATGTTTCAAGCTCCACGATCTCGCCAGTGTAGGGGCTGATGATCGGGTCCTTGTTCAGGTCGTAGAATCGCTTACCGGTGGTCGGGCAAACGCGCTTTACGCCCCATTCTTCCTTGGGCATGTCAAATCCCCTTGATATCAGGTGAGTCGTCTAAATGATTCAGCTCACCTGCCACAGGCAGAGGGCACTGTCAAAGTCTTTGCGCAAGAGAGGTCGCGATATGGGAGAGCACGCATTGCCAGGGACACCGCCGGTGCCGCTGAGGCTGCGCAAATCCGCCCGGGCGCGGCGCATAAGTTTGCGAATTTCTCAGCTGGACGGCCGGGTTACGCTGACCTATCCGGTCGGTGTGCCTGAATCCGAGGCGCTGAGTTTCGCACGTACCAAGGAAGAGTGGATTCGCCAGCATTTGCAGGACAGGCCGGAAACGGCCGTGGTGCAGTTCGGACAGAAGATACCGATTGAAGGCGTTGTCCGGCGAATCGTGCCCGCCAAGGGTCGGCGTGTTCAGTTGATGGCGGACGAGGTCGCAGTGCCCGAAGGGGCCGAGGCGCGCAGATTGGCCCGGTTTCTGAAGGAATTGGCGCGAGACCGATTGATTGGCGCGTGTGATGATTACGCGGCAATGCTGGGGCGGTCGTACAGCACGCTCAGCCTGCGCGACACGCGGTCACGCTGGGGATCATGCAGTTCGCAGGGTGGATTGATGTTCTCGTGGCGGCTCATTCTCGCGCCGTCCGAGGTGCTGCACTATGTGGCCGCGCATGAAGTGGCGCATCTTGTCGAGATGAACCACTCGCCCGCGTTCTGGGAACAGGTGGAACGCATTTTCGGCCCCTGTCAGCAACCCCGCCGCTGGTTGCGAGACAATGGGGCAGAGTTGCATCGTTACAGGTTTGACGCAAAGCCGAGTTGACCTTGCGCTGTTTTGTGATCACATAAGCGGATGTTGAGCGCACGCCCGTCTGACACCCAAACTGCCACTCATGACCGGGTTTATCGGGCCCTGAGGTCTCGAATCATGCATGGTGAGATGGCGCCGGGACAGGCGCTGACCTTGCGTGGCATCGGCAAGGAATTCGGCGTCTCGATGACCCCGGCGCGAGAGGCCGTGCGCCGTCTGGCCGCCGAGGGGGCATTGTTCCTTTCCAATTCCGGCCGGGTCTCGACACCTGAATTGACCAACGACCGGATTGAGGAATTGGCGGCGTTGCGCGCGTTGCTGGAAGTCGAGCTGGCCAGCCGGGCTTTGCCCCGGGCGCATATTGCGCTTATCGACCGGTTGCAGACCATCAACATGACCGTTGCCGAGATGGTGACCAAGCGGGACGCGGTTGGGTACATCCGTTCAAATCTGGAATTTCACCGCACCCTTTACCTGCGGGCTCAGGCGCCCGCGATGCTGGCCATTGCCGAAACGGTCTGGCTGCAACTCGGGCCGACGATGAGGGCGCTTTACGGGCGTCTCAGGCGCACTGAGCCACCGCATTATCACAAGCTGATCATTGCTGCCCTCAAGGCCGGGGACGAACCGGGCTTGCGCCTGGCGGTCCGTTCGGACGTGACGCAGGGATTGCGCTTGCTGGTGAGCTGAGCGGCATCCCGCCGACATTCCCGCGCCCACTGCGCAAGGTTTCACCGTTCTGGCCTGTTCAACCCGACTGGGTTACTCTTGATGCAAATCACAAACAAGAGCAGACCACAGCCATGATCACTCGACGGACTTTTTCCATTTGCCTTGGATCAACATTGTTGGCCGCCTGCACGGGTGGCGGTGCGCCATCCAGCGCGCCTGCATCGCGTATGCGGGCTGTTCCCAACGCGGGTTGGGATGCCTGGGTTGCCGGATTCAAGGGCAGGGCGGCATCGCAGGGAATTTCACAATCCACGATTGACCGCGCCTTTCAGGGTGCAGGGTATCTGCCCGATGTGATCGAGCGTGACCGCAATCAGGTAGAGTTCAAGCGTTCGCTCGAAGACTACCTGGCCATTGCCGCCTCGGACGAACGGATCAGCACCGGCCAGAAGATGCTGCGGCAATACAACGGGACGCTGTCGCAGATCGAGGCGCAGTACGGGGTAGACAAGGAAATCGTCGTTGCAGTGTGGGGGCTGGAAAGCCGCTATGGCGCGCGTCGGGGCGATGTGCCCGTTGTATCAGCTCTGTCGACGCTGGCCTATGACGGGCGGCGTGGTCAGTTCTTTGAAAGCCAGTTGATCGCGGCGCTCAAGATTCTTCAGAATGGTGACACCACGCCTGACAAGATGACCGGCAGCTGGGCCGGTGCGATGGGGCACACGCAATTCATTCCAACCTCCTACCTTGCCTATGCCGTGGATTTCACCGGCGACGGGCGGCGCGATATCTGGTCGGACGATCCGACGGATTCGCTGGCTTCGACCGCTGCTTACCTGTCGCGCGCAGGCTGGGTGCGGGGGCAGCCTTGGGGGGGCGAGGTCGGAACCGTTTCCGGTACACCGGTCGCCGTGCTGCAACCACAGAAACCCGGGCCGCGCATTGCCGTCTTCCGCAATTTTCAGGTCATCAAGCGCTATAACAATTCGGACAGTTACGCGATCGGGGTCGGTCATCTGGCGGACAGAATCGCCAGTGGCGCGCCGTTTCAGGCCTCGTTCGGGCCAGATGAAAACGGTCTGACATTGGACGACCGCAAGGAATTGCAACGGCGGCTGACATCCCAAGGGTATGATACGAAAGGCGCGGATGGGGTGATCGGCAAAAACACGACGTCTGCCATCAGCGCGTATCAAAGCGCCAATGGCCTGGCGGTCACCGGAGAACCTTCGGTTGCGTTGTTGCGCAGGTTGGGCGGCTGACGGTTAAGCCGCCAACCCTTTCGAGCCGATGTCGAGGAATTTTTGACGGCGGTCCTGTATCAGGGTCGCCGCGTCTTTGCCGTCCAGTTCCGCCAGCATATCGGTAAGAGCCGCGCGAACAGCTTCGACAGCGGCCGGACGATCGCGATGCGCGCCGCCCTTGGGTTCAGGGATGATCCGGTCGCAAACGCCAAGCTTGTGAAGATCCTGAGCGGTCAGACGCAGCGCCTCGGCCGCTTCACGCATCTTTTCTGCATCTTTCCAAAGGATCGATGCGCAACCTTCCGGCGAGATCACCGAATAGACCGAGTGTTCCAGCATTGCCACGCGGTTGGCGGTAGCAAAGGCCACGGCCCCGCCCGAGCCGCCTTCGCCGATGATGACCGACACCAGGGGCACGCCGATCTTCAGACACATCTGGGTCGACCGGGCAATCGCTTCGGACTGACCGCGTTCCTCGGCGCCTTTGCCGGGATAGGCGCCGGCGGTATCGATCAGAGTGATCACCGGTAGGCCAAACCGACCGGCCATCTCCATCAGGCGGACTGCCTTGCGATAGCCTTCGGGACGGGCCATGCCGAAATTGCGTTCGATCCGCGATTTTGTATCGCTGCCTTTTTCATGGCCGATCACCATGACGGGTTGATCGTTGAAACGTGCAAGCCCGCCGATCACGGCCAGATCATCGGCAAAATTGCGATCTCCGGCCAAAGGGGTGAATTCGGTGAACAGGGCATCGACGTAATCGCTGCAATGCGGGCGTTCCGGGTGGCGGGCGACCTGGCATTTCCGCCATGGGGTCAGGTCGGCGTAAAGCTCATCCAGAAGCTTGGCGGCTTTGGCGTCCAACGCGGCGGCTTCTTCGGTTACGTCCATCTCTTCGTTGGTTCGGGCCAACGCACGCAGCTCTTCAGCCTTGCCTTCAATTTCAGCCAGCGGTTTTTCGAAATCCAGATACTGGGTCATGACGCCTCTCAACGCGAAAGTTCCCTGCTATATGGCCTGACGGTGCTCCGGATGCAACTCGGCAAGATCCGAGTGGTGAAGATGTTCGATTTCAGATGGGTGAATGGAAAATCGGATACTGATGGCCGCCGCCAAGAAAGACCCCGCGCTGCGCGCTCTGGCCTGCACCCACGACAATCTAACGCGGCGTCTGACCCTGTACCCACCCGACACCGCGCCCGAGGATATGTTGGCCGAAACCTGTCTGGGTCAACTGGGCCAGAGAACGGGATAGAGCGAGGCCACAAGCAGCACCGCCATTGTCCAGTTGAACGCAACCAGCCTGCGCGGGTTCGTCAGCACCCGCGACATCTGCTGTCCTAGAAAGGTCCATGTGCTCACCGATGGCAGGTTGACCGCCCCGAAAACCAACGCCACAAGCGCAATCGCATGCAGGGTCTGGCTGGGCGTGTAAGCGGTTGTGGCGGTCAGGGCCATGGCCCAGGCTTTGGGGTTCACCCACTGAAAGGCGGCGGCTTGCAGAAACGTCATGGGCGTCCCCGCTGCCAAATCGCCTGTGGCTGGCGCGGCATGCGCGATCTTCCATGCCAGATAGAGCAGATAGATCACCGACACGACCTTCAGCACTGAATAGCTGACCGGGTACCGGTCAAAGACCTGAACCAGCCCTGCACCGACCAGCAGCACCATGAGCGTGAAGCCAAGGCCAATGCCCAGCATATGCGGGATCGAACGCCGAAAGCCGAAATTCGCACCCGATGCCATCAGCATCAGATTGTTCGGCCCGGGCGTAATGGATGTCACGAAGGCAAAAGCGATGAGCGCCAGAAGGATGTCGTAAGTCATGCTGCGAAGTATCGTCTGACCGGCAGCAAATGAAATTGCTTTTTCGTGCGCGTTTCCGCTATTTCTGCAACTTATGATGAAGAATGATCAGATAAATCGCCAGATATTGCAGGAACTGACCCGCGATGGGCGCATCAGCAATCTGGAATTGGCCGAACGGGTCGCGCTGTCTCCGTCCGCCTGCCTGCGTCGCGTTCAAGAGTTGGAAAAGGCCGGCGTGATCACCGGTTATCGTGCGGTTCTGAACCCGGCCGCGATGGGTGTCGGCTTTGTCGCCTATATCGGGGTCGGTCTTGGTGAACACACGAAAGCGGCGCAGGAGGGGTTTGAGCGTGCCCTGCAACAAGCCCCTGAAGTGGTCGAATGCCACAACATCACCGGTACGATCGAATACCTGCTGCGCGTCGAATGCGCCGATCTGCCGTCCTACAAGACCTTCCATACCGAGGTGCTGGGAACGCTGCCTCATGTCACGTCGATCACATCCTATGTGGTCATGGGGTCACCCAAGGATCTGCGTGCGTAGCCACTGGAAATGTGAAGCCACACTCTCTTGCAGCGCAAATTTTCAGGGCCTAGTGTCTTTGTAATGACGCTGCCAGGGGATACGCCCAGCCAAAACGGCACGCAAACAGGGAGATTACGATGAAACTCGTTCGAACAGTGGCGACCGCAGTTGCCATGTCGGTCATTGCCGGGGCCGCTTTGTCTGCCCCGCTGAAACTGCAACCTGCCAATCCACAGCCGTCTCCGAAGGCGGGTTTGAATGTCAAATACTTAGGTACAGGCAATCAACACAAGAAGATACGGGATCTGAGCCAGGCAAAAAGCATGCTGTCTAAGGCGAAGCCCGGAAAACCGTTGCGCGGGTTGGATTACAGGGACACTAGCAAAGGTGAGGATGTCTTGACCTTCGACCAGGCCTACAACGTTGCCGCCGAGGTCACAGGCTATATGCGCTTTGACTCACCTGGCGTTTACGAGCTGGAAACGTGGTCGAATGACGGGATAGAGGCTTGGGTTGGCGGTCAGCAGATTGGCCGGGTAAATGGCATTCAGGGCTGTGAAGCCAATCAACGCACCGAAGTGGAAGTGCCCAAGGCGGGTTGGTATCCACTGAAGATCGTCTATTTCCAGAAACTGGGAACCTCTTGCCTGATGATGAAGTCAGGAAAGAAGGGGGAACGCTTCACATGGACGCCCAATGACGTTTTTGGCCGTTGAAGAATTCATGAAAGGGCGCTCGATCGAGCGCCCTTTTTTGGGGGCTTAGCTGCCCGCCGCAATCAGTTCGGCCTGCGCCACGATGACTTCGGCCTGCTTGATTGAGGCGATGTCGACAAGACGCCCTTTATAGACGGTTGCGCCCTCACCGTTTGCTTTGGCCTGTTCCATTGCGGCCAGGATTTCGCGGGCCTCGGAAACGGCCTCATCCGACGGGGTAAAGACCTGATTGGCCAGTGCAATCTGCTTGGGATGGATCGCCCATTTGCCGACCATGCCCAGCGTCGCCGAGCGTTTCGCCTGAGCGATGTACCCTTCATCATCGCTGAAATCCCCGAATGGCCCATCCACTGGCAGCACCCCATGGGTGCGGCACGCTGCAACGATGGCGGCTTGGGCCCAGTGCCACGGGTCAGACCAGTGTTTTTCGCCGTCACGCAGCATATAGTAGTTTTCCTGTGTGCCGCCGATGCCTGTAGTCTGCATCCCCATCGAGGCCGCAAAATCTGCGGCCCCAAGGCTCATGGCCTGCAAACGGGGAGAGGAGGCTGCGATCTCTTCCACATGCGCGATACCGGCAGCGGATTCGATAATGACCTCGAAGCTGATAGGTTTGGTCCGGCCCTTGGCGCGTTCAATGGCGGTGACAAGGGCATCCACGGCATAGACATCCGATGCGCAGCCGACTTTGGGAATCATGATCTGGTCCAGACGGTCGCCTGCCTGCTCCAACACGTCGACAACGTCACGATACCAATAGGGGGTATCCAATCCGTTGATGCGAACGGACATGTATTTGCTGCCCCAATCAACAGTGTTCAGGGCTTCGATGACATTGGCGCGGGCGATGTCCTTGTCCGAAGGCGCAACCGAATCCTCGAGGTCAAGGTTGATCACATCCGCAGCAGAAGCTGCCATTTTCGGGAACAGTTTGGTATTCGATCCCGGACCAAACAGTTGGCAGCGATTGGGTCGTGCAGGCGCGGCGGGTTGGATGCGAAAGCTCATCTGGACCTCGTGTGGGTAATGAAATTGCGATTTTCTCGCCCAATGAGGTATTAAATTGCGCAACCTGGCGCAAGGGAGATTGTGCATCTGCGGCAATGCGGTTGCAGAATGCTGCGTGCCAGCGGCTGGGAAGTGGTGATTAAAGTTTAATCACTTTGGAAACTTCGAATAATTTTGCGCCTTTTGTGTCAATGGTGCAAGAAACTCGCGTACCCGCCGTGTTGGGCGGATCAAAACGCGAAACGCTCGTTTAAACGCTTCTCTAGCTTGGGCCGGAATCAAAGGAGTGACCGCAATGATCGAGACACCGTACCTGCTGTTTTTGGGCGATGCGCCCGACCAATTGGCGGCCAAAGTGGCTGTGGGCATCAAGGATTGGCGCCCGGAAAACGCCGTCGGTCAATATCGTATGGACGGCTGCAAGGCTGATCTGGGCCTGAAGGATATGACCCTGACCGAGGCCAAAGCGGCCGGCGCAAAAACGCTGGTTATCGGTGTCGCCAACCGTGGCGGCGTCATCAGCCAGGAATGGAAAAAGGTTCTGGTCATGGCGCTTGAGGAAGGGTTTGACCTGGCCTCTGGCCTGCACAACCTGTTGCGCGACGAGCCCGATCTGGTGGCGGTGGCCGAAGCAACGGGGCGAAAGCTGCACGACGTGCGTGTACCCGAGGTTGATTACCCGATCGCCAACGGGATCAAGCGCAGGGGCAAACGTTGTCTGGCCGTCGGCACCGACTGCTCTGTGGGCAAGATGTACACTGCAATGGCGATGGATGCCGAAATGCGCAACCGTGGTATGAAGTCGACCTTCCGCGCGACCGGCCAGACGGGCATTCTGATCACCGGCGATGGCGTGCCGCTGGACGCCGTTGTTGCGGATTTCATGGCCGGCTCGATCGAATGGCTGACACCGGACAACGATGACGACCACTGGGATCTGATCGAAGGTCAGGGATCGCTGTTCCATGTGTCCTATTCCGGCGTGACTATGGCGCTGATTCACGGCGGCCAGCCCGACGCGCTGATCCTGAGCCATGAACCGACCCGCGCGCACATGCGCGGTCTGCCGACCTATCAGCTGCCGACGCTCGAAACCCTGCGCGACACCGCGCTGGCCCTGGCCAAAGTGGCGAACCCCGATTGTCAGGTCGTCGGCGTTTCGGTCAACACCCAGCACATGTCCGAAGAGGACGCGACAGCATATCTGGCCAAGATCGAAGCAGATATGGGGCTGCCGGCGACCGATCCGTTCCGGTTCGGCTCGGGCAAGTTGGTGGACGCGCTGGCCGCGATGTGATCCAACCGGCCCGCCGGTGGCGGGCCGGTTCCGCCTCTGGCGGGAGTATTTGGGAAAAGATGAAGGAGCAGGTGCGTGCAGATAGAAGTCTCTCGCGATGTGTTTCAGTTGGCGCAGGTGTTTACCATTTCGCGCGGGTCACGGACCGAAGCAAAGGTGCTGACGGTGCGGGTGTCGGACGGAAAGCATCAGGGCTGGGGCGAATGCGTTCCTTATGCGCGTTATGACGAAACGCTCGAGTCGGTCGAGGCCGAGATCGCCGGTCTGCCTGCTGAGTTCAGCCGCCGGTCGCTGATGGATCTGCTGCCTGCCGGTGCCGCCCGGAACGCCGTGGATTGTGCTTTGTGGGATCTGGAAAGCAAGCGCGCGGGTAAGCGCGCCTGGGATTTGGCGGGCCTGCCGGTGCCCGGACCCGAGATCACGGCCTATACTCTGTCGCTGGGTACTCCGGAGGCAATGCAGTCTCAGGCGGCCGAGAACGCGCACCGCCCGCTTCTGAAGATCAAGCTGGGCACGCCAGATGACATGCCCCGGCTCGAGGCCGTGCGCGCCGGTGCTCCGAACGCCAGGATCATCGTGGATGCGAACGAAGGCTGGTCGGCCGAGGTTTACGCCGACCTCGCCCCGCATCTGGTGCGTTTGGGCGTAGCGCTGGTCGAGCAGCCATTGCCGGCCGGTGACGACGACGCTTTGATCGGAATGGACCGCCCGGTGCCCGTCTGCGCCGACGAGTCCTGCCATGATCGCGCCAGCCTGCCCGGGCTGAAGGGGAAATACGATGTCATCAACATCAAACTCGACAAGACCGGTGGCCTGACCGAGGCGCTTGAACTGCGCAAAGCCGCAATCGTGGAAGGGTATGGCATCATGGTCGGCTGCATGGTTGGCAGTTCGCTTGCCATGGCGCCCGCGACACTGTTGGCGCAGGGTGCGATGGTGACGGACCTTGACGGACCGCTTCTGTTGGCCGAAGACCGCGACACCCCGCTGATTTTTGACGACGCCGGAGTTCACCCGCCCGAAGCGGCGCTCTGGGGCTGAGGAGACAAACATGACCCGTACCGTTTATGTAAATGGCGAATACCTGCCCGAGACCGAGGCCAAGGTATCTATCTTTGACCGTGGCTTCCTGTTTGCAGACGCGGTTTACGAAGTGACCAGTGTACTGGATGGCAAGCTGATCGATTTCGAGGGCCACGCGGTGCGCCTGAAGCGGTCTCTGGACGAGCTGGAGATGGCCGAGCCCTGCACCAAGGAAGAGCTGCTGGAAATCCACCGCAAGCTGGTTGATCTGAACGGCATAGAAGAGGGCCTGGTCTACCTTCAGGTTTCGCGCGGCAGCGACGGTGACCGGGATTTTGTCTTCCCTTCGGCCGATACCAAGCCAAGCCTCGTTCTGTTCACCCAGAACAAGCCCGGGCTGGCTGACAGCCCGGCGGCACGGAAAGGTGCCAAGATCATCTCGATCGAGGACATCCGTTGGGGTCGCCGCGACATCAAAACCGTGCAACTGCTTTACCCTTCGATGGGCAAGATGATGGCCAAGAAAGCGGGCTGCGACGATGCATGGCTGGTCGAGGACGGCTTTGTGACCGAGGGCACCAGCAACAACGCCTATTTCGTCAAGAACGGCAAGATCGTGACCCGCCCGCTGTCCAACGACATCCTGCACGGGATCACTCGCAAGGCCGTGCTGCGCATGGCAGCCGAAGCACAGATGGAAGTTGAAGAGCGGCTGTTTACCATCGACGAAGCCAAAGAGGCTGATGAGGCGTTCACGACCTCGGCCAGTGCCTTCGTGATGCCGGTAGTGGAAATCGACGGAGTCACGCTGGGTGATGGTACACCCGGTCCGATTGCCAAACGCCTTCGTGAAATTTACCTGGATGAAAGCCGAAAGGCCGCGATCTGAAGAACCACCATGTTGGACGGCGTTGCAGCAGGCTGCTGCGGCGCCGTGCCAGCCTCAGTCGGACCCCGGGGCAGTGCAGGGAGTTTCGCTGTAGATCTCGCTGAGCACGAGCAGATCACATGCGACTTTCGGCCGGGACACCGGTCTTGTTGTCGGATCAGTTCCTGCGGTGTCACAGGAATATGGTCGAAGGCGGCGCTACCCGACCTTGAAAGGGCTTAGGCTTTCCTGAAACTGCTCGATGAATTCCAGCGTTACCAATGACGGTTGCTTCAGAATTGGACGCACCAACGAGAGGGTATGCGTCAAAAATGGCTTGAACGGCCGATAACTCAATCCCCTCGACGTGTATTGGACGGCATCCAGTTCGCTAACGACCGAGACACCGACACCTTCCAGCGCCAATTCACATGCTGCCGTGAACTGCCTGACCTCGATATGCGAGTTCAATTCGACATTGGCATGTTGAAACACTTTCGAAAGCCGCCCGAAAAAATCGCTGTCGCGTCGGGTGTGGATGATTTTTCTATGTGCGAGATCCGCCGGCGTAATTTCGGAAAGGCTTTCCAACTCGTGCCCGGTGGGGAACACACACACCGTGCGAACGTCGATGTCCCTGCTTTCTACTGCCGGATGACCGTGAAAGCTGTCAGTGATTCCGAAATCATACTGCTCGCCGATCATCCATTCCAGAATGCGTTCAGGTCTGTCTGGTTCGATCGTCAGGGTGACACCGGGCCGATCCTTCAGGAAACCGGCGACGACTTTGGGCAAATGGCTGGTGGCAAATCCCGGCAGGCAAGCGACACGGATGTGCCCTGCTTTGCGTTGTGTGATATCCTGACTGACATCCGAAATTTGTCTCATCAATTCGAGAACGCGCTCGACGCTGGGCAAGAGATAGCGAACCTCCTGCGTTGGTACTAATCGGCCTTCCCGACGGTCAAAAAGCTGAAACCCGAGCGACTTTTCAAGATCGGACAGCAATCTGCTGACAGCTGGCTGGGTCACGCCCAGATCAGCCGCCGCGGCCGTGACAGACCCGTTGGTGGTCACGGCCATCAGGGCCTCCAACTGCCGAACTCTCAGAATTTGACTCATTGCTGATCCCGATCTGCTGCGCCATTTCATAACACTATGTTATTTTTTCACCAAGTAGATAGGCCTTGAATTATATTTTTGTAACGTTAACGTCGTGAAATCGTCATGTGTGCCGTTTACGCGTTGCGGTCGGTATTCAACGAAGCATCAACCCTGATGCATGGGAGGAATCATGAAAAAGAATCTGCTTGGCGCGATTGCCATCACCACAGCCTTGTCCCCCTTGGCGGCAATGGCGCAAACCGAAGTCCAGTTCTGGCACGCCTTCACCGGTCGCCTAGGGGAACTTGTCAAAGGACAGGTTGAAGAGTTCAACGCCAGTCAGGATGAGTTCGTCGTGGTCGAAAGCCACAAGGGCAACTACTCGGAAACCCTGAATGCCGGGATTGCAGCATTCCGGGCCGGTGAACAGCCACATATCCTGATGGTGTTCGAAGTCGGCACGGCGACAATGATGTCAGCCAAAGGGGCGATCAAACCGGTCTATGAAGTGATGGCCGAAAGCGGCGCGTCTTTTGATCCCGACGCGTATATTGGCGCCGTCAAAGGCTACTACACAACCACTGACGGAGAGATGCTGTCGCTTCCCTTCAACTCCTCGACGCCGGTCCTGTGGGTTAACCGCGATGCCATGCAAGCAGCAGGCGTTGATCCGGACACGGATCTGTCCACTTGGGAAAAAGTCGGCGAAGTGCTCGAGCAGCTGAAGGCAGGTGGCGAGGATTGCCCGCTGGTGACAGCATGGCAAAGCTGGATTCACCTTGAAAACCTTTCAGCCTATCACGACGTTCCCTTTGCCTCACGGGACAACGGATTTGCCGATCTGGATACCGAGCTGCTGCTGAACGGTCCGGTGCAGGTAGCACATCTGACCGCGATGGGTGACTGGGCCAAGGACGGCAAGTTCATCTATACCGGCCGCAGAAACGAAGGTGGTGCGAACTTCCGGTCAGGCGAGTGCGCATTGTTCACCGAAAGTTCGGCCGGATACGCCGGCATCAAGGCAGAGGCCGAGTTCGATTTCGACGTGCGTCCGCTGCCCTATTGGGAATCCGTCACCAGTGAGCCGCAAAACACCATCATCGGTGGCGCGTCTCTTTGGGTAATGGAGGGTCATGAGCCCGAAGAGTACAAGGGCGTCGGAGAGTTCCTGAGCTTCCTGTCATCACCTGATGTACAAGCGGCGTGGCACCAGAACACCGGTTACCTTCCAATCACGACAGAAGCGGGTGAGGTTACGCGTGCCGCAGGTTTTTATGACGAAAACCCGGGTACCGACGTCGCAGTGATCCAGATGACTGCGAAAGAGCCGACCGCAAATTCGAAAGGCTTGCGTCTGGGATCGTTCGACCAGATCCGGGGCATCATCGACGAAGAGCTTGAGGCGATCTGGTCCGGTGAGAAGACCGCTCAGGAAGCGATGGACAGCGCGAAGGAACGCGGTGATGCGTTGCTGCGCCGGTTCGAATCCGCCAATCAATAAGTCGTAACGTTATGCGGGCCCTTTCGGGGCCCGCATTTTCTTTCTTCGGTGGGTTTTCAGGATGGAAAAACGCGTCACCTTTCGCGGCTGGCTGTTGCCATTGGCGTTGATCGCCCCTCAGGTCATCATTTCCGCTGTTTTCTTTTTCTACCCCGCCGGTCAGGCCATATGGCAGTCGCTGTTCATACCTGACCCGTTCGGGCTGTCGTCCCAGTTCGTGGGGCTCGGCAATTTTGAATTCCTGCTGAGTGACAAGTTTTATCGCGCCTCTTTCGTGACGACGGCGGTGTTTTCCACGCTGGTCACGTTGTGCTCGATGATCCCTGCCTTGTTTCTTGCGGTCATTGCGGATCGATTGATCAAAGGGTCCGGGGTCTATCGGACGTTGCTGATCTGGCCCTACGCTGTTGCCCCTGCGGTCGCGGGCGTTCTGTGGCTTTTCATGTTCAACACGCGCGTCGGCGTCGTGTCATGGTATCTTGGCCAGCTTGGATATGACTGGAACCACGTTCTGAACGGCACCGAAGCCATGGGGCTGGTGGTCGTTGCTTCGGCCTGGGGGCGCATAAGCTATAACTTCCTGTTCTTTTTCGCTGCCCTGCAATCCGTTCCAAGATCCGTGATCGAGGCGGCGGCGATTGACGGCGCGCATTTCTGGCGCCGATTCTTCACGATCGTACTGCCGCTGCTGTCGCCGACGGCGTTCTTCTTGCTGGTGGTGAACGTCGTTTATGCCTTCTTCGAAACCTTTGGCGTGATCCACACGATCACCGGCGGCGGGCCGCAACAGTCGACGACAATCCTTGTCTACAAGGTATTTTCGGACGGGTTTGTGGGGCAGGACCTCGGCTCGTCTTCGGCGCAATCAGTCATCTTGCTGATCGTCGTGGGACTGTTGACGGTCATCCAGTTCAAATACGTGGAAAAGAGGGTGCATTACTGATGGCGGCCCAACAACACGGAATGGTCGAAAAACGCGGCGCGGGCATCTGGTTGTCCCATGCCCTCATGATCCTCGGTGTCCTGATCATATTTTTCCCGATATGGCTTGCCTTCGTGGCTTCGACCGTGACCCAGGCCGAGATCGTCTCGCCACCGATGCCTGTCGTGCCCGGCGATCAGTTCTGGGTGAACTACAAGGCGGCGCTGTTCTCGGGGGTAAATGTGCCCGTTGCCACGATGCTGTTCAACAGCCTGGTGATGGCAATCGGAATTGCAGTCGGCAAAATCATCATCTCTCTGCTGTCGGCTTTCGCGATTGTCTATTTCCGCTTTCCCGGGCGAACGACGTTCTTCTGGCTGATCTTCCTGACCCTGATGCTGCCGGTCGAAGTCCGCATCGTTCCGACGTTCGAAGTTGTCGCCGGGTTCGGCATGCTCAACAGCTATTACGGGCTGATCTTTCCCCTGATCGCCTCGGCCACGGCAACCTTCCTGTTCCGTCAGTTCTTTCTGACCATCCCCGATGAGCTTGCCGAGGCAGCCCGGGTCGACGGCGCGCGACCGATGCGGTTCTTCATCGATATCGTCGTCCCCATGAGCCGGACCAACATCGCCGCACTGTTCGTGATCCTGTTCATCTATGGGTGGAACCAGTACCTTTGGCCGCTGCTGATCACGACCGATCCCGAAATGAATACCATCGTGATGGGTATTAAGCAGATGTTCCCGTCCGGTGACGACTTTGCGCATTGGCCGACGATCATGGCGACGTCCATTCTGGCGATGATCCCGCCGGTCATCGTGGTGGTGTCGATGCAAAAGCTCTTTGTCCGTGGCCTTGTCGATAGCGAGAAGTAAGAAATGGCAACAGTTACCTTAGAGAATGTCAAAAAGAGCTTTGGCCCGACGGATGTGATCCACGGCGTTGATGTCGATATCGCCGATGGAGAGTTCATCGTGATCGTTGGCCCGTCAGGCTGCGGCAAGTCCACATTGTTGCGGATGGTGGCGGGGCTGGAAACGGTCACGTCCGGGGAAATCCGGATCGGCGGTGAACGCGCCAATGACAAAGAGCCCATGGATCGCGACATCGCCATGGTGTTCCAGAACTACGCGCTCTATCCACATATGTCCGTGCGCCAGAACATGGGGTATGGCCTGAAGATCGCGGGGCTGCCCAAGGCTCAGATCGATCAAAAGGTGACCCAGGCGGCAAAGCTGTTGCAGCTTGAACCTTTGCTGGATCGCAAACCCAGGCAGTTGTCCGGCGGTCAGCGCCAGAGGGTCGCGATGGGCCGGGCCATTGTCCGCGAGCCCGCTGTTTTCCTGTTTGACGAGCCGCTCTCGAACCTCGATGCCAAGCTTCGTGTTCAGATGCGTCTGGAAATACGCGAACTTCAGGAAAAGCTTGGGATCACGTCACTTTACGTCACGCATGATCAGGTCGAAGCAATGACGATGGCGGACAGGATGATCGTGATGAACGGCGGCATAGCCGAGCAGATCGGCACGCCGCTCGAGGTCTATGAAACTCCGCAGACGCTGTTTGCCGCGCAATTCATCGGCAGCCCGGCAATGAACATATTCGAAGCACGGCGCGAAAACGGGGCGGTCAAGATCGGAGAAATCGAAGTCGGCCCCTCTGGGGGTCCGGACTGCGCCGTGAAGCTTGGCATAAGACCAGAGCATCTGTTGTCGGATGACAATGGCCCGCTTGAAGCCGCGATTCAGATGGCTGAACCGCTTGGGGCCAACACGTTGCTGCACGGTCACCTGTCGGGCTCTGAAAGCGCGATCACGGCAAGCCTTCCCGGTGTTCACCCGATCGAAGGACGCCATCCGATTATGCGGTTCTCGGTGGCACCGGAGAACATGCATTTGTTTGACCACGCAACAGGCCAAAGGCTGGAAGGCTGATGGCGTTTCAACAGGTTGAGGCCTTTCGCGGCGGGGAGAACCTGATCCGGGTCGTGGGGCATCGTGGGGCACGGGGCGTGTTGCCTGAAAACAGCTTGATCGGCTTCGACTTTTCACTTTCCATTGGCGTCCCGCTTCTTGAATTTGACGTTGTCCTGACAGCCGATGATGTGCCGGTCATTACGCACAATCATCGCCTGCATTCGGCCAGTTTCCGCGATGGCAATGGCCTGTTTCTGACCGGGGAAGAGCCGAAAGTATCCTCGCTGACTTACGAACAGATCCGACAATTCGATATCGGGCGTCTGGACGGCCATTCCGCCTATGGCCAACGCTTCCCGGATCAGGCGCAAATAGACGATGTTCGTGTTCCAAGGCTGTTGGATCTGCTCGATTTGGTCGATGACCCGAAATACCGTGATGCCCATCTGATGCTCGAGCTGAAGTCGGACCCCGACCTGGCCCATGATGCACTTTACCGAGAGAACTTTGTCCGCAGAGTACTTGGGGATGTTCGCGGCAAAGGGTTATCTTCGCGCGCGGTGCTTCACAGTTTTGATTGGAACCTGTTGGCGGAGTGTCAGAGGCAAGCTCCGGATATGCCTTCATCCTACCTGACGCAACTTCCGGACAATGCCGACGATGTTGGCGAGGATTCCTCAAAATCCGTTTGCCCGGACTTTCGTGGCCGTCGCGACGAAATTCCAAACTTGGTAAAGCAGGCCGGCGGTTCGCTTTGGTGCCCGTACTTTGCGGATGTAACGCCCGAAAACGTCACGCGCGCAAAAGAACTGGGCCTGTGCGTCGTCGTGTGGACAGTCAACGAACACGAAGATATCGGCAGGATGATCGATCTGGGCGTGGACGCAATCGTATCCGACTATCCCGGGCGGGTTCAAAGACAATTGTCGGAGTCAGGCTTCCGTTGGCAATAGCGTACCGGTGATCCCGGCAACCCGAGGGTGACATGGATGAATTTCCTGCGCCATTTGAAAATTGACTCAAACAAAGGCCCTTCAGCCCGTTGCCAACCAGGACCCGCGTGTTTTTGCGGCCTGATTTGATGAGAGCTTTATCTCAGGAAACCGTTCTTGGGCGCGCGGCTGACGGAAATCCGGAACGCTGGCCCCATTGCTCTGAGCGTTGTACCCGCAGTTATCGGGACAGCGTTCCACACGTTCTCCGATGAATTGGAATTGCTATCTGGCATCGGTTTCGGCCATCGCTGACCACAACCGTCATCGACGGGCCGTCACCCCTGACGGATGGCGCCAATTATTGAGTCACATTAACAACAATCTTGTGATTGCTGCAGTTCTGTCTCTTTTCCGCCGGAATTTGTGCTGATAAGGATAAAATTAAGTGTTGGGGTGTTGTAAGTGCGAGTGGGCAGATGAGAGCCGGAACAAACGGTCAAATAGCTATTTCCTGGTGTCAGACGGAAATTGACGGGCTTGAAGACGCTCCTCTTTCCTGTTTGACGATCGGATCGGCATGGTCATGGCGTGGTCAAGCAATCGTCATGAGCGAGGCTGCCGAGCAAAGCATCGGAAAAATAGGAAATGTCGGGGGCGCTGCCAGCCAGGTGAACAGCCACTTTCCAATTGTCCGTGACATTCCAGGCCACGTGGCCGGAACCCTTACCCTTACCAACGGTGCGCAGAAGTTCTCTGCCAAGCTTGTTGCCGATGGCAACGATACGTCGCGGGCTCTCGTGTTCGAAGGCGCTTGCCCGCCACGGGATGAAGAGTTCTGGATTGTCGAAGTGACCGAGGTTGCGATGATCCCAAACCCCGCCGCGAAAAGCGGCGCGACGGTAGTTTCTTTCCCGGCTTCAAACTAAGTTTTCAAGGTGCCGCCAGACGGTTTCGGCGCGCTGCCGGGTTCGCTGGCTGTCTGCCCTGATCGTTTTTCTGAACTTTGCGGAATGCTGTGTTGACTCCGCCAGCATTGCGGATATAAGCGCGGCTTCATTGGTGTTGGTGGCCCCCGCAAGGGGATGCCTGTCATGGGGGAGACCTCAAGAGGACAACGCCCTTCATAGTGGCCCGTCGGGGCTTCGACCTAACGAAGGAGATCAGCCGTGACCAAACGCACGTCTGCCAAGTACAAAATCGACCGCCGGATGGGCGAAAACATCTGGGGTCGTCCGAAATCCCCGGTCAACCGTCGCGAATACGGCCCCGGCCAGCATGGCCAGCGCCGCAAGGGCAAACTGTCGGACTTCGGTCTGCAGCTGCGGGCCAAGCAGAAGCTGAAAGGCTACTACGGCGACCTGACCGAGAAGCAGTTCCGCCGCATCTACGCCGAAGCCGAGCGTGTGAAGGGCGACACCGGTGAAAACCTGATCGGCCTGCTGGAGCGCCGCCTGGACGCTGTGGTCTACCGCGCCAAGTTTGTCGCAACTGTTTTTGCCGCACGCCAGTTCGTGAACCACGGCCACGTCAAAGTGAACGGCAAGCGTGTAAACATCCCGTCCTACCGCGTCAAAGAAGGTGACGTGATTGAGGTGCGTGACAAATCCAAACAACTGGCTGTTGTCTTGGAAGCCGTTGCGCTGGCCGAGCGTGACGTTCCTGACTACATCGACGCCGACCACTCGAAAATGACCGCGACGTTCGTGCGCGCGCCGGGCCTCAGCGATGTGCCTTACCCGGTCGTCATGGAACCGAACCTGGTCGTCGAATTCTACGCGAAGAACTGATCTTCGCCGCAATCGAATTCTGAAAGGCCGCGCTTTTGGCGCGGTCTTTTTTTATGGTTTGCCCATAGCGAAGCCGTCATCGCGACATTGCCCGCGACTCCTTAGGGTGTTTTTGGGCAAATGTTTTTGGGCAAATGAAGTGCGTGTCAGATCGGCAGGGGCCTGCCTTCGGCGATCGCTTCCATCGCGAAATACGAGGTCACGCTGTCCAGCTCGACCTTTTCGATCAATCGTTGATAGACCTTGTCATATGACGACATGTCCTGCGTTACGACTTTCAGCTGATAGTCGTAGTCCCCTCCGATCCGATGAAAATCCACGACTTCCGGGATTGTCAGAACATGGCTCCGAAACGCCTGAAGCCACTGGGCAGAGTGGTGTCGGGTGCGGAGCATGACGAAGACCACAAGGCTCAACCCCAGTTCCTCTCGTGCGATGCGGGCCGTGGATCCGATCAGCACACCGTTTTCGTTCAGGGCCTTCAAGCGCCGCCAGCAGGCATTCTGGGACAGGCCAACCCGATCCGCCAATTCCCGCTGTGACAGGGTGGCGTCCTTTTGCAGCTCTTTCAGAATGCGTGTATCAATTTGATCTATTTTTGATGTCATAACTGATCATATGACACAAATTTTTTAAAATCCACGCAAAGATATGTGAAGTTTCCTCGGGCCAGAAATATCACATTGGTATGGCAGTAAGGAGCCAATGTCATGACCCTGTCCAAATTTCGTGCGGAACTCTGTTCCACCGCTCACAATTCAAATCTGCGCGATGGGCTGATCGGCGAGAACGTTCTGATCCCGGGTCTGCTTGGAGACGTGCCGCTTGTCTATGCGGATTACGTCGCTTCGGGCCGCGCGTTGCGGCAGGTCGAGGATTTTGTGGCGCAGGACGTATTGCCGTTTTACGCAAACAGTCACACCGAGGCCTCCTACTGTGGGTCCTACATGACACGTCTGCGCCGCGAAGCGCGGGCGGAAATAGCCCGCATTGTTGGTGCTCGGGAAGAGGACGCGGTGATCTTTACCGGGTCCGGCGCCACTGCGGGGCTCAATCGGTTGGTCAGCCTGCTAGGGGTGGCAGAGGCTGACCAGCCGATTGTCTTGATCGGCCCGTATGAACATCACTCAAACATTCTGCCGTGGCGCGAAAGCAAGGCACGTGTCATCGAAATCCCCGAGGCCGAGGGCGGTGGTGTGGACCTGCATGCCTTGAAAGCCGCACTGGAGGCCCATGTGGATGCCGATTTGGTGGTCGGATCGTTTTCTACCGCGTCCAACGTAACGGGCATTGTTACCGATCCTGATCCGGTCACGCGGATGCTCAAGGCGTATGGTGCCTTGGCCGTTTGGGACTATGCCGGTGGTGGGCCCTACCTGCCGATGGACATGGGGCCGGAAGGGGCCCGAAAGGATGCGATCGTGGTTTCGCCGCACAAGTTTCCCGGTGGCCCGGGCGCGTCAGGTGTTTTGGTTGTGAACCAATCGGCCGTGAAACGGACGTGCCCCAGCTGGCCCGGCGGTGGAACCGTCAGTTTCGTGTCACCGTGGCGGCATGACTACAGCACCGATCTGTCCACCCGGGAAGAGGCCGGGACGCCCAACGTGATCGGAGACATTCGTGCGGCGCTGGCCTTCATCGTCAAGGATGTCGTCGGAACGGACGAAATCGCCCGGCGTGAGGCGCAGTATAATCAAATGGCGCTGGACGGCTGGAAGAACAACCCGAACCTGACCCTGCTTGGGGTCGAGAAAGCGCACCGTCTGCCGATCTTTTCCTTCCTGGTGCGCGACAATGCGGGCCAGCCCGTGCATCAGCAGCTGTTCACGCGGATGCTCAGCGATATCTACGGCATTCAGGCGCGGGGCGGCTGTGCCTGTGCCGGACCCTACGCCCACCGCTTGCTGGGGATCGATCGGACAACTTCAGAGGCGCTGCACGCTGCCTTGTCCGCTGGGGAAGAAATGAAAAAACCCGGCTGGGTGCGTCTGAATTTCTCATATCTGATGAGCGAAGAGACGGTTCAGTTCATCATCGACAGCGTCAATGACCTGTCGCACCGGACCGAAGAATTCACGCCTTACTACAACGCTGACCCGGCAACAGCGCGCTTCAAGGCCGCATGAGGGAATTGCCGCTTTTCTCAACCCTTTGAGACAGGTATGAGAGGCCCATTCAACGGAGCCTCTCATGACCAAGATCACCCCACAACCCGGCATTATGGACATCGCGCTGTATCAGGGCGGTCAGTCGCACGTGGCGGGAGTGGAGCATGTCATCAAGCTGAGCTCGAACGAGAACCCGTTTGGACCCAGCCCCAAGGCCATAGAGGCGGTGCGCGATAGCGCGGCCACTCTGCATCGTTATCCCAGCACCGACCACGCGAGCCTGCGCGCGGCCATCGGCGCACGCCATGGGCTGGACCCAGCGCGGATCATCTGCGGTGTCGGCAGCGACGAGGTATTGCAATTCGTCGCCCAGGCCTACGCGGGGCCGGGGGACGAGGTGATCTATACCGAGCACGGGTTTTCCATGTACCCGATCATCGCCCGCATGGCCGGCGCGACGCCGGTCATGGTGGCCGAACGTGACCGCAAAGTGGATGTGGATGCCATTCTCGCCGCGGTGACGGGGCAGACGCGGATCGTGTTTGTCACCAACCCCGGGAATCCAACTTCGACCATGATCCCGAACGACGAACTGGAACGTCTGGCGTTGGGTCTGCCCGACGCCTGCCTGATGGTTCTTGATGGCGCTTATGCGGAGTTTGTCGAGGGGTTCGATGGCGGGGCGTCGCTGGTTGACGCCCATGGGAATGTAATCATGACGCGCACCTTCTCAAAAGTGTACGGGTTGGGCGGTATGCGTGTCGGATGGGGCTATGCGCACCGCCCGATCATCGACGTGCTGAACCGGGTGCGCCAGCCCTTCAACCTGTCAATGACCGCATTGGCGGCGGCTGAAGCTGCGGTAAACGATGTGGAATTCCTGACCTTCTGTCAGGCCGAAAACGCGCGCCTTCGCGTGTGGCTGGCCGATCAATTGGCCAAGGCAGGCGTGCCGTCGGACCCGTCCTGCACCAACTTCATCCTAGCGCGTTTCGCCGATCGGGCCGAGGCTGAGGCCTGCGATGACTACCTGAAAACGCAAGGTTTGATTGTCCGCCGGGTTGCAGGCTACAACCTGCCGAACGCCTTGCGGATCACCGTGGGCGACGAAGAAGCCTGCCGCCGTGTGGTTGCGGCGATCACTGCATTCAAAGAGGGCGCAGCATGAGCCAGATTTACGACCGCGTTGCGCTGATCGGGCTGGGCCTGATTGCTTCGTCCATGTTCTGGGCGATGAAGCGTGCAGGGCTGGCCGGGGAAGTGACGGGTTATGCCCGGTCTGAAAAGTCCCGTGAAGCCGCGCGCAGGATCGGATTGTGTGACCGTGTTTGCGACACGGCACGCGAGGCGGTCGAAGGCGCCGATCTTGTCGTACTCTGCGTGCCTGTGGGGGCTATGGGCGCGGTTGCAGAAGAAATTGCACCCGTTCTGAAACCCGGTGCTACCGTTTCGGATGTGGGTTCGGTCAAGCGGGGCGTCATTCGGGCGGTGCAACCGCATATCCCCGACGGTGTGCATTTCGTTCCCGCGCATCCCTTGGCAGGGACCGAGCATTCCGGCCCTGAATCCGGGTTTGCCGAACTCTTTGACAATCGCTGGTGCCTGTTGGTCCCAGTCGAGGGTTCGGACCCGGATGCCATTGCCCGCCTGCGCGCGCTTTGGGAGGGCATGGGGTCGAATGTCGATGAGATGGATGCGGATCACCACGATCTGGTTCTCGCCGTAACGTCCCATGCGCCGCACCTGATTGCCTACACGATGGTTGGCGTGGCCGACGATCTGCGACGGGTAACCGACAGCGAAGTCATCAAATATTCGGCCGCCGGCTTCCGCGACTTCACCCGGATTGCCGCGTCCGATCCGACCATGTGGCGGGATGTGTTCCTGTCCAACAAGGATGCGACGCTGGAAATCCTGGGCCGGTTCACCGAAGAGCTTTTTGCCCTGCAACGCGCCATACGCACCGGCGACGGCGATCATTTGTTTGACTACTTCACCCGCACCCGTGCTATTCGTCGCGGCATCATCGATGCCGGGCAGGATACGGATGCGCCGGACTTTGGGCGGGGAAAGACAAGTTCATGAGACTGCGCTGGGGGCATATTCTGATCGGGGTCGTGGCTTTGAGCGCCGCGCCGGTTCAGGCCGCGCCCCTTGATCAGTCTTTGGTGCCCCTCATGCGCCCTTTGACTGTTCAGCAGGCTGTCAGCGCGCCTGCCCCTTTTGACATTGCCAACCTCCGTCCGGTTTCGCGTCCGGTTTCTCCGCAAGTCACGGCTGCGGCGGCGCGCCCGTCGGAGCTGCCACTTCTGGGGCCGGATACGTCCTTGATGCCTTATTTGCGGCCCGAGTCTGTCGAGCAGCAGGTGTTGTTCAAAAGGCGCAAGCTGCGCAAAGGGTCTGTTTGCGGGGATATTGCCATTCAGGGCAAGCCTGTTGGCCGTGTGGGCAGCAAGAATTCAGCCTGCGGTGTCAAGGATGCGGTACAGATCACCTCGGTTTCGGGTGTGATGCTCAGCCGCCCCTCGACGATGGATTGCGGCACCGCCATTGCGTTGAACAAGTGGGTCGACAAGACCGTCAAACCCACCTTCAAACGCCGCGGGCCCGTGGTCGAGCTGCAAATCGCCGCCCATTATGCCTGCCGAACCCGCAACAACCGCAAAGGCGCGCGGATATCCGAACATGGCAAGGGCCGTGCGATCGATATCTCAGGTTTCAAAATGGCCGACGGTGAGGTGGTGACCGTCCTGAACGGGTGGCGCAAGAACCCGTCTCAGAAACAGCTCAAGAAGATCTGGCGCGGGGCGTGCGGCCCGTTTGGCACCGTGCTGGGACCGAATTCCGATCGCTATCACAAGGATCATTTCCACCTTGATACGGCCCGCTATCGCAGCGGACCCTACTGCCGTTAACGCAGGATCAGGCGCGGGGCAGGGCCCAAAGGCAGCGGCCCGAGCGCCACGAAACCATCGCGGAAATTCAGTTGCAGATCCAGCGCGTTGGGGTTTCCGCCCAGCCCTGCCAGAAAGTTCAGCCCTCGGGTGACGGGATCTACGGCCTGATCGGGAAGGGCACCCGCCGCGTTTGCCATTGCGATCATATCCCGCCAGTTTTCGGCTTTGACGGCAATCTCTCCGGTCGGGATACCTTGGGCGTCCACATCCAGATCGCCGGTCGCGAACAGGCGCAGCTCACCCCATTTGATCTCGGCCAGACGCAGATCGATGGCCACGGGCTGCGGACGACCGTCTTCGAGGGCGGACCGGCTCCAAACCTTGTCGAACGTGGTGACCATATCCAGTTCCAGCGTCTCAAAGCTCTGCGGCAATGAACTTGCGGAATGCATCAGGGCCCGCAGTTTTTCCCCCGGTGTAAACCCATCCGCGCGGGCCGTGATGGCATAGGCTTGGGAAATTGGCGTTTGTTCCATGATCAGGCTCAGCGTGTCGCCCGAGGCCAGCGTGGTGGAGTTTTCCGTCACCGACCAGGCTCCGGCCGTCAAAGCCATTTTCTCCAGCACGAGCGAGACGCCGGGCTGCAATTGCAGCTCGGCAAGCAATTCGTCGGCCACAATTGTTGATGTCTGGTCGAAATATGACAGACGTTGCGGTGTGTCCGCGAACCGCAATACCTGACGACCGGGCCAGATGGCGGGGCTTTTGAATTCGATCCAATCCGCGCTCCATGCCGTGCCGTTCACCGGATCCGCCAGTGCCGGATTGTTCAGACGGGTCATGTGGTGGGTCGGATAGCCTGCCGTTGCGACATTCGAGAAATCCGCTTGCCAGCCGCGCGCCTCCTGCTGTTCGAACCAGCCAGTGATCGCAGAGCGCAGGCCATACCCGGCCACGAACCAATAGGCGCTCCATGCCAGGGAAACAAAAATCAACACTCGTATCAGACGCATTCGAAAGGCCCTTTTTCCCGCCTTGGAATTGATGTTTATAGGCCGAAACAGGCAAGGACCAGTGCAATGACGATGTGGGTATTCGGATATGGATCACTGCTGTGGAATCCGGGCTTTCCGGTGGCACGCAGTGAACGCGCGACACTTCATGGTTATTCCCGGTCCTTCTGCATGAGCTCGATCCACCATCGCGGGACCGAAGAAAAACCCGGCCTGGTGCTGGCACTGGACGAACAGGAGAACGCAAGTTGCACCGGTTTGGCTCTTGCGGTCGAGGCGGGTCACGAAGACCGTACGCTGCACGAGCTGCGCGAGCGCGAGCTGATTTCCTCGGCCTATGTTGAACGTATGCTGGATGTGCACCTGGAAAACGGCGAAATCGTCAATGCCGTTACCTATGTGATAGATGCCGACCACGTCCAGTATTGCGGCGGGATGCCGTTGGAGGAACAGGCCCGGATCATCGCCCATGCGGTTGGCGGGCGCGGTCCGAATGACGAATATCTTTACAACACCGTAGAACATCTGGCCGAGATCGGGCTGCGTGACCATGATCTTGAGTGGTTGGCGCAACGGGTGCGCGACATCACCGCATAAACTCTTGGCGTCACGCGCGGAATCCCGCTAGATTCGACGCAAAGCAGGCAAATACCGGGAACCACGCGCATGGCGCAGGCACATCAGGGCGCGAGACCCCATTTCTCGCATCCCATTCGACAAATTCTGTTGATGTTGATGGCGATCGGCTTGTCCGGGCTGGGCGTGTTTCTGGCACTGCCTTACGTATTGCCGGTTTTCTATGCCAATCCGTATCTGAATGGTTTCATTCTGATCGTATTTCTTATCGGCGTCCTCGCTTGTTTTTATCAAGTCACGCAACTGATCGGGTCCGTGCGCTGGATCGAGGCCTTTGTCGGGGGCGTCGTTCGCGAAGATGCGCGCACACCGCAATTGCTGGCGCCTTTGGCTTCGCTGCTGCGCGAGCGAGGCGCGCGCTCGCAGATCAGTTCCACCTCAACCCGGTCCATTCTGGATTCCGTGGCCGAGCGTGTCGAAGAAGAACGGGAAATCACGCGTTATATAACCAATGTTCTGATCTATTTGGGTCTGCTGGGTACATTCTTTGGCTTGGCGACAACCGTTCCAGCCATTGTCGACACCATCCGCAGCCTGAACCCGCAGGAAGGCGAAGAGGGGCTGGCCGTTTTCAATCGCCTGATGACGGGGCTCGAGGCGCAGTTGCAAGGGATGGGTGTTGCGTTCGGGTCGTCTCTGCTGGGTTTGGCGGGATCGCTGATCGTTGGTCTGCTCGAAGTGTTTGCCGGGCACGGGCAGAACCGTTTCTATCGCGAGCTCGAAGAGTGGTTGTCCTCGATCACCCGCGTCGGGTTTGCCGGTGGTGAAGAGGGCGGGGCAGAGATCGCCGTACTGACACCTGTGCTGGATGCCATGTCCGAACAGATGGATGCGTTGCAGGATCTGTTTGCCGCTCAGGAAAGCGAGCGGGCCGAGGTTTCGGCCAAGCTGGGGCAACTGGTCGATGTGATTGCCGAGATGAACAATCGCCAGGCCAATACCGAAAGCGTCACTTCGGCTCTGGAGCGTGTCGCGCTGGGGCAGGATGCGTTGCTTGACCACATGCGCGAACATGGTGCAGGCGATGGCATCGATGCCGAAAGTCGGATGCGCCTGCGCTCGATGGACGTGCAGTTGCTGCGCATTCTCGAAGAGATTTCGGCGGGTCGTCAGGAAAGCATGAACGAATTCCGCAAGGATATAGAACTGCTGGTCAAGGCCCTGACCCTGCCGCGGGGCGCGGTGCGCACCACGCCGGAAGGAGAGTAACCCATGGCGCTGTCCCGCCGCACCGGTCAACGCTTCCAGGGCTCGGTCTGGCCCGGATTCGTGGACGCGATGACCGGGCTGCTGATGGTGCTGACATTCGTTCTGACCATTTTCATGGTGATTCAGTTTGTTCTGCGCGAGACCATTTCGGGGCAGGAAGACGAACTGACGACACTGGCAGACGAAGTTGCTGCGCTTGCGGGCGCACTGGGTTTGGAAGAGCGTGAAAACAGCCGCTTGCAGGCAAGGCTGGGTGCGTTGAACACGACGCTGTCGCAGGCCGAAGACGATCTGGCGCAAGCGCAGTCGCTGATCGCCTCACTGACCACCGAACGCGACCGTCAGGCCGCCGCGCTGGATCAGGCGCAGACCCGTATCACGAATTTCGAAGCACAGGTTGCGGCGCTGCTTGCCGAGCAGGAACAGGCTTTGGGCGACATCGCAGCGCTTGAGACTGAGCGCGAGCAATTGCTGACGGAACAAGAGGCGCTGAACCTTGCCCTTGCACAAAGTCGCGAGGAAATCGATGCGCAGACGGAAGCGGCCCGATTGGCAGCCGCCCGCCGCGAAGTGCTGGAAGCAATGGTTGCGGATCTGGAGCAAAGCGGCAAGGAACGCGCGGCGGAAATCGCCACCCTTGAACAGCAACTGAGCGATGAAGAAGCCGCCCGCCTAGTCGAAGCCGCTGCTGCCGAGGCATTGCGAAACCGCCTTCAGGATGCGGATGCCGAGCTGACGGCCATGACGCTGGCGCTGGAGGCACAACGCAAAGAGGCCGAAGACACGCTGACCCTTCTGGCCGCTGCGCAAGCCGCGCGGGCCGAGCTTGAGCGACAATTCGGTGACGTGAACCCTGATGAATTGCGCGCCCAGCTTGAAGCTGCCCTGGAGGCGCAAACGCAAGCGCAGGTGGATGCTGATGAGCAACGCACCTTGGCCGAACAAAGGCAGGCTTTGCTGGCTCTGGCCGAATCGACATTGTCAGAAGAGAAAGAAATCTCAGCCGAGGCCCAGCGTGAGGCGGCACTTCTCAACCAGCAGATTGCCGCCCTGCGCGGGCAGTTGGGGTCATTGCAGGCCCTGTTGGATGATTTCGAAGAGCGCAACGAGGCCGCCGAAATCCAAATCCAGACTTTGGGTCAGGACCTGAATGCCGCGCTGGCCCGTGCCGCTTCGGAAGAACGCCGCCGCCGCCTGCTGGAAGAAGCCGAACGCCTGCGTCTCGAGGCCGAGGCCGAAGCACTGGCCGGTCAGAATGAGGAACTGGCAGCGCAGGCGGAAGATCTGCAACGCTATCGTTCGGAATTTTTCGGACGTCTTCGGGATGTCCTTGGCGATCAGGAAGGTGTGCGGATTGAAGGCGACCGTTTTGTCTTTTCGTCCGAGGTTTTGTTTCCGACAGGATCAGCCGTGCTGTCCGCGGAAGGGCAGCAGGAGGTTGCGAAAGTTGCCAACATCCTGCGCAGTGTCGCCGCTGAAATTCCGCCCGGTCTGAACTGGGTGATCCGGGTCGACGGCCATACCGACAACGTTCCGCTGGCTGGTTCGGGCCGATACCGGGACAACTGGGAACTCAGCCAGGGTCGCGCGTTGTCTGTTGTGCGCTATATGGTCGACGCGCTGGGCATCCCGCCCAATCGTCTGGCGGCAAACGGGTTTGGTGAATTCCAGCCGGTCAATCCGGCTGACACGCCCGAGGCGCGGGCACAGAACCGCCGGATCGAGCTGAAACTCACGGAAAGATAGCAAAACCCTTGCCTCTTGCCTGGGTAATCTGCGTGATGGGGTCAAACCGATTACCGTCTGCCAAAGCGAAAGCTTTGATCCGGAGTGCCCATGAAACACCGGGGTACCACGGGGTAATCCTCGGTCAGAAAATACGCATAGGTTCCTGAAGGGTATTCTGCTGAAACGGTGAAGGCGCCGTTGCATTGGTCCAAATTGCCGTGACCCTGAACAAAAACGTAGTCCTCGTTGAAGGTGCCGTCATGCCGCCCGCCCGGCGCAGCGCCACCCGGCCGGTTGCCGGGTTTCAGACGATAGGACGACGTCATTTCGGTCACTTTGCCCCCTACGACGCCAGTGACGGCATATATCGGGAAACCATCTGCGGCATAGCCGATCAAGGGTGAATGCTCGGACGGTGACCATCCCAGCAGCTTGACCAACCCTGTCGGTACACCGTGATAGTGATATTTTCCATTCGGCTGTACATGGGCAAAATTGGCGTCCAATCCCAAGGAAACAGCGCCACCCAGAGCATTGTAGGACCACCCGGATCCGGGGTCGCCATGCCAGAACTCGGCCGCCAGCGGGTCGAATACAACCCCGTTGAGTGACACGCCAAAGTTCCACCCCATTTGCAGCGGCGTGATTGCACCTTTGGCCGTTGGATTTGCAGGCAATTTCAACCTGACCTTCTGCTGTTCGATCTGGTGCGGATTGCCTTGGTTTGGAAACCGGCCAACCAGATGATCAGGAATACCATTGCCCGTCACTTTGATTTTTCCGCCTTTTTCTTTCACCAAAGCGCTGCTTTTCCCGGGGTTTTCGGTTGCGGGCACCAACCTCAACGGTTCTGCGGTCGTTTCGTCGTGATAGCGAAACCGGTGCTGTGCAGTTGCCACAGCGGCAACGGCGGATAGGGCAAAGGCGGCGCCCCAGAGGATTGAAATTTTGCTCACGTGTCGATCCCTGTCTTGCGTTCATCATTGAAGATGACACGCAGCAGAAGTCTTTTTCCGTCGCATTTTATGCTGCCAGCAGAGAAAAAGCCCGGCGATGGGGATCGCCGGGCTTTGAAGGAGTTGTCTGTATTTTGGTCAGTCTGCCGTCAACAGAGGTGGTTTGTCTCCTGAAATGCGCCGTTGGTCCGGGCCAAGAATTTCAAGATCCAGTTCGCCTTTCTTGACCGAGACACGAACCACGCCGCCCTTGGCCAACTTGCCGAACAACAGCTCTTCGGCCAGGGGTTTCTTGATGTGCTCCTGGATCACGCGACCCAGCGGGCGTGCACCCATCTTGTCGTCATATCCCTTGTCGGCCAGCCACTCGGCAGCTTTTGGGGTCAGGTCGATGGTCACGCCACGATCCAGCAGTTGTGCCTCAAGCTGTAGGACGAATTTCTCGACTACCTGCAAAATGACCTCTTTCGGCAGCGGTGCGAAGGAGATCACGGCATCCAGACGGTTGCGGAATTCCGGTGTGAACATGCGCTCAATCGCGGCCGTGTCTTCGCCTTCGCGCCGATCGCGACCGAAGCCGATGGCGGCCTTGGCCTGTTCCTGCGCGCCCGCGTTCGAGGTCATGATCAGCACCACGTTGCGGAAATTCACCGTGCGCCCGTTGTGATCGGTCAGCTCGCCGTGGTCCATCACCTGCAACAGGATGTTGAACACGTCCGGGTGGGCCTTTTCGATTTCGTCCAGCAGCAACACGCAATGCGGATGCTGGTCGACACCGTCGGTCAGCAGACCACCCTGATCAAACCCGACATAGCCCGGAGGGGCACCGATCAGGCGGGAAACCGCATGTTTCTCCATGTATTCCGACATGTCGAAACGCAGCAGTTCTACACCCAAGGTATCCGCCAGCTGTTTCGCCACCTCGGTTTTGCCAACCCCCGTCGGACCGGCAAACAGATAGTTGCCGATGGGTTTTTCAGGTTCGCGCAGACCGGCGCGGGCCAGTTTGATCGCACTGGACAGCGCCTCGATTGCCAGATCCTGACCAAACACCACCCGTTTCAGCGATGCTTCGAGGTCTTTCAGCACCAACGCATCATCCTTGGTGACGTTCTTGGGCGGAATACGCGCGATCTTGGCGACAACCGCCTCGATCTCTTTGACGCCAATGGTCTTGCGCCGCTTGCTTTCCGCGACCAGATGCTGCGCCGCGCCGGCCTCGTCGATCACATCGATGGCCTTGTCGGGCAGCTTGCGGTCGTTGATGTAACGCGCCGACAGCTCGACCGCCGTCTTGATCGCATCGGCGGTGTATTTGATGTCATGATGCTCTTCGAAATAAGGCTTCAGCCCGCGCAAAATCTTTACGCTGTCCTCCACCGAAGGCTCGTTCACGTCGATCTTCTGGAACCGGCGGCTCAGCGCACGGTCCTTTTCGAAGTGCTGACGGAACTCTTTGTAGGTGGTCGAGCCCATGGTGCGCAGTTTGCCGCCCTGAAGCGCAGGCTTCAGCAGGTTCGAGGCATCCATAGCCCCGCCCGAGGTCGCCCCGGCACCGATCACGGTATGGATTTCGTCGATGAACAACACCGCGTCCGGGTGATCCTCCAGTTCGGTCACAACCGCTTTTAGACGTTCTTCGAAATCACCGCGATAGCGGGTTCCGGCCAACAGCGCGCCCATGTCCAACGAATAGATCGTGGTATTGGCCAGCACATCGGGGGCCTCGCCACCGACGATCTTGTGCGCAAGGCCTTCTGCGATGGCGGTCTTGCCCACACCCGGATCCCCCACCAACAGCGGGTTGTTCTTGCGGCGGCGGCACAGCACCTGGATACAGCGTTCCACCTCATCCGAGCGTCCGATCAGCGGATCGACATCGCCCGCTCGAGCCTTGGCGTTCAGATCCACGCAGTATTTTCCCAGCGCGCTTTCTTTCTGTTCGGCTTCGCCGGATGTGGTCTGGGCGTCTTCTTCCACCTGATCCGCACCGGATACCGAGCGGCTTTCGCCGTAGGCAGGATCCTTGGCGACGCCATGCGCGATGAAATTGACCGCGTCGTAACGGGTCATGTCCTGCTCTTGCAGGAAATAGGCGGCATTGCTTTCGCGTTCGGCGAATATGGCGACCAGAACGTTGGCGCCGGTCACTTCGGTCCGGCCCGAGCTTTGCACGTGGATCGCGGCGCGCTGAATGACGCGCTGGAACGCTGCGGTGGGTACGGCTTCGGATCCGTCGATATCCGTGACCAGATTCGAAAGATCCTCGTCGATGAACTCCACCAAAGTGCTGCGCAACTCGTCCAGATCGACACTGCACGCTTTCATGACGCGCACGGCATTGGGTTCTTCCAGAAGGGCCAGCAGCAAATGCTCCAGCGTTGCGAATTCATGGCGCCGTTCATTCGCAGCCGCCAGGGCCGCGTGGATGGCTTGTTCCAATGTGCTCGAGAATGAAGGCACGCGGGTGCTCCTCTGTCTTGGGTCAGAAGGGGGCGGTTTCTTGGCCGGAACCCCATCCCAACCATGTCCTCATACTATTAGAGTTTGGTTGATCGTGGCCCGGCTTCAAGGGTTTTCTTTCACTTGACAGTCACATTTGTTGTGACCGTGGCCCTGAAGAGGAGCAAATAGGCATCAGAACCGGTCTTTTCTAGCCCGAATTTCGGCAAAAACGGCCTCGGGGTCAGCACCCACCATACCCAATTTCGCCTGAATCGCCGGATCGGCGGCCCTCAGGAACGGATTTGTGGCCTTTTCAAGGGCCAGAGTCGAAGGAACAGTGGCTTTTCCGGCCGCACGCGCGCGGTCGATATCCGCAATGCGATCTTTCAAGGCTTGGTTTTCGGGATCGACTGTAATCGCGAATTTGGCGTTGGATTGTGTATATTCGTGCCCTGAACAGACCAAAGTGTCGTCCGGCAGGGCGGCCAGCTTGTTCAAAGAGGCCCACATTTGCGCGGGTGTGCCCTCGAACAGGCGCCCACAACCCAGCGCCATCAGGCTGTCGGCGGTGAACACGGCGGAACTCTGCGGCATGTAGAATGCGATATGGCCATCCGTGTGCCCGGAAACGTCCAGAACCTGAACCGGTTCGCCGCCTATCTCGAAACTGTCCCCCTCGGTGACTTGCTGATCCAGCTGCGGCAGGCGATTTGCGTCAGCGGCGGCCCCGATGACCTTTGCCGGCTGTTTGGCCAAAATTCCCGCAAGCCCGTCCACGTGATCCCAGTGATGATGGGTCAACAGCACATGTGACAGCGTCCACCCCCGGTCATCCAGCGCCTTCAGGACCGGTGCGGCCTCGGGCGCGTCGATCAGCGCGGTCTGGCCAGTGACGGCGTCATGCGCCAGAAAGGCGTAATTGTCGCTCAGGCACGGGATTGTAACGATTTCAAGAGGCATGGCCTTTTGCCCTTTCATTGCTAGACTACGCCCAGCTAAGCCGATTGACCGGATGTCCGCAATGCATCTTGATGTACAGGATCTGAGGAACTTCTATTACCGCAGCACATTGGGGCGTGCGGCGCAGGCGGCCATTCGCGGGCGTCTGATCGAGCTTTGGCCCGAAGCAAAAGGCCAGACAGTGGCGGGATTCGGTTTCGCGGTGCCTTTGCTGCGCCCTTACCTGTCGGATGCGCGCCGGGTCATCGGGTTGATGCCGGGACCGCAGGGCGTGATGCCCTGGCCGGCAGGCATGCCCAACGTTTCGGTCCTGACCGAAGAAACCCTCTGGCCGATCGAGACCGGCCACGTGGACAAGCTTGTGGTGATGCATGGGCTGGAAACGTCGGAACGGCCAAACCAGTTGCTTGACGAATGCTGGCGCGTGCTGGGCCCCGGTGGCCGGGCCGTCTTCATAGTACCCAACCGGGCGGGTCTGTGGTCACGGTCGGACAAGACCCCGTTCGGGTTCGGGCGCCCATACTCGGCAACTCAGCTGGAGAACCAGCTCAAGGCGCATCACTTTCTGCCCGAGGTGCATTGCTCGGCCTTGTATATGCCTCCGTCGTTCCGGCGATTCTGGTTGAAATCCGGCAACCTGATCGAAAAGACCGGCCAGCGGATTCCGACGGTGATGGCGGGTGGGGTGCTGATGGTCGAAGTCAGCAAACATATCCGCCCGCCAAGCGGCAGCGTGACCAAGGATGCGGTCAAAAAACCGATCAAGGCGCTGGACGGCTTGCTGAAGCCCGCCTGAGACCCCGGGCAATTCCATGCGAAAAATTGAGGAAAAAAAGTCACAGGAATCGCAAAAACCTGCATATTCGTAACATTTTTCAACTGGGCCAATGTGTTCAAACCGTCGCACTTGCCGTAAGTTAATGAAAAATAACAATTTGTGGATAAATCTGTTACCGCTATAGCGTATTGCTTGGTTGGTTCGGCTCTGCTACATCCCCGGTGATTTTGATCCCCGACCGTCTGGCCGGGGTTTCTTCACGCCCCCGGGGTAGCTGCCGCACGCGAATTCGGGGCCCAAAATATCGGAAGGGTGGACGTGTCCGAACCAGCTTCGATTTCCACTGGCATCGCCGAGCGCTATGCCACCGCGATCTTCGAGATCGCAAAAGAGAACAACGACCTTGCAGGTCTGGAATCCGGCATCAATGATCTGGCAGCCGCGCTGGACGACAGTGCAGAGCTGCGCGACCTGATCGCATCGCCGCTGGTTTCCCGCGCTGAACAGGAAGGCGCGATCACTGCGATCGCAGACAAGATGGGTCTGAACCCCATCCTGCACAACACGCTGGGTCTGATGGCGCAGAAGCGCCGCCTGTTCGTCGTGCCGCAACTGCTGAAGGTTCTGCGCGACATGCTGGCCGAAGAGCGCGGCGAAGTGACCGCCGAGGTTGCCTCGGCCAAGGCACTGACCAAGACCCAGATGGAAAAACTGTCCAAGACACTGTCCGAGCGTGTGGGCAAGACGGTGACAATCAATGCGACCGTGGATGAAAGCCTCATCGGCGGTCTTGTCGTTAAAGTGGGCTCGAAAATGATCGACAGTTCGATCCGTTCGAAGCTGAACTCCCTACAGAATGCAATGAAAGAGGTCGGATAAATGGGAATCCAAGCTGCAGAGATTTCTGCAATCCTGAAGGACCAGATCAAGAATTTTGGTCAGGAAGCCGAAGTGGCCGAGATCGGTCGCGTGCTGAGCGTCGGTGACGGGATTGCCCGTGTATACGGTCTGGACAATGTGCAAGCCGGCGAGATGGTCGAATTTCCCGGCGGCATCATGGGCATGGCGCTGAACCTGGAAAGCGACAACGTCGGTGTCGTTATCTTCGGTTCCGACCGTGACATCAAAGAAGGTGACACCGTCAAGCGCACCAACTCGATCGTGGACGTTCCGATCGGTGACGAGCTGCTGGGCCGCGTTGTGGACGGTCTGGGCAACCCGCTGGACGGCAAAGGCCCGATCAACGCAACCAAGCGTGGCGTTGCAGACGTCAAGGCCCCCGGCATCATCCCGCGTAAATCGGTTCACGAGCCGATGGCAACGGGCCTGAAATCGGTTGACGCGATGATCCCGATCGGCCGTGGCCAGCGTGAGCTGATCATTGGTGACCGTCAGACCGGCAAAACCGCCGTTGCTCTGGACGCAATCCTGAACCAGAAAACCTACAACGACGCAGCAGGCGACGACGAGTCGAAGAAACTGTACTGCGTTTACGTAGCGATCGGTCAAAAGCGTTCGACCGTTGCACAGCTGGTGAAGAAACTGGAAGAATCCGGTGCGATTGAATATTCGATCGTTGTGGCCGCAACCGCTTCGGACCCGGCTCCGATGCAGTTCCTGGCACCCTACGCCGCAACTGCGATGGCTGAATACTTCCGCGACAACGGCCGCCACGCGCTGATCATCTATGATGACCTGTCGAAACAGGCTGTGTCTTATCGTCAGATGTCGCTGCTGCTGCGTCGTCCGCCCGGACGTGAAGCCTATCCTGGCGACGTTTTCTACCTCCACTCCCGTCTGCTGGAACGTTCGGCGAAGCTGAACGAAGACTTCGGCGCGGGCTCGCTGACCGCTCTGCCGGTTATCGAAACCCAGGGTGGTGACGTTTCGGCGTTTATTCCGACCAACGTGATCTCGATCACCGATGGCCAGATCTTCTTGGAAACCGAACTGTTCTACCAGGGCATCCGTCCTGCCGTGAACACCGGTCTGTCGGTTTCGCGTGTGGGCTCTTCGGCTCAGACCAACTCGATGAAGTCGGTTGCCGGTCCGGTTAAGCTGGAACTGGCTCAGTACCGCGAAATGGCGGCCTTTGCGCAGTTCGGTTCCGACCTCGACGCCGCAACCCAGCAGCTGCTGAACCGTGGTGCGCGTCTGACCGAACTGATGAAACAGCCGCAGTACTCGCCGCTGACCAACGCTGAAATCGTCTGCGTCATCTTCGCAGGGACCAACGGTTACCTCGACAAGATCGATGTGTCCGACGTTGGCCGTTACGAAGCTGGCCTGCTGGCACACCTGCGTGGCAAGCACGCGGATCTGCTTCAGTGGATCACGGACGAAGACCCCAAGATCAAGGGTGACGCTTCCGACAAGATCAAGGCTGCGCTGGACGAATACGCCGCAACCTTCGCTTAAGGGAGAGGCGGGCATATGCCAAATCTTAAGGACCTTAAAAACAGGATCGAGTCGGTCAAATCGACCCGCAAGATCACCAAGGCCATGCAGATGGTCGCGGCTGCAAAACTGCGCCGCGCCCAGGAATCTGCCGAAGCCTCGCGTCCATATGCCGAACGGTTCAACGCCGTGATGGCAGGGCTGGCGGCTTCGGTCGGGGGCAGCGACAGCGCCCCCAAGCTGCTCCGTGGTACGGGCAGCGATGATGTCCATCTGCTGGTTGTCATGACAGCTGAACGCGGCCTCTGCGGCGGCTTCAACTCGAACATCGCCAAGCTGGCCCGTGTCAAAGCGGAAGAGCTGCGCCTGAAAGGCAAGACAGTCAAGGTTTTGACTGTCGGCAAGAAGGGCCGCGACGCGCTGAAGCGTGATTTTGGCGATCTGTTCGTTGGACATATTGACCTGAGCGAGGTCAAGCGTCTTGGCTATGCCAACGCGCAGGACATCGCGAAGGACATCCTGTCTCGTTTCGACGGGGGAGAGTTCGACGTGGCCACGATCTTCTACTCGAAGTTCGTCAACGTCGTGACCCAGATCCCGACGGCACAGCAAATCATCCCTGCCTCGTTCGAGGACGAAGCGGCGGGTGACGACAGCGGTGCCATCTTCGACTACGAGCCCAGCGAAGAAGCCATTCTGGCCGACCTGCTGCCCAAGGGGGTTGCGACCGCGATCTTCTCGGCTCTGCTCGAAAACGGGGCGTCTGAACAGGGTGCACGGATGTCCGCGATGGACAACGCGACACGCAACGCGGGTGAGATGATCGACAAACTGACGATCCAGTTCAACCGCTCGCGTCAGGCCGTGATCACCAACGAGCTGATTGAAATTATTTCCGGCGCCGAAGCGCTGTAAGAAAACCGGAGACGAAACATGGCGAATGCAAAAGGCAAAGTCACACAGATCATCGGGGCCGTCGTCGACGTGCACTTCGAAGATCAGCTGCCTGAAATTCTGAACGCGCTGGAAACCACCAACAACGGCAAGCGCCTGGTGTTGGAAGTTGCTCAGCACCTGGGTGAAAACACTGTCCGCACCATCGCGATGGACGCGACCGAAGGTCTGGTCCGCGGCGAGGCCGTGACCGACACCGGCGCACCGATCTCGGTTCCGGTCGGCAACGCCACCCTGGGCCGCATCCTGAACGTGGTCGGCGAACCGATCGACGAAAAGGGCCCGGTCGAAGCCACCGAAACCCGCGCCATCCACCAGCCCGCGCCCGAGTTCGACGAACAGTCGACCGAGTCGGAAATCCTAGTGACCGGCATCAAGGTTGTTGACCTGCTGGCCCCTTACGCCAAAGGCGGTAAGATCGGCCTGTTCGGCGGTGCCGGCGTTGGTAAAACTGTTCTGATCATGGAACTGATCAACAACATCGCAAAAGTGCACTCGGGCTTCTCGGTGTTCGCGGGTGTTGGTGAACGGACCCGTGAAGGGAACGACCTGTACCACGAGATGATCGAATCGAACGTCATCAAACCCGACAACCTGTCGGAAAGCCAAGTGGCCCTGGTTTATGGTCAGATGAACGAGCCTCCGGGTGCGCGTGCGCGTGTTGCTCTGACCGGTCTGACCTTGGCCGAGCAGTTCCGCGACCAGTCCGGTACCGACGTTCTGTTCTTCGTCGACAACATCTTCCGCTTTACGCAGGCGGGTTCCGAGGTGTCGGCTCTGCTGGGTCGTATTCCTTCGGCGGTGGGCTACCAACCGACACTGGCCACCGACATGGGCGCCTTGCAGGAACGCATCACCTCGACCAAGTCGGGATCGATCACTTCTGTTCAGGCGATCTACGTGCCTGCGGACGACCTGACCGACCCTGCGCCGGCAACCTCGTTTGCCCACCTTGACGCGACCACCGTTCTCAACCGTGCGATCTCGGAAAAGGGTATCTACCCGGCCGTGGACCCGCTCGACTCGACCTCGCGTCTGCTTGATCCGGCCATCGTTGGAGAAGAGCACTACAAGGTTGCGACCGACGTTCAGCAGATCCTTCAGCGCTACAAGTCGTTGCAGGACATCATCGCCATCCTCGGCATGGACGAACTGTCCGAAGAGGACAAACTGACCGTGGCACGTGCCCGTAAGATCGAACGCTTCCTGTCGCAGCCGTTCGACGTGGCCGAAGTCTTCACCGGTTCGCCCGGCGTTCAGGTTCCTCTGGATGTGACCATCGCGTCGTTCAAGGCCGTTGTAGCCGGCGAATACGATCACCTGCCCGAAGCGGCCTTCCTGATGGTTGGCGGCATCGACGAAGTGATCGCCAAAGCGGAGAAGATGGCCGCAGAAGCCGCCTAAGGAGCACACCTGATGGCAAACACGATGCAATTCGACCTCGTCAGCCCCGAGCGGAGCCTTGCTTCGCTTGCGGCGAGCGCGGTCCAGATTCCCGGCGCGGACGGGGACATGACGGCGATGCCCGATCATGCCCCCACTATCACCACGCTGCGCCCGGGCATCCTGAAGGTCGAGGCACCCGAAGGTTCCAGTGAATATCTGGTCACCGGTGGGTTTGCTCAGATCAATGGCGATGGCCTTTCGGTTCTGGCCGAAAAGGCGATCCCGGTTGCCGAAGTGACCCGGTCGCATCTGGATGACCTGATCGCCGAAGCCCGCGCTTCGCACGAGGCTGCGAAGGCTGGCGACGATCAGACCATCGTCGACGATGCTGCCAAGCTGCTGGCTGACATGGAAGCCCTAGGAACACATATGAGCCTGTAACGGGCCCACTGGTGAAAAATTTGAGCGGCCTCGCAATTGCGGGGCCGTTTTTTTGTCGTGCTTTTGCCGAAATGCCGGGGTAAGTTGCGGGAATTCAAGAATAATGATGATAAGATGAAAAAGTTTCTAACCCATCCCATTGGAATTGAGCAGGGTGAAGATGTCCTGTTCTCGGAGTTTGCTGAAGGCGGCGATATGTGGACCGGGCAGGGGCCGCGTGAACGCCGCACACACATTCGGTTCAAAGAAGCATTTCGGACCCCGCCCGTGGTGCAGATCGGGATCTCGCTGTGGGATGTCGATACGTCCTCGGCGCTGCGCGCAGAGGTTCAGGCCGAACATATCACCGCCGAGGGTTTTGACGCAGTATTCCGGACCTGGTCCGACACTCGGATTGCCCGCATCCGGGCAAGCTGGACCGCGATAGGAGAGGTGGCACACCCGGACGATTGGAATATTTCCTGATCCGGGTTCGCCATGTTTTCAGGCGTTTGAACGATTGATTGGGCTCAGTCGTCCTGCGCTTCGATCATGTCCACGCGCGTGGCGTGGCGGCCGCCTTCGAATTCGGCACCCAGAAACGCGTCAACGATGTCCAGCGCCAGACCTTCGCCGACAACCCGCGCACCAATCGACAGCATGTTGGCGTTGTTGTGCTGGCGGATCATGCGGGCCGAGAATGCGTCTGAACAAACGCCACAGCGAATGCCGGGCACTTTGTTCGCAGCCATCATGATACCCTGCCCAGTGCCGCAGAGGACGATACCCAAGCTGCAATCGCCCGAGGCAACGGCCTGCGCCGCGGCCTTTCCATGCTTGGGGTAATGGGTGCTTTCGGGGGTTGTCGGGCCGATATCAACCACGTCCCAACCTTGCTGCGCGATGTGGTTGGCCACGGACTGACGCAGCTCGATCGCCGCGTGATCGCTGGAAAGAACAATACGTTTGTTGGCAGTCATGGAGGTGATTCCACTTGTGTCGCCGATCGCGCCGCATGGTCAGATATCCGCGCAATCGGCATTTCAGATATCAGGGGGCGACATGTTCGGTCGCCCCTGTTGCTCAATCCATCTGATACATGGATTCGTAGATCGGGGTCAGCGTCTTGTCTTCGAACAGCGAAGACACACTGGTTCCGTTCCAGATGTTCAGGATCGCCTGGGTGAAGATCGGTGCAGTCGGAACGATGCGGATGTTCTTTGCCTTCAAAATCTCTTTGGTCGGCTGGATCGTATCGGTCAGCACCAGCGACTTCATGACCGAGTTCGTCACCCGCTCGACCGCAGGGCCGCTCATGACGCCATGCGTGATGTAGGAGTGAACTTCCTTGGCGCCATTGTCCAACAGGACCTGCGCGGCCTTGCAAAGCGTTCCGGCGGTGTCACACATGTCGTCGACGATCAGGCAGATCTTGTCCTTCACATCCCCGATAACGGTCATTTCCGCGACTTCGCCTGCTTTCTCGCGCCGCTTGTCAACGATCGACAAGGGGGCGTTGATACGCTTGGCCAGTTCACGCGCGCGCGCCACGCCGCCCACGTCGGGTGAAACCACCATGATCTCATCCAGATTGTCCTTGAACTGGTTTTTGACATCCAGCGCAAAGATCGGCGAGGCGTACAGGTTGTCGACGGGCATATCGAAAAAGCCCTGAATCTGCGCGGCATGAAGATCCATCGTCAGAATCCGCTCGATCCCTGCACCGGTCAGCATATTGGCCACCAGCTTGGCACTGATGGGCGTGCGGGCCTTGGTGCGGCGATCCTGGCGGGCATAGCCGAAATACGGGATCACGGCCGTGATCCGTTGCGCCGACGAGCGGCGCAGTGCGTCGGCGATGATCAGCAGCTCCATCAGGTTGTCGTTGGCCGGGTTCGAGGTCGGCTGGATGATGAACATATCCTCGCCGCGAACGTTTTCGAAAACCTCGACGAAGATCTCGCCGTCATTGAACCGTTCGACGCGCGCATCGACCAATCCCTGGTCGACACCGCGATACAGGCTCATGCGGCGGGCGATGGTTTCGGCAAGTGGAAGGTTGGCGTTCCCAGCGATAAGCTTGGGTTCGTGAAGTGTCGGCATCGGCTGAGGTCCCCGGGCAGCAATGGCAATGTGACAGATTCGTGATGTTGACACCGCTTAGCATGGCCTTACCGTCCCGCAAAGGTAACGCAGCGGAGAAAGTGAACATGACCCGGATTGACTACTTTTTTGCGACAATTTCGCCCTACAGCTATCTTGCGGGGAACCGGCTGGAAGAGATTGCGGCGAAACACGACGCAACGATCAACTACAAGCCGCTGGACATCATGGCCCTGTTCGCACGCACCGGGGGCACGCCGCCGAAGGACCGTCATGTATCGCGCATCGAATACCGCGCTCAGGAGCTGCTGCGCCAATCGAAGAATCTGGGGATGGAGTTCAACCTGCAACCGGCGCACTGGCCGACCAACATGGCGCCGTCTTCCTATGCGATCATCGCCGCGATCAAGGATGGTTCGGGCGACGTGGGCAAGTTGTGCCAGTTGATCCTGCGCGCCTGCTGGGCCGAAGAAAAGGACGTCGCTCAGGATGATGTGATCAGGGACTGCCTGGCAAATGCCGGGTTTGACCCGGAGCTGGCCAACAGCGGTCTGCTGGTCGGGGCCGAAACCTATGCCGCCAATCTGGAAGAAGCCGTGGATCGCGGCGTGTTCGGCGCGCCGTTCTACATCACGCCGGATGGTCAACGCTTCTGGGGGCAGGATCGCCTGGACGATCTGGATCGGCATCTGTCCGAGATGAATGGATGACAGCCCCGACGGCGATGCAATCCGGTTTCGTGAGACGATTGGGCGACGGAGGGCGCAATTTGCTTGCCCTTCATTGCACCATTGCACATTCCGGCGCGTGGTCCGGCCTGGCCAAGGCATTGGATGGCAGCGTGTGTCTTGTTGCACCGGACATGCTGTCTCATGGGCGCAGTCCGGACTGGGACGGTCAAAGCGATTTCTTTGACGCTGTGACAGGGCTGGCGGCGGTCGAATTGACCGAGCCCACGGATCTGGTCGGCCATTCCTTTGGGGCGATCGTTGCGCTCAGACTGGCCATGGAGCACCCGGACCTTATTCGAAGCTTGACCCTGATCGAGCCTGTGTTCTTTGCCGTGGCAAAACAGGACGCGCCCCATTTGTACGATCAGCACCTGCGAGAGTCCCAGCCGATTGAAGCAGCGTTCCAAGCAGGCGACAAGGCGCTGGCCGCGCGGTTGTTCAACCGGATGTGGAGCACTGACATCAGCCCCAAATGGCCTGACCTGCCAGAGCGGACGCGCGCCAGCATGGTGCGTGGGATTCATGTTGTTCCCGCGTCTTATCCCGTTCTGTACGATGACCGCGCCGGGTTGCTTGACCCCGACGGATGCAAGCGCGTATCGATGCCAACCCTGTTGCTGAGCGGATCAAAGACCCACCCGACGATCCCCGCAATCTGTAAAGGATTGCAGCGCCGTCTGCCGAACGCACGCCATGAGGTCGTTCAAGGTGCGGGGCACATGCTGCCCATTTCGCACCCCGGTGAAACCAGCGTGCTGCTTGAGGATCTCTGGAAAGCTGGCCAAGAGACGGGTGTTACAACAGGCTGAGAAACTGATCGATCTCGGCTGTCCCGATCGACCAGTCGCAGACCAGTCTGCATGCAAGGCTTTCGTCGCCATCATCACCTTCCAACTCTGCCCCCCAGAGGTGGTAGATTGCCCCGGCCTCATGCAGCTGTTTGTGCTTTGCGCGTGAAAAAGCGGCAAAGATCATATTGGCCTGTGGTTCGTGCAGGAACTCGGCGCCTTTTGCACGCAAGCCATCGGCCAGCCGGGCACAGTTTGCATTGGCCTGACGCGCCAGCTTCAGCCACAGATCATCCTCAAGATAGGCCGCCATCTGAGCGGACAGGTAGCGATGCTTGGAAAACAGATGCGCCCCGCGTTTGCGCCGCAGCTCGAATTCCCAGGCCTTGCTCTCGTCAAAGAACACCACCGCTTCAACGCCCATCAGGCCGTTTTTGGTGCCGCCGAAGCTGACCGCGTCCACCCCAGCTTTCCATGTCATGTCAGCCGGAGAGCAATTCAGGGCCACCAGGGCATTGCTGAACCGGGCCCCATCCAGATGGACCGGCAAGCCATATTCCTTTGCGACCCCGCACAGCGCCTGCAACTCCTCCAGCGAATAGACCGATCCGCGCTCGGTGACCTGGGTGATCGACACCGGCCCGCGTTGCGGCCCGTGAACACCACGGGTTTCTTCGCCCAGGATGGACCCGCGCAGCGCGTCCGGCGCCATCTTGTCGCCACCGGGAACAAGGGTCAGCTTGGCGCCGGTGTAAAACTCGGGTGCGTTGCACTCGTCTTCGTGAATATGGGCAACCGGAGAGCAGAAGATCGTTTCCCAGGGGTTGGACAATGTGGCAAGGGCCAGCGAATTTGCCGCTGTCCCCGTCGCCACCAGATAGACGGCCGCCCCCGGAGCTTCAAAGATGCTGCGAATGCGGTCACGCACCTCGTTCATCATCGTGTCGGCGCCATAGGCCATCTGGTAGCCCTGGTTGGCCTCGGCCAGTTTGGCCATGACCTGCGGGTGAACCGGCCCGGAATTGTCAGATGCGAAATACATCAGCTAGGCTCCTCGATAATGTAGTCTTCCCACTCTTCCATGGGGGTTTCGAACTCGGACACCGTGCGCCCTCGGACCGACACGCCTGCGGCGTGCACGGTTTCCGGCGTACCAGACAACAATGGGTGCCAGTCGTAAAGCGGTTTGCCCTCCCACAGCAGCCGATAGGCGCAGGTTTGCGGCAACCAATAGGCGTGTTCGTCGATATTGTCGGGTGTCATGACGATGCATTCCGGGACAAATTGATGCCGGATGTCGTATTGCGTGCAGCGGCAGCTTTCATCGTCCAGCAGGCGGCAGGCGACGCAGGTCAGGGCAACCTCACCGCTGTCCTCATCCTCCAACTTGTTCAGGCAGCATTTGCCGCAACCGTCGCACAAAGCTTCCCATTCGCGCTGGTTCATCTTGCGCAGGGGTTTGCGTTCCCAGAACCGGGCGGGCAGGCCAGTGCGTTGAATCGGATCAGCGCTCATAGGGCGGCCAGAATGTCCCGGGCCTGTTCACAATCGGCATTCATCTGCGCGATCAGACCATCCAGCCCGTCAAATGTCATTTCAGGGCGCAGGAATTCGATCAGCCCCACCGACAAGGTCGCCCCGTACAGGTCGCCGGAAAAGTCGAACAGGAAGGTTTCGATATTTGGCACTTCGCCATGGAACATCGGGCGCACCCCAACCGAGGCCGCGCCGTGATAACTGCCCTGATGCGGGCCATCCAGCACGTCGACCAATACCGCGTAGACACCGAATTTCGGCGGGTGGAGCCCTTCGATGGACATGTTCGCGGTTGGGAAACCCAGTTCCCGCCCGCGTTGCTCGCCGCCGATCACCTCGCCTTCGATCCTGTGCCAATGGCCCAGCATCGCGGCGGCATCCCTTGGGCGACCCTCGCTCAATGCGGTGCGGATGGCGGTTGACGAGACCACGTTTTCCGACCGCTGCATCAAAGGGGCAATCGTCACGCCAAATCCCATCTCTTGCCCGAACCGAACCAGATCGTCAGCCGTCCCACTGCGGCCCTTGCCAAAACAGAAATCGGCCCCGACCACGACATGGGACAGTCCCAGACCGTCGCAAATCACGTTGCGCGCGAATTCATCGGGGGAAAGCCCGGCCAGCGCCGCGTTGAACGGCAGTTCATACAGTTTCTCCACACCCAGCTTCTCAAGCCGATGCGCCCGCGCATTGCCGCGCATCAGGCGGAACGGAGGAGAGTCCGGCGCAAAGTATTCACGTGGATGCGGCTCGAAGGTCATGACACCCAGTGGCGCATCCGGGGCCGCGTCGCGGGCCAGTTCGATGACCGACTGGTGCCCCAAATGGACGCCATCAAAATTCCCGATCGCAACGCTGGCGCCGCGATCTTCTGGCTCGACAAACTGGAAATCCCGGATGATGTGCATAGGCGATTGCGTAGCGTTGCGTTGCGATTTGTTCAAGCGGCAGTTTGAATTCAAGGCGCGCGTCCCGGCGAAACACACCAAAACCATTTGTCAGACCTGATTGCACGCGGGGCATCCCCGGATTGCTGTGCGACATTCGGCCAACTGCTTGATCCAAAAAAAATACTGGGTGTAGACTGAGTTTCCGGCCCTCGGAACACGCTCGGGGGCGGACGATGGCCCGGCCAGGTTCAAATGAACCCAGCACAGGAGGCAGACCATGTATCGATTGCGACTGTTCGCGATTCGCAACGCCCGTGCGTTCGAGTGGATTTACAAATGTGTCGAACGGGGCATGGTCGCGATGGATCCGGTCTTTGCAAGGATCGGCTACAACCGCGTTGAACGCCCCATAGCGCTGGTCGAAAAAGGCGTCAAAAGTCTTTTGTTTGATTGCAAGATGTGCGGACAATGCGTTTTGTCTTCGACGGGTATGTCTTGCCCGATGAACTGCCCCAAGCAACTGCGCAACGGCCCATGCGGCGGCGTACGCCCCGGTGAGTTCTGCGAGGTGAAGCCCGATATGAAATGCGTCTGGGCTTTGGCCTGGGACGGGGCCAGCCGCATGCAACATGGGGGCGACAAGATAAAAGAGGTTCTTCCGCCTTTGGAACACACGTTGAAGGGATCATCATCCTGGCTGCGGGTCAGCCGCGAGATCGCCGCACAGGAACGCGAGGCCCGGGACGCTGCCCGCGAAACGCTTGCGCAGGCGTTCCCGGAGGCGCGCGAAAACGAACCCTCTGCGGCACCTCTGGCTGCTGAACCCCCCAACGCGGTGAACCGGGAGCTGAAGAAATGAATGATGCCCATCGCAGCGAGGTCGAGCCGATCGGCTATGTGCCTGTTCCCGAAGGCTATGTCTCGCACAGTCGATTGGAAAGAGTTCTGCGTTCGGGCCGCTTTGCGGTGACCGCTGAACTGAACCCGCCAGACAGCGCTGACCCCGAGGATGTTTTTCAGGCGGCGCAGCCGCTGGGTGAAGTGGCGGATGCGATCAATGCAACCGATGCGTCTGGTGCCAACTGCCACATGTCTTCGATAGGGATCTGTGCGTTGTTGACCCGCGCGGGGTATTCTCCGGTCTATCAGATTTCCTGCCGAGACCGGAACCGGATCGCCATTCAGGGGGATGTTCTGGGGGCTGCGGCGCTGGGCGTCAGCAACGTGCTGTGCCTGACGGGCGACGGTGTCGGGGTTGGGGATCAACCGGGCGCAAAGCCGGTGTTCGACTTTGATTCCCTGACCTTGCTGCGGACGATCCGAACGATGCGCGATCAGGGAAAGTTTCTTTCCGGCCGCAAGATCACGCGCCCCCCTCAACTGTTTTTGGGTGCGGCGGAAAACCCCTGTATTCCACCTTATGATTGGCGCCCGGAACGCCTTGCAAAGAAGGTCGAGGCGGGGGCCGAGTTTATTCAGACCAACTATATCTACGACATTCCGCTCTTTGAAAGGTTCATGGATCGGGTTCGGGATGCCGGTCTGGACGAAAAAGTATTCATCATTGCCGGTGTGGGCCCCATCGCTTCGGCGCGCGCGGCACGCTGGATGCGCAGCAATGTGCCCGGAATTCACATCCCGGATCATGTCATCGAGCGGATGGAAAAGGCCGAAAAGCCCGCGGAAGAGGGCAAGAAGATCTGTATCGAACTGATCCAGCAGATCCGGGACATCGCCGGTGTTTCCGGGGTTCATGTGATGGCCTACAGGCGTGAACACGTGGTGTCGGAAATCATTCTGGAATCAGGTGCGCTGAAAGGGCGAAAACGAACTCGTTCTTCCTGACGACCTTGTGTGCAATTGAGCGCCCAAACAAAAAAGGCGCCGGTCCGGCGCCTTTTGCAAAACTGTGTTTGCCAGTCAGTCGAACTTGCGCGACGGGGCAAGCACCATGGCTTCGCCGATCAGGACCTTCTTGCCCTCGACCGAACAATGGCAGTCCAGCTTGACGCGGCGCTTGGCAAAATCGATGTCGATCACCTTCACCTCGGCATAGACCATGTCACCCGGACGCACAGGCGCCAGGAACTTCAGTGACTGCCCCATGTAAACAGTACCATGACCCGGCAGTTGTTCACCAATCACGGCCGAGATCAGACCCGCCGTCAGCATTCCGTGGGCAATACGGCCTTCGAAGATCGTATCGCGGGCATAGTCGTCGTCCAGATGCACCGGATTCCGGTCGGTCGAGACCTGCGCGAACATTTCGATATCTTCATCCGTCACCACTTTGCGCAGGTGGCGGGACATGCCCATTTCGATGTCTTCGATACAGATCGTTCCGCGCGGAAGATTGTCCAACATGTTGCCCTCACTCGAAGTCGGCCGTGAAAGAAAAAACCATCATTTGGCCAAGGTTGGCAACTTTATTACTTCGCAGTTGCAGAAAATCAAGTCTTTTCTTGCTACCTCAAGCGCCCGATCGTGTAGGTTGGATTGATCTTTTCCCTTTCAATATAGGCGGTTAAGGATTCGTGGTGCGGATGATGCGACGTTTTTGTTTCTGCCGCGGCCAATCCGCCCGAGATGAACAGAGAATCAATGCCCTCTCCCATGCCGCCTAGAATGTCCGTGTGGGGGCCGTCGCCGATCACCAGAATGTCACTGTCGGGGATATCGTACCCCAGTTCCTGCAACCTGCGACGGGCCAGATCATAGATCGGGGGATGCGGTTTGCCGAAATACAGGCTCTCGCCGCCCATTTCGGTGTACAGCCTGGCCAAAGCACCGGCACACCATTCGCGCACCTCGCCGCGGTCCACGACAATGTCAGGGTTCGCACAAAGCAGTTTCATCCCCATCTGCTTGGCGTAAAGGAAATCCGGCCGGTTCACATCCGGGTCGGCCATCGGGTCGAACGGGCCGCAGCAGACAATACCCTCGGCTTCCTTCAGCGGCACACGCTCGATATGGATGGGGTGATCCAGCAGTTTCAGCGGTTCGAAAAAGCCCGCATCGCGCTGCCACTCGCCCATAAAGTAAACCTTGTGCCCCACAGCACCCCGGAACATCGCAGATCGCGCGGAATCCCCGCTGGTGGCGATGGTGTCATACGCGTCGGCGGGGACGTTGAATTGCACGAGTTGCTCTGCCACCCCGGCGCGGGGTTTGGGAGAGTTCGTGACCAAAACCACAAGGCCACCCTTGGCGCGATAGGCCTTCAACGCTTCGACGGCTTCGGGGTAGGCCGTGATGCCGTTGTGAACACAGCCCCAAAGGTCGACGAACAGTGCTTTGTAACGGTCCGAGATCTCGGAAAGCGAGGAAACGATCTGGGTCATGGGGGCCTCTGGGTCTGATATCGCGCTGGCGACAGCTATGGCAAAGCTTGGGACCGAACACCATCCCGCATTCCCGTTTGCGCGAAGGAATGGGTGAAACTGCTACTCGTCTTCGGTAATTTCAGTGACGTCCGGGGCCTGCTGAACGTTTTCCGTTCCCAGGATGATCTGGGCCCCGATACGCGGCTGATACCGGATAATGGCCAGGTATCCGGGTCCAAGCTCCTCCTCCAGCACCCCGACCAGAGGGGTCTCACGCAGCTTGGGTGGCAACAAACCGGCAATGGAAGAAACCTTGAACTGCGCTTCGGCCGGCAGATCGACGATCAGCCAAACCTCGGCCCGCTTGCGCTGAGCGTTGACGTCGATGCGGATGATTTCCACGGAAACCGGATCGGCCCATTCGCGAATGGCATCGGCCAGTTGCGCCTCGGTGCGCGTCTCCAGATAACGGTTGTAGGTGGACTTCCCAAGTTGCAGGACGACGACGACCAGAAACGCGATCGCGACAAAGACGCTGGCGGTGAAGTTCAGCTTGCGCTTTCCCTTGCTGAAAACCACGGACCGCGCGGCATAGACAAGATAAACCGCGCAGGCTGACAGAATGATCGCGCCAAGGTTCGTTGCGAAAAGCAGCCCTGCCTCATAGGCCTCGGCGGGTTCGTCAAAATATAAAAGAATGCCCGAGGCCGACAGCGGGGGAACAAGCGAAACACCGATGGCCGCGCCGGGTAGAAGGCTCAATTCGGATTTGTTGATCTGAACATAGGCCCCGGCCACACCGGCAGCGAGCGCGACGATCAGGTCTTCGGTGCCGGGATCGGTGCGCGCCAGGACCTGATCGGGGATCAAAATGCCACGGGGAACATCTGCGACATAGACCAGAAACCATGCCATCATCACACAGACAATGGCAGCCAGACAGACCGTAAGCGCCAGCGTCACCGCGCGTTTCAGCCATCCCATGACCATCGCGGCGGCCACCCCGAGGATCGGGGTCATCAGCGGCGCCACAAGCATGGCCGCGATCACGACGGCGCCGGAGTTGCGCAGCAACCCCATGGTGGCAATCACGACCGACAGCGTCAGCAGCATTGCAAAGCGTCGCCAATACGCCGCCTTGTCGGCACCTTCAAAAAGAAGGATGCTGCGGGTGGTGCTCAGTTTTCGTACGACCATTGCATTTACCTGACCTGGGATAGGCTTTGGACCCCCGGTCAGACTAACAACCGACAACGCGTCCGCAAATGGCTGTCAGCAAAGAAAAAGGCGCCCGAATTGGACGCCTTCAGATTTGGGTCGTTTGAGGATCAGACCTTCAGGTTCGGAATGATCTGCTTTTTGCGGCTCATGATACCGGGCAGAACGACGGCGTCCCCGTCCACGGTTGCGCCAAAGCTCTTCTCGGCCACGGTTTTGACCAGATCATTGGGGACCAGCAGCGTGGCCTCTTCGTTCAGGATATCAACCACGAACAGCAGCACCTGATCGACGCCGTCTTCCTTGGCAACGTCCACCATCGAGTCCGCCAGGCTGGTCTTGCGGTCCAGAACGACGCCGGGGGCGGTGGTTTCCAGAACCGAGACCCGGAATTTGGTGCCGTCGACCTCGTATTCTTTACTGTCCATGCGGATCAACTCGGCGTCCGAAAAGGACGAGACATCCGATTTCGCCGCGAACATGTCTGCCGCATATGCCGAAATGTCCAGCTCGAGCTCAGCCGCCAGACGTTCTGCAACCTCGCGGTCATGCGCTGTGGTGGTCGGAGAGCGGAATTCCAGAGTATCCGACAGAATGCAGGTAAGCGCGGCGCCCTTGATTGCGTCGGGCATCTTGGCCGCATCTTCGCCCATCAGATCAACCATGATGGTGGCGGTGCAGGCCAGGGGGCGCACGGTGATGTCGATCGGGCCTTTGGTTTCCAGGCCACCGACCAGCTTGTGATGGTCGATGATGGCGCGGATATCCGCGTCGTTGATGTTGGCCGGCAGTTCGGCGGGGTTGTTGGTGTCGACGATAACCACCGGGGTTTCCGCAGGCAGGTCCTCAAGGATCCGCGGCTTGGGCAGGTCCCAGTTTTCCAGCATGAATGTTGCTTCGGTGTTGGGTTCACCCAGCAGCACGGGTTCGGTCTGCTCACCCTTGACCTCGTTCAGGTACCACGACCACAGGATCGGCGAACCTGTGGAATCTGTGTCGGGGGATTTGTGGCCAAATACTAGCGTCGTCATGTCAGTGTCCTGCGGAATGGAAATTTGCGCGCCTTATAGGGCGGCTAAAAGCCGTTGTCACGCCGCTGAGCACTGTCTGCGACGCTTGGTCTGAAAACCGCTGGGTCCGTTCAGAATTCGGCGCGTGTCAGAACGTATCCGGCTTCTTCCAGTTGGTTCAGCAGGCCGTAATCATCGCTCAGGTGTCCCGCGCCGACCGCAATCACAACTGTCTGATCCCTGATGTCCAGAATCTGCGCCATCCAGTTGGCATTTCGCTGCACCAGCAACTGCTGCTCGAAATTTTGCCATTCCGCATCAAAGGCTTCGGGGCTCAGGCCCGACTGCTCAAGCCCCTGTAGGCGGGCAAGCTGTATGATCTCGGCGTGCTTTTCTTCCAGATACGCGTTGGCCATGGTGGCCAATTGGTCTGCATTGCCCTGCATCGCCCCGGACAGGCGCACAAGCGACTCGACCTGTTTCTCGAGCGGATAACTGTCGAACATGGCCATCAGGTCTTCGATTCGTTCCAGCGAGTGCTGCGGAACACCTTTTTCAACGGCCAGATCGTTCAGGCGGGCGTCCATTCCATAAGTTGAATTCGGGTCTTCGATCATGCAGGGCGGAATGCTCAGCATCATGGTCAGGAACCACGGACGCATCTTCGCAGCCATCCAGCCGGGGATGCCGCGCTGGGCCAGGGCTGCGGACAGCGCATCCCAGTCGTCTTCTGCCATCAGATCGATCAACGTAGGGCCCGAGGTAATCATCACCGCACTCAGGTCGTTGGCCATGGTTTTTTCGAAGGCGTCCATGTCGTCTTGAGTGACTTCGAAATAAAAGGCGTCCGCTTTGCTGAGTTCGGGCGACAGGCGGTCAATCACGTCTTCCATGCGCGGGTCGTAACTATGCAACGTGCCGATGATGTGCAAAACCGTGTCGCCCTTGCGTGCAATCCAGTGATTGCCTTCGGGATAAGCGATCTGGGCCACTGCACTTTGCAATTTGGTCCGGGTTTCCTCGGGCAGTTGCGGGCGCAGGTCCACCCCCTCGCATGCGGCCTGAGCCGAGATCGGAAACAGAAGGAACGCAAGAAAAGTGAGCAAACGCATGGGGCCAGCCTGAATGGTGTCAAGAAGTTGAACCCAGACTTAGCCACGCCACCTGCCGATGTTCAAGCCGCCCGTCTGGTATTCTCCGGCAATCTGCGTAGCATGGCCGCATGAACCGCGAGCAGGATCTCTATCCCCCGGTCAAGGCGCTGCTGGAGCGTCAGGGATACACCGTCAAAGGTGAAGTCGGCGCAGCCGACATCGTTGCGGTGCGCGATGGGGATGCGCCGGTGATTGTCGAACTGAAACTGCGGTTCACGCTGGCCCTGTTTCATCAGGCGATCACTCGGCTGAAACTCACTGATCTGGTTTATGTTGCCGTCTGCAAACCCACGGGCCGAACGGCCCGGCGGGCGCTCAAGGATAATCTGGCACTGTGTCGTAGGCTTGGCCTGGGCCTTATCACCGTGCGGGCTGATGGCACGGTCGAGGTTCAGTGCGATCCCGGCCCCTACGCGCCCCGTAAGAACAAAGCCAGGGCCGCACGGTTGCTGCGCGAATTCGACCGGCTGCAAGGCGACCCGAACGCCGGAGGCGCGACGCGCCATGGTATCGTGACGGCGTATCGGCAGGATGCGCTGAAATGTGCGGCCTATCTGGCCGAGAATGGCCCGTCCAAGGGGGCGGACGTCGCCAGATCGGTCGCGGTCCCGGTCGCCACCCGGCTTATGTGGGAAAACCACTACGGGTGGTTCGAGAAGGTTGAAAAAGGCATCTATGGGCTTACGTCAGAGGGCGCAGAAGGGTTGAAGCATTGGGCCTATAGCTGGGAACAGGCTGACTGATCCATTTTGCAAAAAAAATCTCTCACAAATTGTTGACTCGGACTTTTAGACTCCCTAGCTATGCGTCGTTATCACTCACACACCCCGAGTGCTAACGCCTCGTCGGAAGGCGGGGGGAGGATAGATAAACTTTGAGCCCAAGGAGCTGCAAAGATGGCATTGAAACCGCTTCATGACCGTGTGCTGGTTCGCCGCGTAGAGAGCGAAGAGAAAACCGCAGGCGGCCTGATCATCCCTGACAGCGCAAAAGAAAAGCCGAGCGAAGGCGAAGTCGTCGCAACCGGCGAAGGCGCGCGCAAGGACAGCGGCGAACTGATCGCAATGGCTGTCAAAGCTGGGGACAAGATCCTGTTCGGCAAATGGTCGGGCACCGAGGTCAACGTCAACGGCGAAGAGCTGCTGATGATGAAAGAAAGCGACATCATGGGGATCATCGAGTAAGCCCGCGCGCTTTCTCTGATCTTCATTTCAAACTTATTTCTCAAGGAGAAACGACATGGCTGCAAAGGACGTCAAATTCGACACCGATGCCCGAAACCGTATGCTGAAGGGTGTGAACATCCTGGCCGACGCGGTTAAAGTGACCCTGGGCCCCAAAGGCCGCAACGTGGTTCTGGACAAGTCCTTCGGCGCGCCGCGCATCACCAAGGACGGTGTTTCGGTTGCCAAGGAAATCGAACTGGAAGACAAGTTCGAAAACATGGGCGCGCAGATGGTGAAAGAAGTCGCCAGCCGCACCAATGACGAAGCCGGCGACGGCACCACCACCGCAACCGTTCTGGCACAGGCGATCGTAAAGGAAGGCCTGAAGCAGGTTGCAGCTGGCCTGAACCCGATGGACCTGAAGCGCGGCATCGACCTGGCAACCGCCAAGGTTGTTGAAGGCATCAAAGAAGCCTCGCGCGAAGTCAAAGACTCGGCAGAAGTTGCCCAGGTTGGCACCATCTCGGCCAACGGCGAAGCCGAAATCGGTCAGCAGATCGCAGACGCGATGCAGAAGGTTGGCAACGAAGGTGTCATCACCGTCGAAGAAAACAAAGGTCTGGAAACCGAGACCGACGTTGTCGAAGGTATGCAGTTCGACCGCGGCTACCTGTCGCCTTACTTCGTCACCAACGCAGACAAGATGATTGCAGAACTCGACGACTGCATGATCCTGCTGCACGAGAAGAAACTCTCGTCGCTGCAGCCGATGGTTCCGCTGCTGGAACAAGTGATCCAGTCGCAAAAGCCGCTGCTGATCATCGCGGAAGACGTTGAAGGCGAAGCGCTGGCAACTCTGGTTGTCAACAAACTGCGCGGCGGCCTGAAAATTGCTGCTGTCAAAGCACCTGGCTTCGGCGATCGCCGTAAGGCCATGTTGCAGGACATCGCAATCCTGACCGGCGGTCAGGTTATCAGCGAAGATCTGGGCATGAAGCTCGAGTCCGTCACCATGGACATGCTGGGCACCGCCAAGAAAATCGAAATCACCAAAGACGAAACCACCATCGTCGATGGTGCTGGCGAGAAAGCCGAGATCGAAGCACGTGTTGCTCAGATCCGCACTCAGATCGAAGAAACCACCAGCGACTACGACCGTGAGAAGTTGCAAGAGCGCGTTGCCAAACTGGCTGGCGGTGTTGCCGTTATTCGCGTCGGCGGCATGACCGAAGTCGAAGTGAAAGAGCGTAAGGACCGTGTTGACGATGCTCTGAACGCAACACGCGCTGCCGTTCAGGAAGGCGTTGTTGTGGGCGGTGGTGTTGCTCTGGTCCAGGCCGGTAAAGCACTGGAAGCTCTGAAAGGTGCAAACGCCGATCAGGACGCAGGTATCAACATCGTTCGCAAGGCAATCGAAGCGCCGCTGCGCCAGATCGCCGAGAACGCAGGTGTCGACGGCGCGGTTGTGGCCGGCAAGGTCCGTGAGTCGTCGGACGCAGCGTTCGGCTTCAACGCGCAGACCGAAGAATATGGCGACATGTTCTCGTTCGGTGTGATTGACCCGGCCAAAGTGGTTCGGACTGCTCTGGAAGACGCTGCATCGGTTGCTGGCCTGCTGGTTACCACCGAAGCAATGGTTGCCGACAAGCCTGCCAAGGAAGGCGCGGCACCTGCCGGCGGCATGCCCGACATGGGCGGCATGGGCGGCATGATGTAAGCACGCCGAATTCGCCTCTGGCGAATTCTGGCGACCCGACAGGCGCTTGGCGGTATCGCCAAGCTGCCGAGGGGGGAGCCTTGGAGCTTGAGAAAGGGGTCGCCTTCGGGCGGCCCCGTTTTGTGTTGACAGTTCTGTTTTCAAGGCGTGTTTAGACGCTGCTTTGTCCGGCGCCGGATGTCTGTTCCCACAACCTTCGCGAAAGTGAGTGTGCAAATCCCGCCCGAACGGCTATGCGGATGGCATGAGATTGTTTTTGCTCACCGCCCTGACCATGTGTGCCTTTGCGGCGAACTCCATTCTGAACCGGCTGGCCATCGACAGCGGAGCCAGCGATCCAACCGGATTTGCCATCGTTCGGGTTTTGGCGGGGGCCGTGGTCCTGGCCGCTCTTGTGCTGGCACGCGGAGGGCGCCTTCCGCTGCGCAATCGAAGGCGGATCATTGGCGCGGGGTCGTTGACGCTCTACATGATCGGATTTTCAATCGCCTACCTGACGCTGGATGCAGGCTTGGGTGCATTGATTCTGTTCGGCGTGGTGCAAATTACGATGTTTTCTGTGGGCGCATTGACGGGCGCGACTCCGACCGCCCGGCAGGTGGCGGGGGCAGGGGTTGCGCTTGCAGGTCTTGCCTATGTGCTGTGGCCGACTGGCGCCGTTCAAGTCGACTTGGCTGGCGCGGCTCTGATGGCCGCCGCCGGTATTGGTTGGGCCCTTTACTCTATAGCGGGCCGATCAGAAACAAACCCGCTGGAGGGAACGGCCGCCAATTTCATCGTCGCTTTGCCGGTGACTGCCCTGGCGATGCTTGCCGGCGGCAGCGCCTGGCAGATGAGCGGGGCGGGGTATCTGCTGGCCGTCCTGTCCGGCGCGGTAACATCCGGGCTTGGTTATGCTTTGTGGTACCGTGTTTTGCCTCAACTGGCCCCGTCCGTGGCGGCTGTCGTTCAACTCAGCGTGCCAGTGATCGCAATTTTCGGCGGTGTCGCCTTTCTGGGCGAGATTGCCGGAGTGCGGCTGATCATCGGCGCCACGCTTGTTTTGGGCGGTATCGCGCTGGCCGTGCTGCGACGTCACCGGGGCTAGGGCTTTTATCAAGGGCTGATAGGCTTTATCTGGCGGTTATGAAACTTTTGATTGCCTTGCTCTTCTGCCTCGCTCCTGCCGCAGCCAGTGCGAAATGCGTGATCCTTCTGCATGGTCTCGCGCGCACCGAGGCCTCGTTCACCGTGATGGAGCAGCTGTTCAAGGCGCATGACTATACCGTTGTGCGCCACGGGTATCCATCGACCGAAATCGGTATTCCGGAACTGGCAAGGCAAACCATACCGGACGCGCTTGAGGCATGTGGTGATGACAAAGCCAATGTCGTTGCGCATTCCATGGGCGGTATCCTGTTGCGCTATTGGCTCAAGGACCATCGGTCCGAAAACCTGGGTCGTGTCGTCATGCTCGGCCCGCCCAATCAGGGCAGCCAGTTGGTCGATGAGCTGAGCGCATGGGAAGTGTTCGGGTATCTGAACGGCCCGGCGGGCCTGCAATTGGGCACAGGTCCCGAAGGCATTCCGCGCCGCCTGCCGCCGGTGGATTTTGAGCTGGGGGTGATCGCGGGTGAGAATTCGCTCAACCCGCTGTTTTCATCGCTGATCGACGGGCCGGATGACGGTAAGGTTTCGGTTGAAACCACCAAGGTCGAAGGGATGAAGGATCATCTTGTTCTACCGGTGACCCACACGTTCATGATGAACAACCCGCGGGTTATGGCACAGGCGCTGCATTTCATCGAATTTGGCCAATTCGATCGGCAGATCACCTGGCTGGACGGCGTGATGGAGATAATCGACGAGATCTGCATCGGGCAGGATTGCTCGGAACCTGACTCGGAGCCCACACGATGACCTCTCTGGATCTGACTTTGACCGGTGCAGAGGTTCTGTTGCCGGAGGATGGTCTGTCACGCTGCGATCTCTCGATGGCGGAGGGCGTCATTCAGCAAGATCGGACCGGGCGCAAGGTTGACCTGACCGGTTATCTTGTCCTGCCCGGTATCGTCGATCTGCACGGGGACGGGTTCGAACGCCACATCGCCCCGCGCCGGGGCGCAATGAAGCAAATGAGCGAAGGCATACTGGCAGCCGAAGCCGAACTGGCCGCCAATGGTATCACCACCGCCGTTCTGGCCCAATTCTACAGCTGGGAAGGTGGCGTGCGTGGCCCCGAGTTTGCCGCGCAGGTGTTTCAGGCCATCGCTGCGGTCAAGAACAGCACCGTCACGGATCTGATCCCGCAATTGCGGTTCGAGACCAACATGCTGGAGGATTACCAGGGTCTGGCCCATCGCATCGCCGAATGGCAGGTGCCCTATGTGGTGTTCAATGATCACCTACCGCATGATCGTTTGGCGCAGGGCAAAAAGCCGCCGCGCCTGACCGGGCAGGCGTTGAAGGCCGGACGCAATCCGGATGCGCATTTTGAGATGCTGCTCAATATGCATGCCCGCAGGAACGAGGTTCCCGCTACCGTCGAAGCACTCAGCGCCGAACTTGTCTCAATGGGGGTGCGTTTGGGCAGCCATGATGACGCGACCGCCGAGACAAGGGCATGGTGGCGCGACCGGGGCGTGCGCATTGCCGAATTCCCCGAAACGCTTGAAGCCGCCGAAGCCGCGCGTTCCGCCGGGGATCACGTTATCCTCGGCTCTCCCAACGTTGTGCGGGGCGGATCACACAAGGGGAACGCAAGCGCCGTCGAACTGATCGCCATGGGGCTCTGTGATGCGTTGGCCTCGGATTATCACTATCCCAGCCCGCGCCGCGCAGCGTTGATGCTGGCCAAAACCGGTCTGCTGGATCTGGCCGGTGCCTGGGCGCTGGTCTCGTCCGGCCCCGCGCGGGTGCTGGACATGCAGGACAGGGGCACGCTCGCGCCGGGAAAACGCGCGGATCTGGTCATCCTGGATGCGGACACCCATCGCGTTGCGGCCGCCCTGGCCGGTGGGCGCGTCAGTTACATGTCAGGCGACATCGCCGCCCGGTTTCTGGGATAGGCCCCGCAAAACCTTCATCTTTTCCAAAATACTCTCGCCGCGACACCCTCAACGTTTGATGCGGTTGAAATGCCCCATCTTGCGCCCGGCCTTTACCTCGGCCTTGCCATAGAGATGCAGCGCCACATCCCGCTCGCGGGCCAGCTCGGGTACACGGTCCATGTCGTCGCCGATCAGGTTCTCCATCACGACGTCGGAATGGCGCTGCCCGTCCCCCAAAGGCCACCCCGCCACGGCGCGGATATGCTGTTCGAACTGATCGACAGCACAGCCGTTCTGCGTCCAGTGCCCCGAATTGTGAACCCGCGGAGCGATTTCATTCACGATCAGGCCACCGGGCGTCACGAACAGCTCAACGCCCATCACGCCGACATATTCGAGAGCGTTCAGGATGTTCGCCGCCAGCAGGATTGCATCTGTGCGCTGGGCCGGGGACAGGCGGGCGGGGATGGTGGTGGTGCGCAGGATGCCATCGCGGTGCTCATTCTCACCCGGATCGAAACAGGCGACCTGACCGTCCAGACCACGGGCCGCGATGATCGACACCTCGTGCGAGAATTCCACGAACCCTTCCAGAATGGCTGGTGCCCCGGCCATATCGGCCAAAGCGGCCTCGGCGTCCTCGGGGCTGCGCAGCCGGGCCTGCCCCTTGCCGTCATAGCCAAAGCGACGGGTTTTCAGGATGGCGGGTGTCCCGATCTGTTCGATCGCCGCATTCAGGCTGTTCAGGTCGGCGATATCCGCAAACGGGGCCGTCTTCAGACCCAGCTCTTGCAGAAATGTCTTCTCGGTCAACCTGTCCTGGCTGACCCGCAAGGCCTCGCGCCCGGGGCGGATCGGGCGGTGCGCTTCCAGAATGTCCAGCGCTTCGGTCGGGATGTTCTCGAACTCATAGGTGACGACATCGACCGCATCGGCAAAGGCTTTCAGCGCATCTGCATCGTCATAGGCCGCAGTGGTGACGCGATCCGCAACCTGCCCGGCGGGCGGGTTCGCACCCGGTTCGTAGATATGGCTGACAAAACCCAGCCTGGCGGCTGCCACGGACAGCATCCGGCCCAGCTGACCGCCCCCCAGAATCCCGATCACTGCACCTTGGGCAAGCATTTCCGCCATCTTCAACTCTCCAAACGTTTGCCTATTGCCCCAAGCGCGGACCGCAGCGCCTCGTGCGCGCCCCCGTCTTTCAGGGCGTCCGTCATTTGCAGGCTCAGCGTGCCCTCTGTCGCCAGGGCGTCACGCTCCTGTGCCAACCGTCCGGCGGCGCCTTTTTCCATCGAGGCCAGAAAACCCGCCATCAACTGCGTTGTATAGAACTCGGCCCCGTCCGCATCACCGGTTGCGTCACCCAGCCATTCGGCACCGGTGGCCATCAGGTCCAGAATGCCGGGAACCATGGCACAAATGGCGAAATGCGCGTTCAGCGCGGCTTCATCCGCAACCTTGACCACGGGGTTCTCCGGTTCAAACAGATCCGCCAGCAGGCGATCATTGCCAAAAGCCGCCATCGGGCAGCCGCCGGTTTCCAGAAAGCCCAGCGGGATGGTCTGCACGAAATCCGACGCCGGGGCGCAAAGCGCGGCCAGGTGCTCGGCCGAAACCGCCGCCATGACCGACACGATCTGCTGATCGGCGCGGAATGTCAGCGGGTCCAGAACCTCGGCCGCGATATGCGGGCGCAGGCACAGGAACACGATGTCCGAGGTGTCAATCACGGCCTGAGGCGCAGCTACGGTTACGCCCAGTTCCGCCTTCAATGCGGCTGAAACCTTGGCGTTGCGCTCGGTCACGCTGATCTGGTGCCCCTTGGCGGCCATCAGCCGCGCAATCGGCGCGGCGATATGGCCGGTTCCGATAAAGCCGATCCGGTTCATCCCTGCGGTTCCTGGGGGATCGAGGCTGACAACGCGTCACGCCAGCTGTCCAGCCTTTCGGCCAAAGCATCATCCTGCAATGCAAGAATGCCCGCCGCCATCAGGCCGGCATTGGCCCCGCCGGCGGACCCGATCGCCATAGTCGCCACCGGAAATCCCTTGGGCATCTGCACGATGGAATACAGCGAATCCACGCCCGACAAGGCTCGGGTCTGCACCGGGACGCCAATCACAGGCACCCGCGTTTTCGACGCCATCATGCCCGGAAGATGCGCAGCCCCACCTGCACCTGCAATGATCACCTGCAACCCACGCGAAACAGCGGTTTTGCCATAATCCCACAGCCGGTCCGGCGTGCGGTGAGCCGATACGATGCGCGCTTCGTAGGCGACGCCCAGTTCGTCCAGAATATCCGCGGCTTCCTTCATCGTTGGCCAGTCCGACTGGCTGCCCATGATGATCCCCACTTTCACATCGCTCATCCGCATACGTCCCCGCGCTCAGAAAGAGCGCGCACTATAGCCAAATCCGGTTGGCTGGCAATGCGGTACAGGGCGTTCAGGCGATGATATCGGGCGTCAGGCGGTCTTCGATCAGGCGGATGATGTCTTTCAGGCGCAGTTTCTCTTTTTTCAGGCGCCGCAAGGTCAGTTGATCGGCCGTTCCCTTGTCATGCAATGCCTGAATCGCCTCATCCAGATCGCGGTGCTGTCGGCGGAAAACCTCAAGCTCAACACGCAATACTTCATCTGTTTTCATCGAAAGATCGGTAGGCGCGTTCATTGGCGACTCGAGTTGGTTGTGGTGCTTGGCCAACAAGATAGTGTGTCAGACGTTATCGCGCCAGACCTTGTGGACATCCTGGTTTCTTCCCATATTCTATTGCAGGCGGTTGCCAGAACGGGGCCGCACACCACGTCGCTTTTACAAAGAAGGACGAAAATACGTGTCGAAACTTACTCTTGGCTCATACCCGCATCTTTTGGGGTTCGAGCAGTTGGAACGCCTTCTGGAACGGTCTGCAAAGGCCGGAAATGAGGGATACCCGCCCTATAACATCGAACAGACCTCGGATTTTTCCTATCGCATCACTCTTGCGGTGGCCGGGTTTGCCGAAGAGGATCTGTCAATCACGATCGAGGATCGCCAGTTGGTGATCCGGGGCCGTCAGCGCGACGACAGCGAGGGGCGCATCTTCCTGCATCGCGGCATTGCGGCGCGTCAGTTCCAGCGCATGTTCGTGCTGGCCGATGGCGTCGAAGTGGGCGAGGCGATCATGGAAAACGGTCTGCTGCATGTGGATCTGACCCGCGCCGTGCCGGAAACTGTGGTTCAGACGATCAACATACGGAAGGGGTAAGAGCAATGAATACACCGATTGAAATCAACACCCAGGGCAACCGTATTGTCTATGTCAAAACGGTTGAAGTATCTGAATTGCCTCGGGAAGTTCGTGAACAGGCCGGCGATTTGGATCAGCTTTACGCCGTCCACGATTCCGACGGGCAGCAACTGGCGCTGGTCGCTGACCGCAAGCTGGCCTTCGTGCTGGCGCGCGAACATGATCTGTCTCCGGTGGCGGTTCACTAGGCGGCCTGAAACACTGCTGAAAAGACGTGACATTTTCTGCCTATGCAGTGATCGTGCCACAAATGCTAAAGCAGGAGTGGCATCATGGGCTGGTTTGACTTTGACTGGGTGGACGCCTTCAGTGATCGCGCCTTCGGTGGCAACGGATGTGCCGTCGTCCATGAAGGTGCGCGCCTGACGCAAGAGGTCTGCATGGCCTATGTGCGCGAAACCTCTCTGGTCGAATGCACCTTTACCGGGCCGTCCGACGTGGCCGACATCCGCGTCCGCTACTTTCTGGCCAGCCGCGAAATTCCCTTTGCGGGGCATCCGACTATCGCCACCGTCGCGGCGATGCGATCCCGCGGCATGATCTCGGGCGATCGTCTGACGCTGGAAACCGGTGCCGGCCTGGTGTCGATCCGTTTGCAGGGGGATCAGATCGAAATGACTCAGGTCGCACCGCAATTCGGTACGCGCGTCCCAGCGGAACTGGTGGCGGAAGCGGTCAGCCTGCCACCGGAAGCCATCATTTCTCCGCCTCAAATGGTTTCAACCGGCTTACCGTTCTGCATCACCGTTCTGCGGGATCATGCGGCCTTGCGGGCCGCTCAACTGGTTGAAGGCCCGTTGCGCAAAGTGGCTGAAACTGCGGGGTATTCCGGCTCGGACATGGCCGAGCCGTTTCTTGTCACGCTGCAAGGGGCAACCGATGAGGGGGATACGTTTTCACGCCTTCTCTTAGCACCGCCCAGCCCGCCCGAAGATCCGTTTACCGGGTCTGCCACCGGTGCGATGGCCGCCTATTTGTGGAAACATGGCTTGATGCAAAAGGAAAGCTTCATCGCCCAGCAGGGTCACGATATGGGCCGCCCCGGGAAAGCCATCGTCACGCGTGTCGGCCCGTCTGATGCGATGACGGGCATCAAGGTTTCTGGTCAGGGGCATATCCTGATGCGCGGGCAGGTCGACCTTCCGGAAATGCCGATAAACTAGGCGGGAGCCGACCAAGGGCTGACCCGCGAAACCCTGGCCGGATGCCACGGGCTACATCCAGGCCAACCGCAGAATCGGGGCCGTACTTGGTTCGATCCCGTGTCGTTTACACAACCTGTCCAGATATGACCCTGAAACCGGCAGCCCGGCCATCCGGTTGGCCATCAGTTTCTTCTGATGGCCGTAGATGTGTACCGAATGCACGGCTTCGGTTTCGATTTCGTTCGTCGCGATGCGCGGATCATGGAGCTTCCACAATTCCTCCTGGGCCAGCGGATAAAAGGTTTCGGCAGCCATGGCATGGTGGTCTTCTGCCGTCTGGCGCAGGAAATGGCCAAAGGCTTTGGGCCCCGAACTGGCCCAGGGCAGGGCTTCGATGCCCCAGCGTTCCCCTCTGGCGGTTCGTTCCCGATTGTGGCGCTGCAATCTGCGTCCACGCCAGGGTTGGGACGGGTTAGACGACATGACAAATTCCAGCATCTGTTCCAGGGTCGCCGATCTTGTGGGCAGGCGCAGCACACCAGTTGGGAAGTCACCCCGCCTGGAGCGACCGAACACGAAATCCGTCGAAAATTCAAACGCCCGTACGCAATAGGCATCCAGATCGACCCAGATCATCTCGCCTTGCCGCATCAGGTGCAGCCGGAAAATATCCGAGAAGACGGCAACGCCCTGTCTGTCTTCGGCCTTGACCACAAAAGGCGGGGGCCAGAAAACGTCGCTGGCAGGGCGGGTTTCGACGCCTGCCGGAATGCCTTTTACCTCGTGCGCGACATACAGGACGAAGCGGTGGCCATGATCCAGAAAGGACTGAAGGCAGAGTTGCTCCAACCAACTCAGATCGGATCCAAACCAGAAACTGGCAATGGTCGGAGACCTGTTCGTCATCTCAGTTTCACACCCGCCTTGAGGTCCTGAAAACCATCAGGACCAGCGGCAATTGTCAATCGAAGACCAAAAAAAGGAACGGCCCCCGGAATGACCGGAGGCCGCCAAACAAAGTCTGATGAGACCGTTATCCGTTTGCTGCGATCAGGCCCATGCTTTCCAGTTTCAGCAGCACCTGATGGGCGCAGTTGTCGACCTCGACATTTTCGGTTTCGACGCGCAGCTCGGGGTTTTCCGGAACATCGTAAGGGTCCGAGATGCCGGTGAACTCCTTGATCTTGCCCTCGCGCGCAAGCTTGTACAGACCCTTGCGATCGCGGCGTTCGCATTCCTCGATGCTGGTGGCCACATGCACCTCGCAGAAGGCTCCGAACTGTTCGATCTCTTCCCGCACGGCACGGCGTGTGGTGGCATAGGGCGCAATCGGGGCGCAGATGGCGATGCCGCCGTTCTTGGTGATCTCGGACGCCACATATCCGATGCGACGGATGTTCAGGTCGCGGTGTTCCTTCGAGAAGCCCAGTTCCGAGCTGAGATTCTTGCGCACGATGTCGCCATCCAGCAGCGTCACCGGGCGGTCGCCCATCTCCATCAGCTTGACCATCAGCGCGTTTGCGATGGTCGACTTGCCCGAGCCCGAAAAGCCGGTGAAGAAGACGGTGAAACCCTGCTTGGAGCGCGGCGGGAAGCGGCGACGCAGTTCCTCGACCACTTCGGGGAACGAGAACCATTCGGGGATTTCCAGCCCTTCACGCAGGCGGCGGCGCAGTTCGGTACCCGAGATGTTCAGGATCGTGACGTTGTCCTTGTCGAGAATCTCGTCATTCGGTTCGTACTGGGCGCGTTCCTGCACATAGACCATGTGCTTGAAGTCCACCATTTCAACGCCGATTTCGTCCTGAAACTGTCGGAACAGATCCTGCGCGTCATAGGGGCCGTAGAAATCCTCACCCTTGCTGTTCTTGCCGGGGCCTGCGTGGTCGCGGCCGACGATGAAGTGGGTGCAGCCGTGGTTGGCGCGGATCAGGCCGTGCCAGACGGCCTCGCGCGGGCCAGCCATGCGCATGGCCAGGTTCAACAAGCTCATAGAGGTGGTCGAGGCGGGGTACTTGTCCAGCACCGCCTCGTAACAGCGCACGCGGGTAAAATGATCGACGTCGCCCGGTTTGGTCATGCCCACGACCGGGTGGATCAGCAGGTTGGCCTGTGCCTCTTTGGCGGCGCGGAAGGTCAGCTCCTGATGCGCGCGGTGCAGCGGGTTGCGGGTCTGGAAGGCCACGATGCGGCGCCAGCCCAGCTTGCGGAAATAGGCGCGCAATTCATTCGGGGTGTCGCGGCGCCCACGAAAATCGTAATGCACGGGTTGTTGGATTCCGACCACCGGTCCGCCCAGATAGACCTTGCCGGCCACGTTGTGCAGATAGTTCACTGCCGGGTGGGCATCGTCATCGGCACCAAAGACCTTCTCTGCCTCGCGTGACTTGTCCGGAGTCCAGCGGTCGGTCACGGTCATGGTGCCCAAGATTACGCCTTCCTGATCACGCAGAGCGATATCCTGCCCAAGTTCGATCTGATCCGCGAAGTCTTCGCTGACATCCAATGTGATGGGCATTGGCCAAAGCGTTCCATCGGCCAGGCGCATATTCTCGACCACATTGTCGTAATCCGCTTCGCTCAGAAATCCCTTGAGCGGGTTGAACCCGCCATTCATCAGAAGTTCCAGGTCGCAGATCTGACGCGGGCTCAAATCCCAGCTGGTCAGGTCAGCCGCTTCCACCTTCAGTTTCTGCGCCGAATCGTATGACACATACAGTTCGGGGATCGGGGCCAGATTGCTTAACATCGTCATTGGAATTCTCTTGTCGCAGTGTTGATTTGCCAGTGGATATCAGGCGGTTTCGAGGCGTTTGCACCGACTGACAGGCGAAGTCCACAGGCGGGAATGTAACAAAGGAGGATATGCGCCGAATATTTTTGAATTGGAAGGAATTTCTAATTCACGGGTCAAATCGATGATCTGATCCTTGCGATCAGAGGTTATTGGTTCATGCAGAGAATTTCTGTTCCTGTTTTGTGGCGTTCTGCTCAAGTGTGGACGCACGGGTGACGGGCAGGGCGGGAATCGGTTCAGACACGCCGCGCAGCTGGAACAATCTGATGCCGTTCTGGGGCACGACGACACCTGCGGCCTTCAGCAACTCTTCCGAGACCAGCAGTTCGACCTTCAGCGCCTTGGTTTCGCTTTCCAGACGGCTGGCGACATTGACGGCGTCGCCGATTATGGTTTTCGACGCATGGCCCGCGGCTCCGATCTCACCCACCACCAGATCCCCAAGATGCAGACCCATCCCGATGCGAATGCCGGGGCTTCCTTCGGCCTCGAGCTGTGCGTTGAATTCATCAAGGGCGTGACTGATGTCGATGGCGGCTTTCAACCCGGCACGGGCGGACGCCGCCGCTTTCGGCTTTTCAAAAACGGCAAGCAGCCCGTCTCCCATATATTTGTCCACGACACCGCCTTCCTTGGTGATGGCAGGTACGACCGCATCGAAAAACCGGTTCAGCAGGAACACGATGTCATAAGGCAATTGGCCGGTCGTGCGCGCGGTAAAGCTGCGCATGTCCAGAAACAAAACAGCCAACTGACGTTCCTGACCCTGGCTGGCATGTCCGCGTATGCGCCCGCCATCTGGCCTGAAAACCCGAAAAACAGTGGTGGGTTCCGTTGGGCGTATCTGGCAGGCCAGTCGCGTCTGCGGCGAGGCGCCCACAGCGGCAAGGCTGCGTGCTTCGACGTCGCCGGGCGGCGGCAGGGCGTCGCTGCCATCCTCTACGATGACACGGCATGTGGTGCAGCGCCCCTTTCCACCGCACAAGGCGGCGTGCGGCACGCCGTTCACCTGCGAAATCTCAAGTAACGTCATGCCTTTTTCCGCGACCACCTCGGGCCCTTTGGCGTAATTCACGCGCACCGAATGCCTGCGCCGCCACAGTTTGCGCCCGATGTAAACCAGACCCGTCGCCCCCAGAGCCAGCCAGAAGATCAAAAGGCCATAATCTTTTACACTGAACAGGGTCTGGAAGGCTTCGGGCGATGGCCAATTGTAGTGCTCGATATATTGCTCGCGCAGGAATTCATCAGCAAAGTCGGCCCATATGCGTCGACCTTCGGTCAGCAATCCGGCCAACGCGAATAATGGCACGAAAACCGCAACGCCGATCAGATAGGGCACGACCCGCGACCACCACCGGGTCAGCCGCAACCACATATGCAAACCGATGCAGCCGTGTATCCAAACGATCAGCAACAAGGCGCTTTGCATCCATACGGCGATACTGGGCCACATCAAAATGATGATATATCCCATCTCGTCATTGACGTCATAGACTTCGTGCGCGACCCGCGTCTGCACGATGTGCGAGATCAGTTGCAGCGGAATCAGCAAGCCCAGAACGACCTGCAACGCCGTGCTGAAGGGCATGCGCAGGGTTCTGCGTTGCGCGATCGATGTCAGGGCCAGACCTGCATGCGTGAACAGGGCAGCATAGAGAAGCACGCTCATGACATCGTGGCGGGTGACGGCCTTTCGACCGTCCTGCATCCCGTGCAGGTAATCCGTGTGAAATAGGCCCAAGCCAATATTTATGAAGTGAAAGAACGCGAACACAAACAACACAAGACCACTGACGATCCTGAGTCGGGTTGACCACCCGCCGCGCCAAAGAGCGTTGTTCAAATGTTCACCTGTTTTTCGCTTTTCCCTCGGCAATCCTGATACGCCGCCGGCTGGGGGTCAAGGGATTGGCAGGTGGCATCGGCTGCCGATCAGTGATTGCAGAGCAGCGTATGCTGTGCAGTGCCCCCTTAAACCCCGGGGGCACTGTACTGAAAAGGCTGACGGCCTTCGGATCTGAATTCACCACGGCAGCCCTGCAACATTCAGAACGCGCGTTATTCGTTTTCCGCCAGGAACCGTTCGGCATCCAGTGCCGCCATGCAGCCCATACCGGCGCTTGTGACCGCCTGACGATAGACGTGATCGGTCAGATCGCCCGCTGCGAACACGCCCGGAACCGAGGTTTCCGTGCTGCCCGGTTTGGTGACGACATAGCCACCCATATGCGTTTCAAGCGTGTCCTTGACCAGCTCGTTCGCGGGCGCGTGGCCGATGGCAACAAACACGCCTTTACAGGGGATTTCAGTGATCTCTCCGGTTTTGACATGCTTGACGCGAACGCCCTCGACGCCCAGCGGCGCGTCGGTGCCGATCACTTCGTCCAACTCGTGGAACCACAGAGGCTCGATTTTGTCGTTCTTCATCAGCCGGTCTTGCAGGATCTTTTCCGCGCGCAGCTCATCGCGGCGATGGATCAGAGTCACCTTGCTGGCGAAATTGGTCAGGAACAGGGCCTCTTCCACGGCCGTGTTGCCGCCGCCGATCACCACGATTTCCTGTCCGCGATAGAAGAACCCGTCGCAGGTGGCGCAGGCTGAAACGCCAAAGCCCTTGAACTTTTCTTCCGACGGCAGGCCCAGCCATTTGGCGCGCGCGCCGGTCGCCAGAATGACGGCGTCCGCCGTGTAGGTAGTGCCGCTGTCGCCCTTGGCGGTGAAGGGGCGCTGGCTGAGGTCCAGATCGTTGATGATGTCGCCGATCACTTCGCAACCCATGGCCTTGGCGTGATCCTGCATCCGGACCATCAGGTCCGGGCCCTGTACCTCGGTGTCGCCGGGCCAGTTCTCGACCTCGGTCGTTGTCGTCAGCTGGCCGCCGGGCTCGATACCCTGCACCAGGATGGGTTCCAGCATGGCGCGGCTTGCGTAAACGCCCGCAGTGTATCCTGCCGGCCCCGATCCGATGATCAGAACCTTGGTGTGTCGTGTGTCGGCCATGGTAACTCCGCTCGAATTGCCTGAATTGGGCTCTTGGCCCGTCGCCCCGATATAGCGACCGACAGACCCGGCTTAAAGCCCTTTACTGTTCAAGGCCGTTCAAGCCGCCGTGCGCAGTGTGAGGGCGAAATGAGAGAATTGAAAACAAAGAAAATTGCGCATGTACGAAACATTATTGCGCGCGCGTGGGGGGCTGATATAAGAACCGCAATAATCAGGAGCATTTGATGGTCACGACTCGGCTGGATGATATCGACCGCAAAATTCTGGCGGAACTACAGGCAGACGGTCGTATGACCAATGTGGAACTTGCCAAACGGGTCGGAATTTCGGCGCCGCCCTGTCTGCGCCGGGTGCGCACACTGGAAGAATCCGGCTATATCACCGGTTACCACGCCGAGGTGAATTCCCGTGAGTTGGGATTCGAGGTGCAGGTGTTCGCCATGGTCGGTCTTGACAGTCAGGCCGAGACCGAGCTGCGCGCGTTCGAAGAACGCTGCCGCGAATGGCCGCTTGTCCGTGAATGCCACATGCTGAACGGCGAGGTGGACTTCATCCTGAAATGCGTCGCACCCGATCTCAGCAGTTTTCAGCAGTTTCTGACCGGTGAACTGCTGACCACGCCAAACGTGGCCAGCGTCAAGACTTCGCTTGTTATCCGCGGCGCAAAAGACGAACCAGGCGTGCCGTTCGACGTTCTGGAAGAACGAATGAACCGGACGGCGTAACCCCCAGACGTTTTGCAGGTGCGGTGTTCGGTGGCAGCATGGCAGCCACCGCCAAGGATAGAATCCAACTTAGTAACAGCTGCATGATGCCCCCCATAATGCAGTAATCGCTATCGTACTCAGGCTGTCATCGCGTCGATTTCTCCGTCCCCGGCACGCGGCATCAGCAGCGGACCAAAATCGTTGAGCGACTCGATATGCGCAAACAGGTTCAGATAAACCGACCGCAACGAGTGGCTGATCATCCGGACCGCGTTCACACCTGGGTGATACGTTTCGAACTGTAAACCATCTACCCGAATAACGGAATGCCGTTTCAGACAAATGTGAAACAGTTCAACTGGCGTCGGCGGCATTGTTTCAATCACGCCCGTTCCATCCTGAAATTCGGACACAGGTGTCAGAATCGGGTCATTTCCATACAAATGCCGTAAATGCGTCGGTGTGCCCACGATCCGTGCTGCAGGCCCGGCGATTACACCCGACATCGGCTTTTGCATCCCGAATGTATCTGCCGTGACGCGCGTAAGCGGCCGCGTGCGGCCCCGCGAATCCGGGCGTCCGGGGATCAGAGTGACAGATCCCTTCCACAGCACGGTTTCCGACGCGCCATCCTGAGTCAGGACTGTATCCCCCGGCATCAGGTCTTCGATGGCCATGGGCCCATGTTCCGTTTCAACCAGCGATCCGCGCGTGAAGGCACAAAAGGCGTCTTCGAACATTGGCAGAGCGGGCGCGATGTGTCTGGTCTGAACCACGTTTCCGTTTTTCAACAGGCTGCTGACTTCATACCGGCGCAGCTGAGCCTTTGGTTTCGCAACCGGCCGCGGTGCTTCCCGCAGCATGGCTGTCGTTTCGATCGCATTTCTGGCCGCACGGGCCAGTGAATTAGGAATAGTCATAAATATTCCTTCCCCTCAAATTGTCCGGTCAGGCGCGGCGTATCCCCGTACAGGCCAACCTGGCGAACTGGTTCTTTGTCTTGAAACAAATGGGTGACCCTTGGGCGGCGGTCGGTCGGACCCCGCATTGCGACAAAATCTCGCTTTCCAATGGTCAACACATTGACCCCCCAGACAAACTCGTACTTCACGGGCGAAAATTGCCCGCACACACACAACTCCTGAATCCGTCTCGACCCCCTCAGATCGCGACGCACCACACATCGGGCAGGAGCAAGCCCGAAGCGCGTTCACCCAATCGAGACCGGCAGCTTGGCCTCAGGGTGTTTCTGTCTCAGCGTCGTGCCGCGATGCGGCTGGCGACCCTGACAGAATGGCTTGATACCCGCTTCCACGGCATTTCCAGCTTCTGGCTCCGCGTGGCGGCAACCATGGCTTTGAGAAAGCGAGATTTGGTTTTCATTTTCTGGTCCTGCTCTGAACGGGTTTGTTTCCCGCATCCGTTATGAACCTTTTGTGACGCACGTTTGCGGCATGGATAAGGCTTATCCGGGATGTTTTGCAGACAAGAAATTTATACTCGGTCCATCCTTCCACTCAACACGCCAGCGTCCGAAACAAGGACGTCAGAAGACCATCTGATAGCTGGCAAAACTCGTTACGATTCTGAGTCCGGTAAACACAACAAATGTGGCGGAAAAGTGGCGCGACGCCTAAATCTGGGCCAAAATCACAATCTTATGACCGAGATCAACCGCCCGTAATCGGCCTCGTTTGCATGTGTTGTGCGGCGATAGGAATAGAACCGGTCCGGGTCGGAATATGTGCAGTGCCGGGTCCATTCCGCCTGCCCGACACCGGCCTGCCGCAATCGGTGCAAGCCAAAGGCGGGCAGGTCGAATTGCAGCCGGTCATCCTGTCCGTTTACAAAGAACCGGGTGTTGTCTGGAGAATCGGCGATAAATGCGTCCAGAAACTCGGGGCCCACTTCGTAGGCGCGTTGCGAAATGCTGGGGCCGATGACGGCGTTGGTATTCCGGCGTGTTGCGCCAAGCGCTTCCATGGCGTCCAGCGTCGCCTCCAGCACACCGTCAAGCGCGCCGCGCCAGCCCGCATGGGCTGCTCCGATCACATTGGCCGCGGGATCGGCAAACAGAACTGGCTGACAATCTGCCGTCAGAATCGTCAGCGCCAGACCGGGTGTCGCCGTCACGACCGCGTCCGCGCGCGGTTTTTCACCTTCCAGGGGCTGTTCAACCGTCAGAACTGTTGGGGAATGAACTTGATGCACGCCGATCATCGCCTCGGGCGCGACGCCCATCGCATCGGCAACCCGCCGGCGGTTCAGCGCGACAATTTCGGTTTGATCTGACGATCCATAACCGCAATTCAACCCGCCGAAGATACCAGAGGACGCCCCGCCGCGACGGGTGAAGAACCCGTGCCGAAATGGGGAAAGCAAGTCCGAAGTCAGAATTTCCAGTGTCATGGCTCTAATCCCGGCGGTGGTGCAGCATAGGCCGGATAGAGGCCCATCACCTTGAACAGATTTCCCATTTCGGCCGGATGCGTCAACCGGCGATGCGCGGCAGCCAGGGCATCCAGCTCGGAACCGCTCAGCGACCGGGACAAAGCCTGCGCCCGGGCGGTTATGCCAAGCCGTTCCAGAAACACGCCCTGCGGTGTCAGGCGTGTGTGCCTGGCTCCGCACGCGCGGGTCACGATGGCCAGAGGCTCAAAATCCACATGTGCCGTCAGGTCGGCCTGACCGGGTGACGCCAGCGGATCGGCGGGCTCGTGGTTTTGCAGGGCTTGCAGCGTATCACCCAACGAATGCCAGTCGCCATAATCGACAATCAGCGCGGCACCTCCGTGGCTGGCGATCCGACCGGCAATCACGGTCAGAATGGGGATCGCTGCCGCACACAGCTCGACCAGATCACCATCCTTGGTGTCCGAAAGCCTGTCTGCCAGCGCCACCTGCGGCCCGTTGGGCCCTCGCCCAAACTGCAATTCGCCGTCGCGCTCGCCGACCAGGCGTTCACTCCAGCCGTCACCGTCGCGCAGGAACTGCCGGACAGGCAGCGCGTCGAAGAACTCGTTCGCCACCAGCAGCAGTGGCTGGTCCGGCAACTCTGCGACACTGTCGGCCCAGTTCGGTGTGTAGTCCTTCAGGGTGTCCGCCTGCACCTGCTTCAGGGCAGGCGAGGCCTCGACCAGCACGATCCGGGCAGCATCGTGAAATCCCTGCACGGCCCGGGTGGCACGCAATATGTCACTCATCAGAGTGCCGCGCCCGGGCCCCAATTCGCACAGGGTGAATGGCGCGGGACGGCCCTGATCCATCCAGCATTGCGCAAGGCACAGCCCGATCAGTTCGCCAAACATCTGGCTGATTTCCGGTGCCGTGGTGAAATCCCCGGCAGCCCCCAACGGATCGCGCGTTGTGTAATAGCCCAGCGTCGGATGCAGAAGGCATTCGGCCATGTAGTCGGCCACGCTCATCGGTCCATCCTGTCGGATGCGGGCGATCAGGTGATCGGTCAGGCTCATTTTGCCCGCCCTGCGCGCAAGACAAGCCACAGGCCAAGCGCGATCATGGGCAATGACAGGATCTGGCCCATGGTCAGGCCATATCCGCCCACATGCCAGGCCAATCCCAGCGGATTGCCGGGCGAGACGAATTGAGCATCAGGTTGGCGGAAGAATTCAACAAAAAAGCGCGATGCGCCGTAACCGGTCAGAAACGTGCCCATGATCAGGCCGGGTTTCCGAAAGGCCCCCCGGCGATAGACCAGCCACAGCAACAACGCGCCCAGCAACACGCCTTCCAGCGCCGCTTCATACAGCTGCGAGGGGTGCCGGGCGCACATTCCCGCAACCACGCCGGGGCAGTCCTGCGCGGCAAAACCGGGAAAAATGACGGCCCAGGGCAGCTCGCTCGGGCGGCCCCACAGCTCGGCATTGACGAAATTGGCAAGCCGCCCCAACACCAGGCCGGGTGGCACGGTGTAGGCAACCAGGTCGCCCAGCGACAGGGCGGGGATCTGATGGCGGCGGGCAAACAGGTACGAGGCTAGGATCACGCCCAGCAGCCCCCCATGAAACGCCATGCCGCCTTGCCAGACCTTCACGATCTCAAGCGGATACGACAGGTAATAGCCGGGTTGGTAAAACAGCACGAAGCCAAGCCGCCCGCCCAAGATCACGCCCAGAATGATCCAGGTGACCAGATCCTCCAGTTGGTTCGGTTTCATCGGCGGGCCGTCCGTAGGCCACAGGGCAGGGCGGCGCAACGCCATGACTGCCAGCCGCCACGCAATCAGGATGCCCGCGATATAGGCCAGCGCATACCACCTCAACGCGAACTCCATCCCGAACAGCGAGATCGAGAACAATTCGGGCGACAGATCGGGGAAATTCAGAACAGCCTGCATGTGCGTCTCATTGCCCGGGGTTTGCAGGGCAAGTCAACCTTGAGCCTGCGGCATTCTTTCCCCATATAGAGATCAACCGCGATACCGGAGTAGTGATATGCAAACCCGCAACAAGATACTGGACGACATGTCCCAGCTGATGACCAACGCCATGGGTGTCGCGCAGGGCGCGCGGGAAGAGGCCGAGAACGCGATGAAGTCGATGATCGACCGCTGGCTGGCCGACCGTGATTTCGTCACCCGCGAAGAATTCGACGCCGTCCGCGCCATGGCCCAGAAAGCGCGCGAAGAAAACGCCGCACTCGAAGCCCGCATTGCCGCGCTCGAGGCGAAACTGGACAAGTAACGCCGCGGGCGTTCCCTGATTTCACAGTTTTGGACAAAGTCCGACGCCGCGCAATCCGACCGGGATTGTGCGGTGTCGTGCATTCTGACGCATTGCGGGATTTAATCAAGACAAAGCTGACCCGGCAGCCAATATTTTGATCCCCGTTGCCTTCTGTCCACAACTTATTGCTGTTATCCCCAATAAATAGGGTTGCCAGAACACACGCCACATCGCACCATATTTAGTACAGGCCTATGGGGGAAGCCCGGTTTGTAGAGCAGGCAACTAGCGCTGGGGCGCTGCCAGCCCCAAAATGCTAGAGATTAGTGAGGTGGCATTATGGCCCTTTCCGAGCAGTATCTCGAAGAAGACATTCATCCGATCGACATTGTTGAACATCTGGCCGAACATCACGACTGGGATTTTGACCGCATTGGGGACGATCAGATCGCCATGGCTGTCGAGGGCCAGTGGCGGACCTATTCGATCACTCTGGCCTGGTCCAACTATGACGAAACGCTGCGGATGGTGTGTTCGTTCGAAATGGAACCACCGGCCGAGCGGGAAATGCAGCTTTATGAGCTGCTCAACAAGATGAATGATCAGTGCTGGGCAGGTGCCTTTACCTATTGGGCGAACCAGAAGCTGATGGTGTACCGGTACGGGTTGGTCCTTGCCGGGGGGCAGACAGCTAGCGCCGAACAGATCGACACGATGATCACCGCCGCCGTCATGAGCGCGGAACGGTACTATCCGGCGATTCAACTGGTCACCTGGGGCAATCGAGAGCCAGAAGAAGCCATGCAAGTGGCCATTGCAGAGGCCTACGGCCGGGCGTAAAGCTTTGCCCCGAACCGACATGTAACGCGGGAGGGGCAAATGGACATGACGCGTGTGGCCGAACAGGGGCTTGTGCTTCTGGGGTGCGGAAAGATGGGGTCCGCAATGCTGGCGGGATGGCTGGAACACGGCCTTCCGCCAGCGTCCGTTTGGGTGATCGATCCGCACCCGTCCGACTGGCTGAAGGCGCAGGGCGTCAACATCAACACACCCTTGCCCGAAGCCCCTGCCGTAGTGTTGGTCGCGGTCAAGCCGCAGATGATGGGCGAGGCCTTGCCCGCCATTCAGGCGCTGGGCGGTGGCAGCACGCTGTTTGTTTCGGTCGCGGCGGGCACCTCGATTGCCACGTTCGAATCCGTTCTGGGCAGCGATACGCCGATCATTCGCGCCATGCCCAACACCCCCGCCGCGATCCGTCGGGGCATCACCGCGCTGATTGGCAACAGCCACGCCTCGGTCGAGGATCTGGCTCTGGCCGAAAACCTGCTGTCGGCGGTGGGTGAGACGGTGCGTCTTGAAGACGAGGCGCAGATGGATGCGGTCACCGGCCTCAGCGGATCCGGTCCTGCCTATGTGTTCCATCTGATTGAAACACTTGCCAAAGCAGGCGAGGCGCAGGGCCTGCCGCACGACCTTGCGATGAAACTGGCCAAATCGACGGTGGCTGGAGCCGGCGCACTGGCGATGTCCGCTGACGAGGATCCGTCTCAACTGCGGATCAATGTAACATCGCCGAACGGCACGACCCAAGCCGCGCTTGAGGTGCTGATGCATGAAGAACGCGGCTTCCCTGACTTGCTGCACCGTGCCGTCAAGGCCGCAACCGACCGATCCAAGGAGCTGTCACGTGAGTGAGATTTCTTTCGACGATTTTCTCAAGGTTGATATCCGCGTGGGCGAGGTGATCCGCGCTGAACCCTATCCCGAAGCCCGCAAACCCGCGATCAAGATGTGGATCGACTTTGGTGATGAGATTGGCGAGCGCAAGACGTCGGCCCAGATCACCGCGCATTATGATCCGTCGACCTTGGTGGGCAAACAGGTCATGGCCGTGGTCAATTTCCCCCCTCGCCAGATCGGCAGGTTCATGTCCGAAGTTCTGGTGCTGGGTCTGCCCGATGAAAACGGCGAGATTGTTCTGATCGGTCCCGACGGCCGAGTTCCGACAGGCGGGCGGATGCATTGATGAAACTGCTGATCACACGCCCGATGACGCCGGCAGTCGAGGCCCGCGCCCGCGCCGCGTTTGACGTAAAGATTCGAGACAATACGGCGCCCATGTCGCGGCAGGAAATGCTTTCGGCGCTGACGGATTTCGACGTGGTCGTGCCCACGCTGGGCGATCAGTTTTCGGCTCGGATATTTGCGGATGCAGGCGCGCCTCGGTGCAAGCTTCTGGCCAATTTCGGCGTCGGCTACAATCACATCGATGTCGAGGCCGCGCGCGCAGCCTCGGTCGAGGTGACCAACACGCCCGGCGCAGTCACTGACGCCACGGCGGATATCGCCATGACCCTGCTGTTGAGCACGGCCCGACGCGCGGGCGAAGGCGAACGGCTGGTCCGCGCGGGCCAATGGCAAGGCTGGCATCCCACGCAGATGCTGGGTCATCATGTAACGGGCAAACGCGTCGGTATCGTCGGGATGGGCCGTATCGGGCAGGCCATCTCGCGCCGGTGCCATTTCGGTTTCGAAATGCAGGTTGCCTATCAATCCCGCAACGCCAAGCAACTGGACTTTCCGGCCGAGTTCACACCTGACCTTGGAGCCCTTGCCGCCTCGGTCGATTTCCTTGTGCTCGCCGTTCCCGGCGGTGCCGAAACCCGACACCTGATCGACGCGCAGGTTCTTCAGGCGATGAATCCTTCGGCCATTCTGATCAATATCGCGCGGGGCGAGGTCGTGGACGAAGCGGCCCTGATTGCGGCGCTGCAATCGGGTCAGATTGCCGGGGCCGGGCTGGATGTCTACGAGTTCGAACCCAAAGTGCCCCGGGCCCTTTGTGAAATGGAAAACGTCACCCTGCTGCCCCATCTGGGCACGGCCACCGAAGAAGTGCGCAGCAGCATGGGGCACATGGCGCTGGATAACGTGGCGGCCTTTGTGGCGGGCGAGGCGTTGCCCAACCCGGTCTAGTCGCCCACCGCCTCGCGCCAGTGTTTGCGGCAAAGCGAAACATAGGTCTCGTTGCCACCGATCTGCACCTGGGCGCCTTCGGTGATGGCGTTGCCGTTTTCGTCCTGACGTATCACCATCGTGGCCTTGCGCCCGCATTTGCAGATGGTGCGGACCTCGCGCATCTCATCAGCCAGGGCCAGCAGCGCGGCTGATCCGGGAAACAGCTTGCCCTGAAAATCCACCCGCAGCCCGTAGGCCAGTACCGGTACGTCCAGATCGTCGACCGCCCGGGCCAGCTGCCAGACCTGAGCTTCGGACAGGAACTGGGCCTCATCGATGAACACGCAGGTTACCGGGCCGTCGTCCAGGCGGTTTCGGATCATCGCGAAGACATCGTCGCCGGGCGTGAAGGTATCGGCCTCCTCCGAGATGCCGATGCGCGATGCGATCCGTCCGGCACCCGCCCTTCCGTCAATGGCCGCGGTCATCAGGTATGTCTGCATCCCACGCTCGCGGTAGTTGTGCGAGGCTTGCAGCAACACGGTCGATTTCCCCGCGTTCATGGTTGAATAGTTGAAATACAGCTTTGCCATGACGCGGGTCTAAAACGCTTGGGGAAAAGGAACAAGATATCAATCGTTTTGATGGAGCGACGTCGCCGTTGCGTTCGCAGAGGCCGAGCTACGCTCTAGGGGATGGAACCCCCACATCTGCAACAGCGACGCCGTCGGCCAACATGTGGCCAAAACGCAGCAAGGTTTAACAATATCACCCTGCAATCACTCGTTACCGGCTTGAACTGCCGCCACTCACTCACAAAATCCCCCGCATATCTGAGGGATAGCCAATGTATGACATTTCAATTATGACTTAGTTATGGGAAATTTACCCACGCTTTCCCCCGTTTGGACATCGGGCAGGCGTTTGCAGGTAACAAAGGTAAAACAATGGCAGATATCGGGGCCTATCTGAAAAAACACACAGAAGCGCTGGTCAAGGATGTTGGAATCGAAGCCGCGTGTGAAATTACAGGGAAATCCAAGGCCACTTTAGGACGATACTATTCCGACAATGCTGAACACGAGGACAGGTTCATGCCAGTGGACGCGGTGGCCCGCCTTGAAAACGCGGCGACGTATCCGCATGTGACGTCGGCTTTGGCGGACCTAAAGAACATCACCTTGTCCTATAGCGACCGCAATACCTCCACCCCCCGCACCGGTGGTGTCAATTCGGATGTCATTGCGCTCAGCCAGCGGTTTGCGATGTTGATGACCGAGTATCAGGCCGCAATCGAAGACGGAATCATCACCGTCAACGAAGCCAAACGGTTGCTGAAAGAAACCAGTTTGCTGCAACAGGTTCTGATCGAGATGAAGCTGCATCTGGAAGAAGAAAGCGTCAGCTAGCCGGGGTCGGGAACCGTTGCACCCATGACTGGCCAGTTTTCGCCTGTGCGGCCGACCTCTTTTCATGCTCGAAAAGACAGAAACTCTGACCGTGCCTGTTGCCTCAATTCAGTCACGTCTGTCCTGTAAGGTCCGTCGCGGGCAAGAACGTCAAGGGCAGTGGACCATGCAGAAATCGCAGGGAACATACAGTATTTTCGCAGACCGGGTGGTTCTGCGATTTTTTGTATGCGCCTATGCGGCACTTCTGGTGTTAATGGCCCTAAGTGGTCATCAGGAAGGCTCTGACGACGTGATGCGCTGGGTTGTCGTGCAGGATCTGTTGCAGGGCCAGGGCTGGTTCGACAGCCATCAGTATCGGTTGGGCCCCGAGGGCGGTACGCTGATGCATTGGTCCCGATTGATCGACGCGCCGATTGCCTTGCTCTACGGAGCATTCGGTTTGGTTTTGCCGCCCGATATGGCCCTTCAGGTAACGGCATTCGTCTGGCCCTCACTTTTGGCGGGTCTGACCTTGGGGGCCTTTGCGGTGACGGGCAGCGTTTTGGGCGCGCGGGAAGGCGCTGTTTCGGCGCTGGTTGTAGGGGTGCTTGCGCTCGAACACTCCAGGAAGTTCGACTATTTTTCGTTTGATCACCACAATGCTCAGATTCTTCTGTTCGTCACGGCCCTGATGCTGTTTGCTTTGCGCAGGGACAAACCATATGCCGGATGGCTGCTGGGTGCCTGCCTGGCGCTTTCGGTGTCGATAGGCACCGAATCGATATTGCAGATCGCACTTGTCGCCGTGTTTTTTACCATTGACTGGATCGTAAACGGCGAACCGACCCGTCGCCGGACCATGGCGTTTGGTATCGGGCTGGTCCTGACGCTTGTGCTGACCAGCCTTGCAACAACGGGACACGAGGCCTTTCTGTTTCCAAGCTGTGACGCCCTGACTCTCAGCGTGGCATTGCCGGCGAGCGTTGCCGCGGCAGGGCTTTGCATTGCGGCCCGGATCGGGTCTGGCTGGTCACTTTGGGGTCGCATCGGCGCATGCGTTGCGGTTGGTATGGTGACATTGGCCTGCGCTTACGGCTTCGCCCCGCATTGTCTCAGCAACCCGATCGAAGCCCTGCCACAGGACATGCGCGACTATTGGTTGAGCCAGGTGGCGGAAGCCCAGAAAATCAACGTCATTCTGCAACTGCACCGGGGCGAAGCGCTGGCCCTGATCGCGATGTCGATCCTGTGCATGGCAGTGGCCCTGATCTTTGCAGTCAGATCGCCTTTCAGACTGGAATACGCCCTGTTTCTGGCCCTGATCGTGACCGGCCTGGTGGTGTTCCTCTATCAGTCCAGAATGATGACATTCCTGGGTGTTTCGCTGGTGGCTGTCCAGGCGCAGATCCTGCGTGTCCTGTACAGCTCTTATGCAAGCAGTCGCCGCGCGTTGTCAGGGTTTGCGATGGTTGCTTTCATCCTCTGCATCTCGCCGAAAACCGGCGCCAGCATCGATGAGCAGCTGGGGCGTTTTGCCGGGCCGTCCCTTGCCGCTTCCGCGAAGCCGGCCCGACAGTCACAGCAAAACTCGGGCGCATCCTGCAAAACGCCCGAAGCCTATGCGGCCCTGCGTGATCTTCCAGCTGGTAGATTCCTTGTTGATTTCGACTTTGCCGCAAACGTGCTGCGCCATACCGATCATTCCGTTCTGGCGGGCAATTATCACCGGAATCAGGCTGGAATTCTGGCGCAGATCGAACTTTTCCGATCGGACGCCGACCAGATCGGATCACGTCTGACCGAGCTGGACGTGGATTACGTCATGCTCTGTACGTCCGCACCGCGCGCCGAATTCTGGTCCTGGGCGTCACAGGGCCGTGGTTTGAAGTCGCGATTGATTGCGGGTGAAATCCCGGCCTATCTCAGACGGATACAAGGCGCGGAAGGTGCAGCCTTTCAGATCTTCCAAGTGACTGGGGCAGGCTAGGCCAGACAAGATCAACCGTCAGGTGTGGCGCTTCACGATCACCGACCCGACCGAATACCCGGCGCCGAAGGAACAGATCAGGCCCAGATCACCCTCCTGCAAGTCGTCGGAATACTTCGAAAACGCGATGATCGACCCCGCAGATGACGTGTTGGCATAATCCTGAAGGATGTTGGGTTGCTCGCCCGGCTCGGGTTCGCGGCCCAGAACTTTCTTGCCGATGAAGTCGTTCATCGTCTTGTTGGCCTGATGCAGCCACAGGCGTTTCAGATCAGAGTTTCCGACCCCTTCGGCATCCATGTGGTCGCTAATATGCTTGCTGACCATCGGCAGTACTTCCTTGAATACTTTCCGACCGTTCTGCATGAACTGCATGTCGCGCCGGTCGGTCAGCCCGTCTGGGCGCGAGCGGCGCAGAAAGCCGTTGTTGTTGCGGATATTGTTGGAAAACGCAGTGGCGCAGCGCGTCGACAGGATTTCGAAATGCGGTCCTTTTGCGTCTTCGATCCGTTCGATCAGCGTTGCCGTCGCCACATCGCCAAAGATGAAATGGCAATCGCGGTCGCGCCACTCCAGATGGCCCGAGCAGATTTCGGGGTTCACCACCAACGCCGCCCGCACCGATCCCGACCGCACCATATCCGCCGCGGCCTGAATGCCGAACGTGGCTGACGAACAGGCGACGTTCATGTCAAAGCCGAACCCGTTGATCCCCAGTTCCTGCTGGATTTCGATCGCAATCGCCGGATAGGCGCGCTCGTGGTTCGAAGCCGCGCAGATTACCAGATCAACATCCGCCGCCGTACGCCCCGCCTGTGCCAGCGCCTTGTTGCAGGCATCCACCGCCATTTCGGTCATGATGCCGGGTTCATCATCGCTGCGCTGCCGCAGCAGTGGATGCATCACGTCCGGGTCCAGCACGCCGCTCTTGTCCATCACGTAGCGGTTTTCGATCCCCGATGCCTTGACGATGAACTCTTCCGATGAATGCTGCATCGGCTCCATCCGTCCGGCGGCGATGGCTTCTGCATTCTTGGCGTTCTGCTTGTCGGCATAAGCGTTGAATGCCTCGACAAGCTCGGCATTGGTGATGACGTTCTGAGGCGTGAAGACACCGGTACCGGTGATGGCGGGGGTATACATGGCGAGCCCTGAATGTTTCGGATTTGCCCAAAATGCAGTCACGTTGTGTTTTGATCAAGGTATGTTGACCCAAGGGAATGTGCGTAAAGCCGTAGCTTCATATCTTGAATAGTTCAGAAACTGAAGTATATGACCCCTCCAAACGCGCGGAGACCCCCGATGCCCGACGATATCAGCACCAGACTTGGCCGCCTCAGCCCCGAGATTCAGGCGATCATGGGGGTGTATGCCCTGTACTGGAAACTGGAAGAGACATTCGACAGCATCGAAACCGACCTGAGCCACCCCGAATGCCACATGCTGATCAAGCTGGATCAGCCGAAACGCATGGGGGTTCTGGCTGCGGATATGCTGAGTGTACCGTCCACAATCACCGCCACCGCGGATTCGCTGGAAAAAGCCGGCTATCTCACGCGCGAGCGTGACCCGGAAGACCGCCGCGCCTGGTTGCTGGTGCTGACCGAGCGTGGTGAAGAAGCCCGCAACATGCTGGTGGCCGAGGCCGGAGACCTGTTTCACAGGGCCTCGGGCCTGAACGACGAAGAAACAGCCGAATTCGCGCGACTGGCGCGCAAAATCCGTGACAACGTTTTGAAAACGGGAATTCCCGAGGGACTGAAGAAATGAAACTCCTGACCTCTCTGGGCCTTGCACTGGCCGTTCTGGCAACTCCGATTGCCGCTCAAGATACTCCGAAACCGGTCAAGCTGATGCAGGTGCACGAAACGACGCCCGGCTTCACCCGCCAGTTCTTCGGTCGTGTTGCCGCGCGGCATACGGTCGATCTTGCCTTTCAGGTCGCCGGTCAGATCGTCGAAATGCCGGTCAACGAAGGGTTTGTCATCCCCAAAGGCGGCCTGATTGCGCGACTGGATCAGGAGCCGTTCGAACTGCGGCTCGAGCGGGCGCAGCTGCAAAAGGAACAGGCCGACCGAACCGTCGCACGCCTGTCGCGGTTGCGGGGCACCACGGCCAGCCAGGTGGCGGTCGATGACGCAGAGACCGAAGCGCAACTGGCCGCGATCGCTCTGCGCGATGCCGAATACGAACTGGAACACGCGACTCTGACCGCGCCATTTGACGCGCTGGTCTCCAGCCGCGCGGTCGAGTCTTTCACCACCGTATCGGCCGGCACGCCGATCGTCCGCATCCACGACATGTCCGAACTGCGCATCGAGGTGGATGTGCCCGAGATCCTGTTTCAACGCTCGGGCCAGAACGACGACATCACCATCACCGCCAAATTCCCCGTAAGCGATGAAGTCTTCCCGCTGGAAATCCGTGAATTCGACGCTGAAACTTCCAGCGTCGGGCAGACCTTCCGCATTCAGTTCGGCCTGACCCCACCCGAGGGGCTGCAAATTCTTCCCGGCTCGTCCGTCACCGTCAACGTAAAGGTCCAGGATGAGCGCACAGGCATCATCGTGCCGGCGACGGCCGTCATCGCGGATGCAACAGGTGAACTGAGCGTCATGGTGTTCTCTCCCGCTGGCGCGGATGAAGGCACGGTCCGCCGCGTTCCGGTGACAATCGAACCCACGCAGTCGGGCGATGTTCGGGTGTTGAAGGGCTTGTCTGACGGTGACGAAGTTGTTGTGGCTGGCGGTGCTGTGCTGACAGACGGCCAGCCCGTGCGCCGGTTCACCGGTTTCGCGAACTGAGGGGCAGACTGATGAACATCGCGCGCGCCTCGATTGATCGACCGCTTTACACATGGCTGATCATCCTCATTGCCCTCTTCGGTGGCATCTGGGGATTCACGTCGCTTGGTCGTTTGGAAGACCCGGCTTTCACCATCAAGAACGCGGTCATCGCCACGCAATATCCCGGTGCCACGGCGGAACAGGTGGCGCTTGAAGTGTCCGAACCCCTTGAATCCGCGATCCAGCAGATGGGCGAGGTGGACGTCATCACCTCGGTCAACCAACCCGGACAATCGCTGATCGAAGTAGAGATCAAGTCGACCTACGACGGCACCGAACTGCCCGATATCTGGACCCGCCTGCGGGCCAAGGTGCGCGATGCCGCCCGCGGGCTTCCGTCGGGTGTCAGCCAACCCTATGTGAATGACGGGTTCGGTGATGTGTTCGGCCTGTTCTATGCGGTGACTGCCGAAGGGTTTTCTGACGCCGAAAAGCATGAACTGGCAACGTTTCTGCGTCGCGAACTGCTGACCGTGGACGGCGTCGCCGATGTCGAGGTTCAGGGCCTGCCGGACGAGGCGATTTTTGTAGAGCCCGACCTGGCGATCTCGGTGAACCAGAACGTCCCGCTGCAAGCGATCAACGAAGCCATAGCCAATGCGGATTCGGTGAATTCCTCGGGGTCTTTGCGGTCTGAAGATGCCCGTACCACCATTCTGACGGCCGAGGGTTCGGACAGTGTCTCGGCCATTGCGGGCCTGTCTGTCGGCTCGCAAGGGCAGGTGATCAACCTGTTCGACATGTCCGATGTCTATCGCGCCCGTCAGAACGATCCGGACATCATGATCCGCTACAACGGGACCGAAGCCTTTACCCTCGGCATCGCCGGTCTGGCGACGGAAAACATCGTCGAGGTCGGCAAGCGGGCTGACGCCAAATTTGCCGAGCTGGATGCGAATATCCCCTTCGGTGTCGATATTCTGCCGATCTACCAGCAACATGTGGTGGTCGAGCAGGCCTCGAACGACTTTCTGGTGAATCTGGCCATGTCAGTGGCCATCGTGGTCGCCGTACTGGGAATCTTCATGGGCTGGCGCGCGGCCATCGTCGTCGGTTCGACCCTGTTGCTGACCGTAGTCGGCACGCTTCTGTTCATGTCGCTGTTTTCGATCGAGATGGAGCGAATTTCACTCGGGGCCCTGATTATTGCCATGGGGATGTTGGTGGACAACGCCATCGTGGTTGCCGAAGGGATGCAGATCGCGATGTTGCGCGGCAAGTCCTCGCGCGATGCCGCTGAAGATGTGGCGTCGAAAACCCAGATCCCGCTGCTGGGGGCCACCGTAATCGGTATCATGGCCTTTGCAGGCATCGGTCTTAGCCCCGACGCAACGGGCGAGTTTCTGTTTTCCCTGTTTGCGGTGATCGGCATTTCGCTGCTGCTCAGCTGGATACTTGCCATCACGGTCACGCCTTTGCTTGGGCACTATTTCTTCAAGCAGGGCAAGGAGGGTGAGATCGACGCCTACGGGGGCATCCTGTTCCGCACATATGGCGCGATCCTGCGGTTTGCGCTCCGTTTTCGGTGGCTGGTTGTTGCGGGTCTCATCGGCGTAACCGTTGCGTGCTATGCCGGGTTCGGGTTGATGAAACAACAATTCTTCCCCAACTCGAACACGCCTTTGTTCTTTGTGCATTACAAGCTGCCTCAAGGCACGCCGATTGCCCGCACGGCACAGGACATGGCGGTTTTCGAAGATTGGCTGACCCAACGCGATGACGTGGTTTCGGTCACGACATTCGTCGGTCAGGGGGCAACCCGGTTCATGCTGACCTATTCGGCAGAGAAACCGAACCCGAGCTATGGTCACATGATCATCCGCACGGAAAGTCTGGATGACATCCCGGCCTTGCAAGCGGATCTGGAAGCGTTCGGGTCGGTCCAGTTCCCCGAAGGCGAGTTCGGAACCAAGCGCCTGGTGTTTGGCCCCGGCGGCGGCGATCCGATCCAGGCCCGGTTCTCGGGCAGCGATCCGGTGGTACTGCGACAACTTGCGGACGAGGCCGTGCAGCGCATGGCGGCGGCGTCGCCCAACGCCCTGCTCGTTCATCATGACTGGCGCGAACAGGAACTGGCGGTGCAGCCGATCTATGCCACGGAACGGGCCCAGACCGCGGGCGTTACGCGCGAAGACATTGCGGCCACGCTGCAATTTTCGACCGATGGCATCACGGGCGGTGTGCTGCGGGAACGTGACCGCCTGATCCCCATCATCCTGCGTCGTCCGGCGGACGGAGATTATTCCATCGTCGATCAGGTGGTGTACTCGGACCAATCCGGGAAATTTGTACCAATCGAACAGATGGTCGATGGATTCGAGTACAAATCCCTCAATACGCTGGTTCATCGCCGCGATCGTGTTCTGACCATCACCGTCGGCGCGGACATCCCGCCCGACCTGACGGCGGCTCAGGTACACGCCGAAGTTCGGGACGCCATCGAGGCCATCGAACTGCCACCGGGCTACAAGATGGAGTGGGGCGGTGAGTTCGAAAACTCGCGCGACGCGCAAGAAAGCCTGGGCAAACAATTGCCGCTGAGCCTGCTGATCATGGTTCTGATCTCGGTCCTGCTGTTCAACGCGATCCGACAGCCGATCATCATCTGGCTGCTGGTTCCGATGTCGGTCAACGGCGTGGTCATCGGCCTGTTGGGAACTGGGCTGCCCTTCACCTTTACAGCCCTTCTGGGCCTGCTCAGCCTGTCGGGCATGCTGATCAAGAACGGCATCGTGCTGGTGGAAGAGATCGACCTGGTTCGCGCCACGGGCAAGCCCCTGCGCGAATCCATCGTCGAAGCCTCGGTCTCGCGTTTGCGCCCGGTGATGCTGGCTGCGATCACGACCATTCTGGGCATGGCGCCGCTGCTGACCGATGCGTTCTTCGTCTCGATGGCGGTGACGATCATGGGCGGGCTGGCTTTTGCGACCGTCCTGACAATGGTCGCCGCGCCGGTGTTCTACCTGCTCTTCTTTGCGCGCGATGAAAAACGCGAGGCGCTGGCAGCCTGAACACTGGCCTCTTGTGGGTCCAGCTGAAAAGCTGGGTCCAATCAGGTTAGATCAAAGGAACAAACGGCACGTCACAGGCGGCCAGTGCAGTGAAGATTACGAGAACCAGAAATGCGCGCCCGTTGCGTTCAGGTCAACGGGCGCGCATCTTTTCGTTCATTGATGGGCCAATTGTGGCTCAGGCGGGTTATCCCTGAAGGGATTTCACCTCGACATCCCCTTCGGCCTGCGCCTTGATGGCCAGAGCGGCAGCATGGCTTGCGGCGGCCGTGGTGTAATACGGGATCTTGTCATAAAGCGCGATGGACCGGATGGCCTTGCTGTCCTCGACCGCCTGCGCGCCTTCGGTGGTGTTCATCAGCAGTTGAACCTGACCGTCTTTCAGCATGTCGACCACGTCCGGGCGGCCTTCATAGACCTTGTTGACCACGTCGCATGGAACACCCTGTTCCGCCAGCCAGCTTTGCGTGCCGCGGGTGGCGACCAGCGTGAAGCCTTGTTCGACCAGAACCTGGGCGGCCTCGAGCATCGCCGCGCCCTTGTCGGCATCCTTGATCGAAATGAAGGCCCGGCCTGATGTCGGTAGGACCATGCCCGCGCCCATCTGCGCCTTGAGGAAGGCGCGCGGGAAATCGCGGTCCCAGCCCATGACCTCGCCGGTCGAGCGCATTTCCGGACCCAGGATGGTATCGACGCCCGGGAAACGGGCGAAGGGCAGGACCGCCTCTTTCACCGAGAACCATGGCATGTCCGGGTCGGCCAGCGTCATCTGATCTGCGATCTTGGTGTCGTCCACGGTCTTGTAGGGCGGACGCTGCGGGAAGCTCGCCAGCTTTTCGCCTGCCATGACACGCGCGGCGATGGACGCAATCGCACTGTCGGTGGCCTTTGCCACGAACGGCACGGTGCGCGAAGCGCGCGGGTTGACCTCGATCAGGTAGATCTCGTCATCCTTGATCGCGAACTGAACATTCATCAGGCCGACAACGTTCAGCGCCTTGGCCAGCTTGAACGCCTGATCTTTGATCTGCGCGATGATCTCTTTCGACAGCGAATAGGGCGGCAGCGAACAGGCGCTATCGCCCGAGTGCACGCCGGCCTCTTCGATATGCTGCATGATGCCTGCCACATGAACATCGGTGCCGTCGCACAGCGCGTCCACGTCCAGCTCGACCGCGCCAGCCAGATAGCTGTCCAGCAGAACGGGGCTGTCGCCCGAGACCACCACGGCCTCGTTGATGTAGCGTTTCAGCTGGTCCATGTCGCGCACGATCTCCATCGCGCGGCCGCCCAGAACGTAGGACGGGCGGATCACCAGCGGGAAGCCGATTTCCTCGGCGATTTCCAACGCCTGCGCGTCGGTCGAGGCGATGCCGTTCTTGGGCTGTTTCAGCCCCAGTTCGTTGACAAGTGCCTGGAAACGTTCGCGATCTTCGGCCAGGTCGATCGCGTCGGGCGTGGTGCCCAGGATCGGGATGCCCTCGGCTTCAAGCGCGTTGGCCAGTTTCAGCGGAGTTTGACCGCCAAACTGAACAATGACGCCGTGCAGCGTGCCGTTTTCCTGTTCCTTCGTCAGGATTTCCATGACGTGTTCAAAGGTCAGCGGCTCGAAATACAAGCGATCCGAAGTGTCATAATCGGTCGAAACCGTCTCGGGGTTGCAGTTGATCATGATGGTTTCATACCCCGCTCCGGTCAGCGCGAAGCAGGCGTGGCAGCAGCAATAGTCGAACTCGATGCCCTGACCGATGCGGTTTGGGCCGCCGCCAAGAATGACGACCTTTTTGCGGTCGCTCGGGCGCGCCTCGCATTCGACCTCGCCCATCATGGGCGCTTCGTAGGTTGAATACATGTAAGGTGTCTGCGCCTCGAACTCGGCCGCGCAGGTGTCGATGCGTTTGAACACCGCTGAAACGCCCAGATTGCGGCGCGCGCGGCGGACGTTGTCTTCGTCACGGCCCGTCAGCTTGCCCAAACGCGCATCGGTGAAGCCCAGCATTTTCAGCTTGCGGATACCGTCCTCGGTGACGGGCAGGCCGTCCTTGCGGAGCTGACGCTCGGCCTCGACGATCTCGCGGATGCGGGCCAGGAACCAAGGGTCGAACTTGGTGACGCCGAAAATCTCGTCATCGCTCAGGCCATGGCGCATCGCTTGCGCAATGGTGCGCAGGCGGTCGGGTGTCTGCTGGCTGATCGCCTTGATCACGGCGGCCTTGTCGTCGGCCTCGTCCCAGAGGCCCACGTTCAGGCCGGGGATTTCGACCTCATCAAAGCCGGTCAGGCCCGATTCCATCGAGGCCAGTGCCTTTTGCATCGATTCGTGGATCGTACGGCCAATCGACATCGCCTCGCCCACCGACTTCATCGCGGTGGTCAGATAGGGTTCGGAACCGGGGAATTTCTCGAAGGCGAATTTCGGAATTTTTGTCACGACATAGTCGATGGTCGGCTCGAACGAGGCCGGGGTGACTTTGGTGATGTCGTTGTCCAGCTCATCCAGCGTGTAACCCACGGCCAGTTTCGCAGCGATCTTTGCGATCGGGAAACCGGTGGCCTTGGATGCCAGCGCCGACGAGCGCGACACGCGCGGGTTCATCTCGATCACGACCATGCGGCCATCGACCGGATTGATCGCCCATTGCACGTTTGAGCCGCCGGTTTCGACACCGATTTCACGCAGCACGGCAATCGAGTGATTGCGCATGATCTGGTATTCTTTGTCGGTTAGCGTAAGGGCAGGGGCCACGGTGATCGAGTCACCCGTATGCACGCCCATCGGATCGACGTTTTCGATGGAACACACGATGATGGCGTTGTCGGCAGTGTCGCGCACCACCTCCATTTCGTATTCTTTCCAGCCCAGAAGGCTTTCGTCGATCAGGATCTGACCTACGGGCGAGGCATCCATACCCGAGCGGCAAATATGGATGTAATCCTCGCGGTTATACGCCACGCCGCCACCGGTGCCGCCCAGTGTAAAGGCCGGGCGGATGATGGCAGGAAGCCCCACGGTTTCAAGGGTTTCAAGGGCCAGCGCCACACCGGCGTCCAGGTCTTTCTTGCCGCTCTCGTCCTTGGGGGCCGTAACGATCTCGGCCTTGGGGTTTTCGATGCCCAGCCGGTCCATCGCCTCGCGGAACAGGGCGCGGTCTTCGGCCATTTCGATGGCCTCGCGCTTGGCGCCGATCATCTCGACGCCGAACTTGTCCAGCACGCCCATTTCTTCCAGTGCCAGCGAGGTGTTCAGGCCGGTCTGTCCGCCCATGGTGGGCAACAGGGCGTCAGGGCGTTCTTTCTCGATGATCTTGGCGACCACTTCGGGTGTAATCGGCTCGATATAGGTGGCGTCTGCCAGACCGGGGTCGGTCATGATCGTCGCCGGGTTCGAGTTCACCAGAATGACCCGGTATCCTTCCTCTCGCAGGGCCTTGCAGGCCTGAGCACCGGAATAGTCGAATTCACAGGCCTGACCGATAACAATGGGGCCCGCCCCAATGATCATGATCGACTGGATGTCGGTTCTTCTCGGCATGGCCTTGTTCCTTCGATTGTCCGCGAGTCAGGGCACCGCCCCAGCGCCCAAATTGTCCTGCGTTATAGGGACCGCGCAAAAAGGTGCAAGAGGTATCGGAAACAGGGGCGAAATTGCCGCTTTCCCCTCTTTCACTTGGCAGAGTATTCTCTATATGGCCCCTCACGGCAAATGAGGATGCAAGTGCGTATTCGTTTCGATCAGGGACCGGCCGGGCGAGGAACCCGGTTTCAGCGTCCGTCTCAGGTGATCCGCGCGGATGTGGCGGAGGACGTGCCCCAGGCTCTGGCGGCATTGGACGAGGCGCGCGCAGCTGGTGCCTGGCTGGCAGGGTATGCCAGTTACGAGCTGGGCTATACGCTTGAACCCCGGCTCAATGGTCTTTTGCCGGAAGAACGACGCCTGCCTTTGTTGTGCTTTGGGGTCTATGATGCACCGGATCGGGTCGCCCTTCCGTCGCCTGCGGGCGAAGTGGGCGCATTCCGGCCGCGATGGGATGAAGCGCGATACGGCAAGGCCTTCAGCGCCGTGCATGACGCCATTGGTGCCGGCGACATCTATCAGGCCAACCTGACCTTTCCGATTGATCTGACCGTCTCGGGCAACAGCGAAACGCTCTACGCCGCGCTGGCGGCGGGGCAGCCGGTGGGCCACGGAGCACTGGTGCAACAGGATGGGCTGCCCGATCTGCTCAGCCGCTCGCCGGAGTTGTTTTTCCGCACCGATGAGGGTGGGAGGATCGAAACCCGGCCGATGAAGGGCACGCAACCGCGCAGTGAAGACCCGGATGAGGATGCGCGCCGCCGGGCTTTTCTGAGCGCGGACGAAAAGAATCGGGCCGAGAACCTGATGATTGTTGATTTGCTGCGCAACGATATCAGCCGCGTCGCGCTGCCCGGATCCGTTCATGTGCCTGACCTGTTCCGGGTGGAAACCTATGCCACCGTACATCAGATGGTCTCGCTGGTGCGGGCGCAGCTGCACAAATGCGTGGGGTTGGGTGAAATACTGACAGCACTGTTTCCCTGCGGGTCGATCACCGGAGCCCCCAAGATCCGCGCGATGGAAATTCTGGCGGAACTGGAGCCATGGGCGCGCGACATCTATTGCGGAACGATTGGTTGGGCCGCGCCGGATGGTCGGTCCGAGTTCAACGTGGCCATCCGCACCTTGATGCTTGAGGATGATCAGGCCACTCTGAACGTAGGCGGCGGTGTCGTTTGGGACAGTACCGCCCCGTCAGAGTATGAGGAGGCGTTATGGAAAGCCCGCTTCGCCCGCCAGCTGAACCTGATTTCAGCCTGATTGAAACACTGGCCTTCCGCCCGGATCAGGGCTTTGTCAGGCTGGACCGCCATCTTGCGCGAATGGCCCGTACTGCGCGGGTGTTCGAGATTCCTTTCAACCCCGATGAAGCGACCACCAGACTGAAAAGCGCTGCTTGTGACACCACGCTGCGTTGCCGCCTTACGCTGGATGTGTCGGGCTCGTTCGATCTGTCGACCGGCGAACTGGTGGACAATCCCAGAACCTGGCGCGTCGCTCTGTCGGATCAGCGTCTGGCTTCGAATGACCTGTGGTTGCGTCACAAGACCACGCGCCGTGCGCTCTATGATTCCGCGCGCGCAACGCTGCCCGAGGGATTGGACGAACTGTTGTTTCTGAATGAACTGGATGAGCTTTGTGAAGGCACCATCACGAACCTGTTTCTGGAAATGCCTGATGGCCGGGTTCTGACGCCCGCTTTGTCCTGTGGGCTCTTGCCGGGGATACTGCGCGAAGAACTGCTGGAAAACAAAGCGGTCACCGAAGCCGTGCTGACCTTGACCGACCTGAAAAATGCGCAAACTGTGCGGATCGGAAATTCACTGCGCGGACTGATCGAGGTGGAGCTGATAGACGGGTGACAAAAAACAGCATGATGATCGGACCGCCGGTTGCATTGCGACGGCTGCGGCTGGAATTTAACCTGTTCTATATTGGCTTGCCGCTGCTGATCGCTGTTCTTTTCCCTCCGAACTGGATGTTTCCGGCGCTGTTTGCGCTGACCGGACTTGGTATCGTGCTGCTGCACCGGACGCCCGGGTTTCAATGGGCCGAGCTTCGTTATGACTGGGCCAACTGGACCCTGCGCGAGGTGGCTTTGTTCTCTGCCATCGTGACTGCCTTTTGTGTTGGTCTGATTCAGATCACGCGCCCGGATGCCGCGTTCTTCCTGCTTGTGCACCGCCCCGAAATGCTAGCCTTCATCTGGGTCGGCTACCCACTTTTGTCAGCGCTGCCGCAAGAGCTGCTGTTCCGCCCTCTGTTCTTTCGCCGCTATCACGCGATCCTGCCGGATGGGCGTGCGGCCAATCTGCTGAACGCGGCCATATTCTCGTTCGCGCACCTGATGTACTGGAGCTGGATCGTCGCACTGATGACATTCGCCGGCGGCCTGCTGTTCACATGGGCCTACCGGCAGCGTGGGTCATTCTTCTATGCGGTGTTGCTGCACGCAATTGCGGGCAATATCATTTTTGCGGTGGGGCTGGGCGTATATTTCTACTCGGGCAATGTGCAAAGGCCGTTTTGAAGGGGCAACCCGCCTTGACTTTCCGGGGCTGACAGGGTGTATCGGCGCGACGAATTCTGCGCCCGAAGGGATATTCCATGCACGCCTATCGCAGCCACACCTGCGCCGCCTTGACCGCCGCCAATGTTGGAGAAACCGTTCGCCTGTCCGGTTGGGTGCATCGGGTTCGAGATCATGGGGGCGTGCTGTTCATCGATCTTCGCGACCATTTCGGCGTAACCCAGATCCTGTGCGACGGCGACAGCGCCGCCTTTGCCGAGCTGGAAAAGGTGCGGTCCGAATGGTGTATCCGCATCGACGGCACCGTCAAAGCCCGTGACCCGGATCTGGTGAACCCGAAACTGCCCACCGGCGAGATCGAGGTTTACGTGCGCGAACTGGAAGTTCTGGGGGCCGCCGACGAATTGCCGCTGATGGTCTTCGGCGATCAGGAATACCCCGAGGAAACACGCCTGCGCTATCGCTATCTGGACCTGCGCCGCGAGGCGATGCAGCGGAACATGACCCTGCGCTCGGACGTGGTTGCGTCCATGCGCAAACGGATGTGGGATCAGGGCTTTCGCGAGTATCAGACGCCGATCATCACCGCCTCGTCACCCGAAGGCGCGCGCGACTTTCTGGTGCCTTCGCGCCTGCATCCGGGCAAATTCTATGCGTTGCCGCAAGCCCCGCAGCAGTTCAAGCAGCTGATCATGGTGTCGGGCTTCGACAAGTATTTCCAGATTGCGCCGTGCTTCCGTGACGAAGACCCGCGGGCCGACCGCTCGCCCACCGATTTCTACCAGCTCGACCTCGAGATGTCCTTTGTCGAGCAGCAGGACGTGTTCGACACCATCCAACCGGTTCTGACTGGCGTATTCGAAGAGTTTGGCGGTGGTCGTAAGGTGGACCAAGAGTGGCCGCAGATTTCCTACAAGGACGCGGCGCTGTGGTACGGCACTGACAAGCCGGACCTGCGGAACCCCATCAAGATGCAAGTGGTATCCGAGCATTTCCGCGGTTCCGGTTTCGCGATCTTCGCCAAGCTGCTTGAACAGGAAGGCACCGAGATCCGCGCGATCCCCGCGCCGGGCGGCGGCAGCCGCAAGTTCTGCGACCGCATGAACGCCTTTGCCCAGAAAGAGGGTCTGCCAGGCATGGGCTATATCTTCTGGCGCGATCAGGGTGAGGGGATGGACGCCGCAGGTCCGCTGGCCAAGAACATCGGCCCCGAGCGCACCGAGGCAATCCGTCAGCAACTGGGTCTGGGTGTCGGCGATGCAGCCTTCTTCCTGGGCGGTAAGCCAAAAGCCTTTGAAAAGGTTGCCGGTAAGGCGCGTGACGTGATCGGTGAGGAATTGAACCTGACCGAAAAAGACCGTTTTGCCTTTGCCTGGATCGTCGATTTCCCGATCTATGAGCAAGACGAGGAAACCGGCGCGATCGACTTTGAGCACAACCCGTTCTCGATGCCGCAGGGCGGTATGGAGGCGTTGCAGGGCAACCCGCTGGATGTGCGCGGCTACCAGTATGATCTGGCGTGCAACGGGTACGAGCTGGTTTCAGGCGCGATCCGGAACCACAAGCCGGAAATCATGCTGAAGGCCTTTGAACTGGCGGGCTATGGCGAGGATGAAGTAAAATCCCGCTTTGGTGCCCTGTTCAATGCCTTCCACTACGGCGCCCCGCCACACGGTGGATGCGCGGCTGGTATCGACCGGATCGTGATGCTGCTGGCAGATGAGGCCAATATCCGCGAAGTCATGATGTTCCCGATGAACCAGCGCGCCGAAGATCTGATGATGGACGCACCTTCGGACCCGACCTCGGATCAGTTGATGGAGCTGGGTCTTCGCATTATCCCTCAGGACCAGTAAGAAAACCGCCCGCGTATCGCGGGCGGATTTTTCACGCAGGCAGCGTGTGTCAGTCCAGCGGGTCTTTCAGATCGGTTCGGTTGACGCGGATGGAACGCGCGGCCTGCCGTGTTTGGCGGTACAGCCAGATGCACAAAAGGGTTGCAGTGATGAAATACGCTGTCACCATTTCAAATCGCCTCTCGCTGTTCCAGTCGGTTCTGCACCATCCCGGCAACCTGCGCCGCCTGCGCCATGATCGGCGTCCCGTTCGCGCGTGACAATGCCAGCTTTCGCGCTGCTTCCGCCAAGGGCCTGTCATTTGCCTCGCGCGCGACGCCGTGCAGGAACTGTGCGGCGTAGTCCAATGTACTGTGATCGTTGGGACCTGCGAGCACATCGGCGATATGGGCCATGTCGTCCTGATAAGCCAAAGGGTCCGGGCGAATGATTTCATCGCGCACGGCATGAAGCCCGCTGGGCCGCCGGTCCTCTGGCAGGCGTTCCAGAATGGATTTTTGAAAATGTGACATTGATTTTAGCGGCTTGGACAAAAACCCATCCGCGCCGGCCGCCAGAGCCATGTCTTCGCTGCCGTCATCGCCCGAAAGGCCCATGATGACACTGATACGGGGCGTGGCCTCGGCCAATTCGGCGATCAGGTCGGCGCCGGAACCGTCCGGCAGGCCCATATCGACCAGGATGACCGAAGGCCGATAGATCTGTAGGTGCCTTCGGGCCGATTTCAGGCAATCCGCACGGCGAATGCGCGCGCCGCTGTGTAGGCACATCAGGCGGATGGCATCGCAAGCGTACCGGCTGTCTTCGACAACCAATATGGTCTGACCCAGCAAGGGTCGAGTCGCGGTGGGCGCGGCGGTGGTGGTGGCAAGTAGGCCCGAATCGTCCATGGCAGCTCTCCTATGCAGCAGATGCTTCACGCTAGGAACTTCTGGCTAACACGACGTTAACGCGCGATTTGGCGCACTTGTCCTTTGGCGGATCAGCCCCCATAACCCATGCAACGCAGGACAGCAGGAGTGAGACATGATTGGACGTCTGAACCACGTCGCCATCGCCGTACCGGATCTTGAGGCGGCGTCCGAGCAATACCGCAACGCGCTGGGCGCCAAAGTCGGCGCGCCGCAGGACGAGCTGGATCATGGTGTCACGGTCGTGTTCATCGAACTGCCCAACACCAAGATCGAACTTCTGTATCCGCTGGGTGACGACAGCCCGATCAACGGGTTTTTGGAAAAGAACCCGGCCGGCGGCATCCACCATGTATGTTACGAGGTCGAGGATATCATCGCGGCCCGTGATCATCTGAAAGCGACCGGAGCCCGTGTTCTGGGATCAGGTGAGCCCAAGATCGGTGCGCATGGTAAACCGGTTCTGTTTCTGCACCCCAAGGATTTCAACGGCTGCCTGGTCGAGCTGGAGCAGGTATAACCCCCAACCCCGGAGGGCCTGAAATGACCATTACTGCCGCGCTGGTGTTGTTCGCCGTCATCTGGTTCATGACGTTGTTGGTGGTGCTGCCCATTCGCATCAAAACCCAGGGCGATCTGGGTGACATCGTTCCCGGCACGCATGCGGGCGCGCCGGAAGTGCATCACATGAAAAGAAAGATGTGGATCACCACCGGTATCTCTGTGGTTCTGTGGGCGATCATCGCCGGAATCATCCTGTCGGGCGTGATCTCGGTGCGGGATTTCGACTGGCTGAACCAGTTGGAGCCAAGGTAATCCCCGTCAGGCCTTTTGGCCTGACAAGGCGTGATAGATATGGGTGAACGTGGCGGCCCCGAGGATCGGGATCACCAGGTTCACCAGCGGCACTGAAAGCGGAATGGCCATCAATGTGCCAGCCACCCAGATCGTCTTTGAATGTTTGGCCCGCAGCTTGCGCGCGCCGTCGCGCCCGATCCTTCGCATCGCGGCAAGGGTAAAGTATTCACGCCCCAGCAAAAATCCGTTCATCGCCCAGAAGATGAAAGGCGCAAGCGGGGTGAAAATCGCATAGAGGATCAGCGCCAGCAAGTTTGCCACAATCAGAACGCCAAGGAAGCTGAGACCGTCCATAAGCGCCTCTGAGGCCGGGATGCGCCGTGCGGGTGGCAACGCCGGAAAATGCTTGTCCTCAACCGCCTGTGCCACCTCGTCCAGAAAGATCGAGGTGATGGCCGACGCGACCGGCACCATCAGAAAAACGGGCAGGATCAGGACGAGCACGATACCGGAATAGTTCAGAACGTCGTTCAGCCACGGCACAGCTCCCACAAACGGCAGTGAGATTTCGCTGCCTGACAGCCAGTTGATCAACCAGATCGCACCTGCACAGGCCAGAACCAGCAGCAGAATGGTCAGACCCACGCCGCGCAGCAATACGGCGCGAAACCTGGGGTCTCCGGTCTGGCCAAGTGCGCTGAAAAAGGCGTTCAGGATGATCATTCCGAAACCCACTCTGTCAACGCGGCCACGTCGGGCCGCGGGCGTTCCGGCGGGGTAGCTCCCTCGGTGGCGATATGAATCAAACCGGCCACGCGTTCGTTTTCGGCAAGCCCGAAAGCATCGACACAGAATTCGCGATCATGTGTTTGCCAACCCGACAGCCAATTGGCGCCCCAGCCCGCAGCCAGCGCGGCATTCAGCAGCGCCAGACAGACCGCGCCAGCAGAGTAGGATTGTTCGATGGCCGGAATCTTTTCGGATTGTTTGCGAACCTCGATGACCGCGACGGCCAGATGCCCCATATCGAACTGGCTGCGCGCCTTGGCGATGTCTTCCGGGCTTTTGTTCAGCCTTTGTCCGCAGGCCTCGGTCAGGGTCGCCAGGCGTGGCATGGCGCCCTTTTCCAGAACGATAAACCGCCAGGGCTCCAGTTTGCCGTGATCGGGGCTGCGGGCTGCGGCCGTCAGCAACGGCAGCAACTCTTCCCGGGTTGGGGCCGGAGCAACCAGTGTCTTGGCCGGCCGGGACCGGCGCGACTGCAAAAACTCCAGAGCGGCGGGGTTTTTCAGGGACATATGTTAACTTCCTTTACATCGGGACTCTGTATCTTGGTCGGTATTCTGCCCGTTTCAAGGGCACGCCAATGGATTGCGTGGATCAATTTCATTACGACGTGCTTCGTGCAAGACTTTGAGAAAAAAGAGGAGACAATGGCGAAACCCAAACTGCGCGATCTGCCGGATCTCAGCGCGATGGCGCAGGCCGGGGCCGTTTTCAAACTGAAGGTGACGCCCAAGGCGGCCCGCGATCGGGTGAGCGTCGAAGACGGGCAGTTCAAGGTATCCGTTACGGCCCCGCCGGAAAACGGTAAGGCCAACAGGGCCGTGCAGTTGCTGCTTGCAGAATGTCTTGGCGTCGCGCCCTCGACCCTGACGCTGAAGCAGGGGCAAGCCGCACGGATCAAGCTGTTTTCCTATGACCCCTGAGGTCCGGTTTCGCGAATTTGATAAACACCTTCGGGCAGATCCAGCGCGGCCGCCAGATCCCGCACCTGCTCGGGCGACAACGTGATCTTCTGTACTTGATCGGTGCGGGGATCAAGTTGTTCCAGCGTGACGCATTCCGCGAAATTGTTGATCACCACATCTTCTTGCAAAGGTTGTTCGCCTTCGTCCACAAGCGTAATGACCGTCGAGTCGAATTCATGCTCAATCGTAAACATGAGGCCAGAGTGCAAGCCGCCGGGGCGCAATGCAAGCCGTTCGTTGAACCGGCGGTGTGGTTTCGCCGGTACGGTCGTACTATGTTGAAATCACGGCCATTCGGTCTCAAAGGATATGACATGCACAGATGGTTTGTTTTATTGCTGTCCCTGCTGCTTGCGGCATGTGGAGAGGGGGCCTTGCGCGTCCAACCCGCCGAGGAATGGCTGGGGGATGAGCCTGAGGCCGAACCGATGGTGCAAACCTTCCGAGAGGTCAGTCGGGCCGTTGGGGCTGAAGCCCGCAGACAGTGTCTGAAACAGACGACCGGGCAGAATTGCGACTTTCGGATTCTTGTCGACTTGAACCCACAGGCTTCGGTCAATGCATTCCAGACGCTGGATGAGAACAAGCAGCCGGTGATCATATTCACCCGCTCGATGATCGAATCCACCCAGAACGCGGATGAACTGGCGTTTGTCATGGGGCATGAAGCAGCGCACCACGTGTTGGGGCATATCGCCAGGCAGAGTGAAATCGCCAGCGCCAGCGCGGCTGAGTTCGGGCGGGTGGCAGAGTTGCGCGGCGGGGACGCCGCCGCCATTGAAGAGGCGCAAAAGCTGGGCGCGCAGGTCGGCGTTCAGGCTTATGTGAAAGACTTTGAGCTGGAGGCAGACCAGTTGGGAACCATCATCACGTATAATGCGGGATACAATCCGTTGGTCGGGGCAAGGTTCTTTGATCGCATCCCGGATCCCGGTGACAGGTTTTTGGGAACCCACCCACCAAATGCACAACGTGTGCAGATCGTGCGGGAAACAGCAGAGCAATTGGGTTTGTCCCAATGAGCCGACTCACATGCCTGGGTGTCGTCCTGACGGATCGCGGCTCGAAATACGCGGTGTCTGGGGCGCAGGTCACGACGCGGGCTGAAATCGACGCGGTTCTGAACGATTTGAAATCCGACAAGAGCTATGCCAAGGCCACGCACAACACCTGGGCTGCGACTTTGCCGACCGGCGCGTTGAAAGCTGACGACGGGGAAAGCGGCGCGGGCATGGTGATCCTTCGGATGATCGAACGCGCCGGGCTGAAAAATCACTTAATAGTCGTGACGCGCTGGTATGGGGGCAAGAAATTGGGCGGGGACCGCTTTCGCCGTGTTCAGGATGCCACGAGGGCCTATCTGGATCACATCGGCGTCCAATCTTGACCTGAGTCAATGTTTGCCTTCGCGGATGCGCTACCCTTTGGACACAGCGTGAAAGCGAAAGGAAACAGCATGCCCACACACGAGACCCTTCGGCTGCATGCCGGATTGGTGGACGATATGGCCAGAATGCTGGACATTGATCTTGAGGAAGCCGCCATTGATGGTTCCGTTTCCGTGGACCAGATCTCTGATGCTGTTTTGCGCTGTACCGACTGCCCGAACCCGGATCACTGCAAAAGTTTGCTGAACGATCCCGGATCTGCTCGGCGTACGCCCGAATACTGCCGAAATCAGGAATTGCTTCACAATCTCCTGCCTTGACACAAAGGTCTGCCATGACACATCTGGGCGAAATCATGACCCATCTGCGCTTGGTGTTGCGTATGGGGCAAGCAACCGGAACCGACTTGGCCGCGGCCTATCGGAAAGGTCATCTGAAACAGGAAGAATGGGCTGAAATCGTGCAGCAGTGTCGCGGCTGTTCCTGGGCCAAGGACTGCCCGGAATGGTTGGAACGGCGTGAGCAGGTTGAACAGGCGCCGTCGACATGCCCGAATCGCAAATACTTTGCAGCCCTCAAAACCAAGCAGGTGGAGAACGCTTGATGTCTCAGGTCGCGTTAGGGGAAATCGAAAAGCACTTTTGGCTTACACGCTCGGTTTCACGCTGCATGGGCATTTCAATGACCGAAGCGATGGCCGAAGGACGTCTTTCACCCGAAAAATACGCCGAGCTTGTCACACGGTGCCGCGCTGCCGGATGTGATGTGCAATGCGAGTTTTGGCTTGCCCGGCAACAGGGCACAGCGACCACTGCCCCGGATTTTTGCCCCAATGCCGAGATACTGAATGGGTTGAAAACCTGATCAAAGCCCGTTGTGCGTTCCGTCGCACAAAGGCGGTTTCGAACTGTGTTTGCAGCCACAAAAGAAGACCTTTTTGCTGCTTTCCGCAGTATATTTCACAGGCTCTAACCCGGTGCCTTTGTGCGATCCGTCGCAAAACGGCTGGCGGCTGGATTTGCCGCAGGCGCACCAGAAATAGGTTTTCCCTTCGACGACCTCGACCGGAAATGGCGATTTCTGGGCAACAATGGGCGCGTTTGACATATGGCTTCTCCGTCTTTGGCTGAATTTGCTGCAACAGTTTAGGGCGCCGGAGTCAGAAGAATAGGTTTCACGCCTCAAAGAACATCATTGCGCCATTGGATTGGCATGGATTCGCTGTGACTCACGAAGACGTGATCGATTCAGTTGCCAGATTGTCGTTCAGCCCGTATTCTTAACTTGGCCCCGAAAAGCTGGGCAATATCAGAAAAGTAATAAAGGATTGACGGACATGAAACTGAAACTCGCTGCCGTTGGCGCATTTGCACTGATCCTGACTGCCTGTGCGCAGCAGGAAGAACCGACACCTGTTTACGTTCAGCCCAGCTATGACAAAGCCGGCACACCCAGCTGTCCGGGTGGTTATCAATTGGCCACAACCGAGGCTGGCCAGACGGTCTGTGACCCAATCACTCAGTAAGCCATTCGCAGGCGGCCCGGACCTGGACCGCCTGTACGCTTTCGGGAAAAACCGTCACCAGTTGTGGCGGTTTTTTCTTGCCTGCGATTTCGCGGCTATCGGACAGGTTGCGTTCTTCGTGTTGCGTGAACCCTGTTTAGTGCCTTTTGAAGCCGTAGGTACGCTTGAACTTGAATGACTTGAATTTCTGTCGTTTGACCGACCTGTAGGGGATATGCCCGAGGACACGCCGTTTGGGAGCGGTGTATCGATAAACCGGGGCCGGCTTTTTGATATGCGCCTTGGGCCGCTTGACATGTGACTTGGCCTTCGGGGCCACGTAATACCGGTTTATCTTGTGACGGCCGTTTTTGTGAAAGCTTAGATGTTTGCCGCCAACCGTAATGAATCCGGCAGAGCCGACCTGTGTAGGCTGGGCGTAACCGGGGGTGGCCACGAAATGCGCGGCCATCAGGAAAACCACGCAATTCAGGCCAAGCTTGAAGATACGAGACATGAAAACCTCCATGATTGGCTTTCAGTCCAAGATCGGGTCTGACCGCGTGTTCGGCCAATAAACTCGGTTCACGCTTTGCCCATATGCCGTGTGCTCGACGCGGTGTCGGACCTTAGACAGGCTTGCCCCACAAATCGTATTCTCCGGCCTCGTCCACTTCGACCGTGACGATGTCACCGGGCCTGAGGTTTTCAAACCCCTCATCGATGAACAGGTTGCCGTCGATCTCGGGCGCGTCTGCTTTGGTGCGGCAGGTGGCGGCCTCGTGATCGACCTCGTCCACGATCACCTCAAGCGTCTGTCCGACCTTTGCCCGCAACTTGGCCTCCGAGATCGCCTGTGCCTTTTCCATGAAGCGATCCCAGCGTTCCTGCTTGATTTCTGCCGGGACGTGATCGGGCAGGTCATTTGACCGCGCGCCATCGACGTTTTCATATTGAAAACACCCGACACGTTCCAACTGCGCCTCGTCCATCCAATCCAGCAGGGTCTGGAATTCCGACTCCGTCTCACCCGGATAGCCGACGATAAAGGTCGACCGCAGGGTGATATCCGGGCAGATCGCGCGCCAGGCCTTGATTTCATCCAGCGTTCTGGCCGACGCGGCCGGGCGGGCCATGCGTTTCAGCACATCCGGGTGGGCGTGTTGAAACGGGATATCCAGATAAGGCAGCACGTTGCAACCGGCATCCGCCATCAGCGGAATCAGGTCCCGCACATGCGGGTAGGGATAAACGTAATGCAGGCGAACCCAGGCATCGAGCTGCCCCAACTCGCGCGCCAGATCGGTGATATGGCTGCGCACATCAACATCTTTCCACGGGTTGATGTCGTATTTCCGGTCCAAGCCATAGGCCGAGGTGTCCTGCGAAATCACCAGCAGCTCACGCACGCCGTTTTGCACCAGCTTTTCCGCCTCGCGCAGAACCGCATGCGCCGGGCGGCTGGCCAGTTTTCCGCGCATGTCGGGGATGATGCAGAACTTGCACTTGTGGTTGCAGCCTTCGGAAATTTTCAGATAGCTGTAATGGCGCGGCGTCAACTGCACGCTGCTGGCGGGCAACAGGTCCACGAAAGGATCAGGATCGGGGGGCACGGCGGCATGCACCGCATCCAGCACCTGCTCGTATTGGTGTGGGCCGGTGACAGCCATGATGCGGGGGTGATGTTCGCGAATGTAATCCGGCTCGGCCCCCAGACAGCCGGTCACGATGACTTTGCCGTTTTCCACCAGCGCCTCTCCGATCGCGTCCAGCGATTCCGCTTTGGCGCTGTCGAGGAACCCGCAGGTGTTCACGATGACAGCATCGGCCCCGGCATAATCTGGCGAAATGCCGTATCCTTCGGCACGTAGCCGGGTCAGAATGCGTTCACTGTCGACCAACGCCTTCGGGCAGCCCAACGACACCATGCCGATGGTCGGCTGGTTCGATTGGGGTGTCTCGGTGATCCGGGCAGAAGGTGCCAGGTCGGGGCGGAGGTTCGGCGGGTTTGTCGTCATGCGCGGCATATAGTCGGGAAAGCTTGCCCTTGCAAATGTGATGCGTGATTTGAATGATCACGGCAATGACAAGCCAAAAGGCGGAGAGCAGAATATGAAATGGCTGATGCGCATCCTGTTTATCGTTGTCGCCGTGATCGCGTTGATCATTGGCGCACTGTTGCTGATGCCGGGGGAAAAGCTTGCCGCGATTCTGGCCGAGCAGGTCAAGGCCCAGACCGGGCGTGATCTGACGCTGACCGGTGATGTGCGCATTTCCTTCTGGCCGGTGGTCGGGATGGAAACCGGACCGGTGCGTTTCGGCAACGCAAGCTGGGCCGGACCGGAGCCGATGCTCAGCGCGGATAGCCTGGCCGTCGGAGTGGACACTGCCGGGCTGTTGAATGGGGATCTGCGGATAAAACGAGTTTTTGCAGACAATCCCGTGTTGCGGTTGGAACGATCAGATGGGCGCGGCAATTGGGAGTTGAGCGCCCCGACAACCGCGACAACTGCGGTCGCGACCGGGGGCACCACACCCGCTGAGCCCTCGGGGCAGGTCACGCTGGATCAGCTGGAGCTGACAAATGCACGGCTGATTTACGTGGAAAATGGTTCGACGCAGATGGATTTCTCGGACGTGACGCTATCTGCAAGCTGGCCCGAGGTGGCGGCCCCGTTGGTGATGGAGGCCGCCATGCCAGTGCCTGGAGGGGCGGTTCAGGTTGACCTGAAAATCCCGGACTTACCGGCATTTGCGGCGGGGTCAGTGACTGATCTGGAACTGGCTTTGACGGCCCCGGGCGGAGAGATCGGATTTGACGGGCGCGTCAATCTTGCGGGTGAAATGGATGGAACGACCAAGGTGGTGACGCGGGACACGGAAAGGATGCTTGCCGCCTTCGGTCAGGCTGGCACATCCGTACCGCCCGGATTGGGCAAGACTGCCGACATTTCAGCCCATATGACGTATACGCAGGACGGCCGGATTTCCATGCGGAACATGGTTGCGCAATTGGATGACAACCGGTTCGTGGGCGAGGCGGATATCACCATCTCGGACCCGCCGCGTATCGTGGCCCGTCTGGAAGCCGGTGATTTGGATCTGTCGCGGGTTTCCGAAACCGCTTCTGCCTCAGGCGGTACGTCTCAGGCAAACGCTCCTGCACCTGAGGGGTGGTCGAAGGACCCTATCGACGCGTCTGCTCTGGCATTGGCGAACGGTAAGATCCGCCTGACGGCGAACTCGATCGCCGTGCCCGGGATGACGTTCGGCAAAAGCGATCTGACCCTGTCGCTGGATCGGTCGCGGGCCGTTCTGGAAATGCACCCGGCCACGCTGTTTGCGGGTCAGTTGCACGGTCAGGTGGTGGCCAACAACCGCAACGGCCTGTCGGTCGGCGGCAACGTGACCGCCACCGGGATCGATCTGAAACAGGCACTGACCACGATGGCCGGGGTCAAACGCCTGTCGGGAACCGCTGCGGGAGCGTTTGGGTTTCTGGGCGTCGGCCAGTCCGAGGATCAGATCATGCGGTCCCTCAGCGGCAAAGGAAATCTGGATGTCGGTCCCGGAGTGATTTCCGGGCTCGATCTGGACCGATTGATGGGGCAGGGCACCGGATCAGGCGGAACCACCGTGTTCAACAGCCTAACGGCCAGTTTCACCATCGACCAGGGCGTGTTGACGAACAGCGACCTGCTCATGTCACTGAAGAATTTCCGCGCAGATGGCACCGGTACAGTGGATCTGGGAGCTCGCAACATCGACTATCTGTTCACGCCCGTGGCGCTGCGTGCCAATTCCGGGCAGGGGATATCGGTTCCCGTTCACGTCAAAGGCCCCTGGAGCGATCCGGCGATCAAGCCGGACCTGACCAAGGTGATCAAGGCGGCCGCGGATGTGAAGGTCAAGGAACTGGAAGACGACGCCAAACAGAAGGTTTTTGAAAAGGTCGGCAACGAATTGGATACGACGATCACCGACAGTGATCAGATCGAAGACGCCATCAAGGACAAACTTGAAGAAGAGGCAAAAAAAGGTCTGCTCAAATTATTCGGCGGCGACTGAGCAACCATCGTGCTTGGGGCATCGGGATATGCCCCAAGCAGTTGTGTTCAGATGGTTTGGTCGTAATCGCCGACACCGGGCTCGGTTCGGATGACGGCGTCTAAGTCCGCGAAGATGGCGCGCATCTCAGCCTCGCTTTCGCTGCTTTCACAGACAACGACCAGATTGGGGGTATTGGACGAAGCCCGCACCAGGCCCCAGCTGCCGTTGTCCAGAATCACGCGTGCGCCGTTCACCGTGACCACTTCTTTGATCGCACGGCCAGCGAGTGTTTCGCCCGCATCTCCCTTGGCGACCAGCTTGTCGACCAGCCGCTGAAGGATATCATATTTCTCGGTATCGGCGGCGTGTGGTGACATCGTGGGGGTGGACCAGGTCTTGGGCAGGGCCTTGCGCAGGTCCGACATGCTCTTGCCCGGGTTGCGGTCCATCAGTTTGCAGATTTCGACTGCGACACGCATTCCACAGTCGTACCCACGCCCGATCGGTTCGGCCAAAAAGTAGTGGCCTGATTTTTCGAACCCTGCCAGTGCCCCGATTTCGTTGACGCGGCGCTTCATGTGGCTGTGGCCGGTCTTCCAATAATCGGCTTTGACGCCCAGGGCCTGCAACTCGGGGTCGCTGGCGAACAGACCGGTGGATTTCACATCCGCAACAAAGGTCGATCCGGGGTGAAGCTTGGCCAGATCACGCGCCATGATCACGCCAACTTTGTCGGCAAAGATCTCCTCACCCTCGTCATCGACGACGCCGCAGCGGTCTCCGTCACCGTCAAACCCAAGCGCCAGATCGGCTCCGCTGGATTTCACCGTGGCGGCCATGTCGTGCAGCATCTCCATGGCTTCCGGGTTCGGGTTGTAGTTGGGGAAGGTATAGTCCAGCCGGTTATGGCTGGGAACGACCTCAACCCCGATCCGTTCGAAAATCTCGGGCGCAAAGGCCGAAGCCGTGCCGTTGCCTGTTGCGCAGACCACTTTCAGCGGGCGGGACATTTTGAAATCGCCGACCAGGTCGTCGATATAGGCCTCTTTGACGCCATCGACGAACTCGTACGAGCCGCCTTCGCGCGCGACGCCCTCGCCGTTCAGAACGATGTCACGCAGTTCCGACATCTCATCCGGGCCATGGGTCAGCGGGCGGTCAAAACCCATTTTGACCCCGGTCCAGCCGTTCGGGTTGTGGCTGGCGGTGACCATGGCCACTGCGGGCACATCCAGATGGAACTGCGCAAAATAGGCCATGGGGCTGAGCGCAGGGCCGATGTCTTTGACACGGATACCAGCCTGCATCAGGCCCAGCATCAGGGCATTTTTGATCGCCAATGAATAGTCACGATAGTCGTTTCCGACTGCGATCACAGGCTCGATCCCGCGCCTGTGCATCTGTGTGCCAAGCCCCAGCCCAAGCGCGGTCATTCCGGGCAGGTTGATCTCTTCAGGATATTTCCAACGGGCATCGTATTCACGGAACCCGGTGGGCGTGATCATCGCGTCGCGCAGAAAGTTCCAGCTGTTGGGTGTTACCTCGGTGAGGGGTTTGATCATAAGAAATCTCAATCTTTAAATCTGAATCGGATTCGCTTTAGCAAGCGCATCAAATCGCATCAATGTGTCAACAAGTTGGGACATTTGGTCGAGCGGGATCATATTTGGCCCGTCCGATGGGGCCGAGTCCGGATCCTGATGGGTTTCAATGAACACGGCCCCAACACCCAGAGAAACCGCGGCGCGGGCCATCACGGGTGCAAATTCGCGTTGTCCGCCCGAAGACCCGCCCTTGCCTCCGGGTTGCTGCACGGAATGGGTGGCGTCCATCACCACCGGATACCCGGTCTTCGCCATTTGGGGCAGCGCACGCATATCGGCAACCAGCGTGTTGTAGCCAAATGAGGTGCCACGTTCGGTCAGCAGGATATTCTGATTTCCGGTGCTTTCGATTTTGTCGACGATGTTGGTCATTTCCCAAGGTGCAAGGAATTGCCCCTTTTTCACATTGACCGCTTTGCCGGTGTTCCCGGCCGCCAGCAGCATGTCGGTCTGACGGCACAGGAATGCCGGAATTTGCAGAACGTCCACCGCCTCGGCGGCGATGGCGCATTGCGCTTCGGTATGAACATCGGTCAGAACCGGGATACCCATCGTTTTGCGGATGTCATCCAGTACGTTCAGCCCCGCATCGATGCCCATGCCACGCTTGCCCGACAGGGATGTTCGGTTCGCCTTGTCATAAGACGCCTTGAAGACGTATTGCGCCCCGGCTGCGTCGCAGGCTTCTTTCATCTTGCCCGCAATCATCTGCGCATGGTCTGCCGTTTCAAGCTGACATGGCCCAGCTATGATGGTCAGCGGAAGGTCGTTGCCGACTGTCAGGTCGGAGATTTTAACATGTTTCATGAGTTTTATGAGGATACCTGTTCACGAAGGACCGACGCGGTAAGCGAGATCATCAGGTAGATACCAGCAAACAACAGGAATGCCAAAATCGTATTTTCGAACTTGCGCGGATAACTGGGTTCCTGACTGGGAACGGGGTTGACCGAGACGGTCAGATAGCGCACCTGCCGGTTGGCTTCGGACCGGGTCGCTTCCATTTGCTGCATTGCCGTTTGCAGCATCATGTCACGCGCCGCCAGGTCCGCCTGCGCGATCTGGATACGCACGCTCAGCCGCGCCAGCGAGTTTTCGCCGTCCGAGGCATCCTGCATCTCGGCATTCAGTTCTCTCAGAACCTTTTCCAGGCGGGCGATATCTGCCTTGACGCCATCAACCTTTGCCTTGTTCGGGCGCAGGTTGTCCTGAAGCGCGGCGAGCTCAAGCTCTTTGTCCTGAACCAGTATTTCGATTTCGTTGATGCGGGCTCGCAGGCTGGCAATGACGTTTTCGGGGTCAAGAACCGCGCCCTGAAGCTGAAGCTCGATCAACTCTTCCTGAGCCTGCCTGCGCGCTTCCTGCGCCGCTTCGAAACTTTGCAGCGCGTCGCGCATCTGGTCTTCACGTTTTTTTCCGGACAAGGCATTCACCCTGTCTTCGGCATAAGAGATCAGGCGCTCGGAAAATTCGGTCGATGTCTGCGCGTCGGGGGCGGCAACCTCCATCCGAATGACCCCTTCGGTCGGGTCATAGCCGATGGTGATCATGCGTTTGAACAGCTTATAGGCGTCTTCAAGCGAGGCGTCCGGTGCCAGTCTTTGAATAGGGTCGATCCATTCCTGCTTGAAGACATCAGAAAACCCGGCATCGCGGTCCAGCAACAGCAAAGCTTCTTTCGATTCCAGAAAGGACTGAACCGAGATCGAATCCTGCGTGGTGGCGAATTGCGTCCCGGCAAGCAGACCGCCGATATTGCCCGGTCCGCCATCCGCTTGCAGAATCAGGAATTCGGAATCGCTGGCATACATCGGCGTGGCGATGCGGTAGAAATAGAAGCCGACAATGAAGGTCGGCAGGAACACAAATGCTGCCAGACGCGCAAACAGTCCAAACAATTTACGCTTGCGACGGCGGGCGATGTCTTTTTGGATTTGGCCAATTTCAAAATTGCGCCGCTCAGCCGGGCTGAGCTCGGGCCCGGGCAGGTTTGTTTTCTCTGCACCCATGGCCTGCGGCAGTTGAACGTTGATCCTGTCCTTGGGTTTGTCACCCTCGTCCGACGGCCTTGCGGCGGCAAGGTCCAGAAGATTGGTGCGCTGGAAGGGGTCGATGCCCTTTTTGCGCAGCAATCGCACCGCGTCATAGTCCGACGTCGCGGCCAGACCGTGTTTCTGCGCTAGACGTCGTGCGATACGCAATTGACGGCCCGTCAGGCCTTCGCGCTTGATGTCATCCAGCTGCGTGCCGGGCTGCGCTTCGCCGGCGGCCTCGGGGCCCTGCGTCGCGTTGCGAATACGCGAGATGGCGTCCGATCGCGCCTCGGCCGAACTTTCCGTCTGGCGTCTGCGGCGCCAGTTGTATTTTCTAACCTTGGGTTTCGTAGTCATAAAGCTGCTTTGCCTCTTCCAAGGAGTCAAACATATACAATTGCCCGTCCAGAAGTACGGCCGCTTTCTGGGCGAATTTCTCCAACACGGACGGGCTGTGCGATACGATCACCAAAGTCGTCGTGCGCAACCTTTCCTTCAGGATCGCCCCTGCCTTTTCGTTGAATTCGACATCTGTTGTTGCCGGCATCCCTTCGTCGATGAGATACATGTCAAAGTCCAGCGCCAGCATCAAAGAAAAGGTGAAACGCGCCCTCATCCCAGAGGAGTAAGTGGCAAGGGGCTGGTCGAAATATTCGCCCAGACCGCAGAGCCATTTGCAGTAGGCCTCGATATAGTCGGGGTCCATACCGTAGATCTTGGCGATGTAGCGCGCGTTCTCAAGCGCTGACAGTTTTCCCGACACGCCACCGGTGAACCCCATGGGGAAAGAAACCCGGCATTCGCGACGGACCACGCCTTCGTCGGGTTTCTCCAGGCCGGCCATCATGTTGATCAACGTGGTTTTTCCGGTTCCGTTCGGGGCCAGAACGCCCAGTGAGGTGCCCAGTTCGACCCGAAACGAGACCCGATCCAGAATCACCTTGCGGCGCGTTCCGGTCCAGAAGGATTTGCTGACGTTGTCGAATTCTAGCATTCGGGGTCTGCTGCTCGTTTCGTTCGTGTTGTCGCACTTGCGGGCGGCCAGAAAGGGTATTTTTTTACCGTCCCATGTTGGCTACATTATGTCGAATAATGAAACAAATGATCAATGCGGTCCGGTTGCGCGCATGAATGTCTGATTGGGTGCAGCAAAGGTTATCGGTCACTTGGTGCCGCGTCAGGTCGTTATTATCTGTTTTGGCAGCCAACAACAGACCGGATGGGCAGGGGCCTTCAGGATCAGATGAACGCGTTACGTCAGGAAATCCGCGCCTGCCGCTTGTGTGCCGACAGGTTCGCGCAAACAGAAACCGCACACGAGCCGCGCCCGGTGGTCTGGTTCCGCCCCGGAACACCGATCCTTGTCGCGGGGCAGGCACCGGGCGCCCGTGTGCACGAGTCGGGGCGGCCCTTCACCGACCCGTCCGGCGACAGGCTTCGGCACTGGCTGGGGATTGGTGAGTCGGTTTTTTACGATCGCGACCGTGTTTCGATCGTACCGATGGCGTTCTGCTTTCCTGGGTATGATGCGCGCAATGCTGATCTTCCGCCACCTGCGATTTGCCGCAAGACCTGGCACGACCGGGTGATGCAGGACCTGGGGCGTGTGCCGCTGACCGTGTTGGTCGGAGGTCATGCACACAAGTTTCATCTTGGCGCGCGCGGGTCGGTGACGGACACCGTTCGCAACTGGCGGGACCATGCGCCGCGGGTCTTTGCCTTGCCTCACCCGTCCTGGCGCAATACGGCATGGTTGAAGAAAAACCCGTGGTTCGAGGCTGAACTGCTGCCTGTTTTGCGTACACGGGTCCAAGAGGTGCTGAATGACTGAATCCACGGCGTTGGACACCGCGCATGCCGCGATGCAGGCGGACCCGACAAGTGATGCCGCCCGTCTGCGTTTCTTTGAACGGCTTGCCGATAGCGAGCTGTTTCTGATGCTGACCGAAGAAGCGCGGGACGAAAATATCTCGCCCGAATTGTTCGATGTGGCTGACGGGCGCTTTGTTCTGGCTTTTGATCGTGAGGACCGGCTGGCGCAGTTTGCCGGGCGGCCCGTGCCTTATGTGGCGCTGTCGGGGCGGGTGCTTTCGGGGATGCTGTCGGGGCAGGGCATCGGGCTTGGTCTGAACCTGGAGACTGCGCCATCTTCTATGCTGGTCCCGGCGGAAGCCTTGGAATGGTTAGCTGAAACGTTGCAGCACAGCCCGCAAGAGGTCGAGGAAGAGCTTGCCGAGTTTTTACCCCCTGCCGGTCTGCCGCAGAACCTGCTGACCGCGCTGGATACGAAACTAGCGACGGCGGGCGGACTTGCCAGCGCAGCCTATCTGGTTGCCACCAAGTCCAAATCGGGCGCGCAGGGCCATCTGTTGGGATTTGTCGATGCGATTGAAGGGGCCGAGCCCGCTTTGGCCAAGGCCGCGTCCGAGGCGCTGACCTTTTCCGGGATTGAGGCAGGCGCGATGGATGTCGGGTTTTTCACCGCAAGCGAGGCCGCCGCCGCGCTTCTGGCCAAGGTGGGCCTTCGGTTTGATCTGCCGCAGCCGCAAATTGCCGGAGCGGTCCGCGAAGCCCCCGGCAGCAATCCGGACAACCCACCCATTCTGAAATAACCATCCAAATGCAAACACGCGGCACAAGCTGCACCGCGTGTCGTTGCGCCTGGGATATGTTTATTCCGCCGCCGCTTCCAGCTTGTCCTGCGTGCGGGTTTCGAAATCGCTGGCGTCGTGGCGTTCGTGAAGCTGCGTGTGCGGCTCGCCAAAGGCGCGGTTGACCATGCGGCCACGCTGAACCGCAGGGCGCGCGTCGATTGCCTTGGCCCATCGCATGACGTTCTTGTAGGATTCCACGTCCAAGAACTCTGCCGCGCTGTAAAGGCGGCCCAGAACCAACTGGCCATACCAGGGCCAAATCGCCATGTCGGCGATTGAATAGTCTTCGCCCGCTATGAAGGTTTTCTCCGCCAGTTCACGATCCAGAACATCCAGTTGGCGCTTGGTCTCCATAGCGAAACGGTTGATCGGGTATTCCCATTTCTCGGGTGCATAGGCGTAGAAATGCCCGAATCCACCGCCCAGATACGGCGCGCTGCCCATCTGCCAGAACACCCAGTTCATCACCTCGGTCCGCTCGGGGCCGGATGCGGGCAGAAACGCGCCGAACTTTTCAGCCAGATGGAACAGGATCGAGGCACTTTCAAAAACACGAACAGGTTTGTCGCCCGACCGATCCCAAAGCGCGGGGATTTTCGAGTTCGGGTTGGCCTCGACAAAGCCCGAGCTGAATTGGTCGCCTTCTCCGATGTTGATCAGCCAGGCGTTGTATTCAGCGCCTTCATGACCAAGTGCCAACAGCTCTTCCAGCATCACCGTGACTTTCACGCCATTAGGTGTCGCGAGCGAATACAGCTGAAGAGGATGCTGTCCGACCGGCAGGTCCTTGTCATGGGTCGCGCCGGCGATCGGCCGGTTGATGTTGGCGAATTGTCCGCCACTTTTACTGTCCCAGGTCCAGACCGTTGGAGGGGTATACGAGGATTGGTCGCTCATCACTTGCCTTTCTTGCCTATGTCAGGGCTGCCATACAGCTAATATTGCAAACCGCCGAGTCCAACCCTACTCAACTGGCGTATTCTGTAACAATCCGCCGCCAAACTCTCACGTTTTCTCGTGTCGGGTCACAGCGGCGTTAGGGGGACTACGCACCGCTTGGGAATCGCATATTGTCCTGTCAGACCTGCCGCAAGGCATCACGGATTTAGTTGACCCAAAAAGGATGAACGACATGAAACGCTTTGCATTGACACTCGCTGCGGCCATAGCGCTGGCGGTTCCGGCTTTGGCCGGCCCTCAATATATCGACGGCACAGGTTTTGCTGTTTCGGGTTATGATGTCGTTGCCTATCGCAGCCTGGATCAGATGCCGGTGGGCCAGTCGCAGCCCGAAGGTGTGCGCGGAAATGCCAACATCACCGCCGAATACAACGGTGCGACCTGGGCTTTTGCGACCGAGGAAAACCGCGACAAATTTCTTGAAAACCCAGCATACTACGCGCCGCAATATGATGGGCACTGCGCTTACGGCGTGTCGCGTGGTGGCAAGGTTCCGGCAAATCCGAACCTGTGGCGGATCGTGGATGACAAGCTGTATCTCAACATCACCGACGTGGTCGTCGGATTTTTCGAGGAAGACATTCCAGGCAATATCAATCTTGCCGAAGGAAACTGGCCCGGTATCGAACCAAGCGACGCTTCGACCAATGTGATCCCGAAATTCACGTCGGAAGGCCCGGTTTCAAACTGATCCGGCATCAAAAGAACCAAGCCCGGCTGGTCCAGCCGGGCTCAGGCCGTTACCCCGCAAGCCAGAATTGATCCCGAATATCCTGATCGGCATCAAACCTGATCCGCACACTTTTGGCCCCCGGAAACTTCCGTTCGCGGATCGTATCAGGGATGATGACTTCTCCGGCGCCGGTGTCTTTTGACTGAAAGCTCAGAATTTCAGCCTCGGTGTGGCGCGCGTTGGTCAGGACGGTCGTTGGCAAGGCCACGCGATTTGCCCCATGATGCACGGGCGTGGTGACAAAATAGGTCAGATGCCGCCCGTAACACCCGACCGCGTCGGGAACGTGATCCGAGACACATGCATCAGATGTGTCCTGAGTATCGGCTTCATCGTGCATTTGCGGCAACCTCTGGTCGGGATTCAAAATCGCCTTGCAGGCGGCGATATCTTCCAGCGGAAGTTCGATGATGCGCTTTTTCAAACGGGGGCGGCGCGGTTGCGGAGGGCCGGAACTGGCACCACCTTTTGTAACCAACCCTTCCTTGCGCAGAAAATCATAAGCCGCTTTGGCGCGCGAAAAACCGGAACTGTCCCCATCCGTATGATCGGGATGTGAATGGAAGGCGATCTGCCTCCAGGCGTCCCTGATCTCTTGGGAACCGGCGCAGGGACTCAACCCCAGATCCGCCAACGCATCCGCGCGCGCCCGCACTTTATCGACAGGTTCCATACTCAAAACACTCTTTACAAACTACACAGAACCAGTGTGGTCACAGTCATAGTTTTGTCAAATTTCAGGGATGATTTGCCGGGCTGGGGACAACAATCGCGATGCTGAGATTCAATTGTCCCTCAAAGGCACCGTTTTACGGGCGGGGTTGTGAAACAGTGCACATCTTCTGAAACGACAAACGCCCGGGCGTAAACGTAACCCGGGCGAATCATTGGGCTTTTTGAAAGTCAGGCGACGTTTTCCAACTCAACGCTCGGTGTAATGCCCAGTGCAAAGCAGACATCGCGCGTCAGTTCGGGACGGTTCAGTGTATAGAAGTGCAGCTTGTCCACGCCGCCTTCGATCAGGTCTGAACACAGCTCTGTGCAGATTGCCGTGGCCAACAGATCCTCACGCCCATCGCGCACCGCCTTTTCAAACGCCTGTTCGACCCACAGGGGAATATGCGTGCCACAGCGCTTGGCGAAGTTGCGAGCACCTGCCCAGTTCTCGATCGGCAAGATGCCAGGCACGATCGGTTTGTCGATACCGGCCTTGGCGCAAGCATCGCGGAACCGAAAAAAGGTTTCGGCTTCGAAGAAGAACTGTGTCAGCGCTTCGTCTGCGCCTGCGTCCAGCTTGGCCTTCAGCCAGTCCACATCCGCAGCCATGTTTGCAGCCTCGGGATGGGTGTCGGGATAGGCCCCGACACGGATGCTGAACATTTCGGTTTCGGCCAGAGCCTCGATCAGTTCGACTGAACTGGAAAACCCGTCGGGGTGCGGCACAAACTTGTCCTGACCCTTTGGCGGGTCGCCGCGCAGGGCGACGATGTCCTGCACGCCGGCGCGGGCAAAGGTGTCTGCGATCTCCAGCGTTTCCTGCCGCGAAGCATCGACACAGGTCAGATGAGCGGCCACGTTCAGGCCCGATGACTTGTGCAGGGTCGAAACCGCGTCGCGTGTCAGTTCACGCGTCGTGCCACCAGCGCCGTAGGTGACGGAAACAAAGCGGGGATCCAAAGGGGCCAATGTCTGGACCGTGTCCCAAAGGCGGAAAGAGGCTTCCAAAGTTTTGGGCGGAAAGAACTCGAAGGAAATTTCAGGTTTGGACATCGTGGCCTCACTGGATCAACTGAGCCTCTTGTGCCATGGCGAGCATTGTGAAACAAACTCATATTACTCAACAACAACATGAATGCTGTTTGAAATGCATATTGAATTCCGGCACCTGCGCACCATCAAGGCGATCCATGAATGCGGCGGGCTGGCCCGCGCTGCGGATCAGTTGAACATCACCCAGTCCGCATTGAGCCATCAAATCAAAGGGTTGGAGGATCAGGCCGGGGTCGAGCTGTTTCTGCGCCGCTCCAAACCCATGAAACTGTCGGCTGCCGGTTTGCGCCTGTTGCGATTGGCCGAGCAGATTCTGCCGCAGGTCGAAGCCGCCCAGAATGAATTTTCTTCGCTGCGGGACGGGCGCACAGGGCGGATGCATATAGCCATCGAATGCCACGCCTGTTTCGAATGGCTGTTTCCGGTGCTCGAATCTTTCAGGAAGTCCTGGGGCGACGTTGATGTCGATATCCGCCCCGGTCTGGCCTTCGACGCGCTTCCGGCCTTGCAGAAAGAAGAGGTCGATCTGGTGGTCTCGTCCGATCCCGAAGACCTGCCGGGCGTCGAATTTGTCGAACTTTTTGATTATAACGCGGTGTTTGTGGCCGCTTCGACCCATCCCCTGGCCAAGAAAGACTATATCGAGGCCGAGGATTTTCGCGGCCAGACCCTGATCACCTATCCGGTGGAACGCACGCGTCTGGATGTGTTCAGCCAGCTGTTGATCCCGGCGCGGGTTGAGCCTGCAACGATCCGGCAGGTGGAACTGACCGCCGTCATTCTGTTGCTGGTTGCATCGAACCGGGGCATTTCAGTGCTGCCGGATTGGGTCGTGCGCGAGGTCAAATACAACTCGGACTACATCACCCGTCCCTTGACGAAAGAGGGTATTACACGGCGTCTCTATGCCGCGGTCCGGTCGGAAGATCTGGAGAAACCCTTTGTGCAGGAACTGGTGAAACTGGCCCGGGAAGAAGCGCGCAAGCTGCAATCCCAGTAACGGCGTTTCCTGCGGGTCTGTTATGCGCATCATTCCTCTTGGCAAGGGCGCATTGCGGCAGTATACGCGCGGTTTGACCGGACAGGAGCCTTTTGACAATGGTTGGCAGCGCAAATCTCAACATCATGATCAAGGCCGCGCGCAAGGCGGGGCGTTCTTTGGTCAAGGATTTCCGTGAAGTCGAGAATCTGCAGGTGTCGATGAAAGGCGCTGGTGATTTCGTCTCGAAGGCCGACATCGCCGCCGAAGCCATCCTGAAAGAAGAGCTGCTGGGCGCACGGCCGACCTATGGCTGGCTGGCCGAAGAGGGCGGCTCCATCGATGGCGAGGATCCGACCCGCCGCTGGATCGTCGATCCGCTGGACGGCACCACCAATTTCCTGCACGGCCTGCCGCATTGGGCGATTTCCATAGCCCTGGAACACAAGGGCAAAATCGTTGCCGGCGTGATCTATGACGCCGCCAAGGACGAGATGTTCTTTGCTGAAAAAGGTGAGGGCGCCTGGATGAACGACACCCGTATTCGCGCGTCGGGTCGTCATCGCATGATTGAATCGGTCTTCGCGACCGGTTTGCCCTTTGGTGGCCGCTCGGATCTGCCTGCGACTTTGCAGGATCTGGCGCGTCTGATGCCCGCCTGCGCCGGTGTGCGTCGTTGGGGCGCCGCCGCGCTGGATATGGCATACGTGGCCGCAGGCCGATACGAAGGCTTTTGGGAACGCCGCCTGAATGCTTGGGATCTGGCCGCCGGTGTGATCATCGTCAAAGAGGCTGGCGGCTTCGTGCAGGCGCTGAACCCTGAAGGCAACGTGCTGGAAGATGGTGAAGTGATCTGTTCAAACGAACCGATCTTCGATCAGTTCGCAAAGGTGATCCGGGGCTAGGCGCCCTTTGAACCGGCTTTAGCGGCGCGGAACGCGCGGAATGCGGGATTGTGACAACTTGTACTTCGCCTCCGGGTGGGGCGGATGTCCATGGGTTCGATCCCAGAACTGAATTCCGCCGCGTCTCAGCCACAGCGGTATGCACAGGATCAGGCCAACGGCAAACCCCCCGGTATGGGCCCAATAGGCGATGCCGCCTTCGTCCGGATTGCTGGTGACGCTGCCAAAGAACTGTATCGCCAGCCAGACGCCCAGCATGATGAAGGCGGGAATGGTAAAGACCCTGAAATAGACGACCAGGATCAGCAGGATATCGACCCGTGCTTTCGGGAACAGCAACAGATACCCGCCCATCACGCCCGCAATCGCGCCCGAGGCCCCAACAGTGGGAATTTGGGACTCGGGCCCGGTGATGACGTGAATCAGGCCCGCGCCGATTCCAGCCGCCATGTAAAACAGCAGGAAGGGCAGATGGCCCATCTCGTCTTCCAGATTGTCACCGAAGATCCACAGAAACAGCATGTTGCCCGCCAGGTGCATCCACCCCCCGTGCAGGAACATGGACGTCACGAGGGTTTCCAGCCCGAACCCGTCGCTGACCCGCGCCGGGATGATGGCGTAGTCGAAAAACAGCCTGCCGATCCGTGGCCCATCATCCATGATCCCAACATAGCTGAGGAAGATCAGGATATTGGCCGCCAGCAAGGCATAGACAACATAAGGTGTGCGCCCCGAGGGGTTATGGTCGCGGATCGGAAACATGCCGTGACGCTGGGCTTTTGTGCGTCCAGCGTCAAGGCAAGCTTATGCCGCACCTCCCAACAACGCGGCGTTTCCGCCCGCCGCGGTCGTGTCCACGCAGACATGGCGTTCACCCAGAACACGCGCGCGGTCGGGCTTGCCGGGCATAAGCGGCAGAATCGGGCCGTCGCGGCGCGCCAGATGCTGTTCGATCTGCCGCGCTGTTTCGTCATCTCCCCACCACAACACGCCCGAAATTCCGGTCAGGTTTTCCAACCGGTGCAGGTCAAGCATCCCGGTCGCCTGAATGGCAGTGCCACCCAGCGCGTGTACAGCATCGGCCTGCGCACGCGCTGCGGCCTCTCCGGGTCCCAAGCACAAAAGAGGCGGACGGGGATACTCGCTCAGGCGGTTTGATTCACCGGTCGGGCCGGGCAGGGACCGGGTTTTGACCTGCGCAGGTTGACCTTGTGCCGCAGGCAGATCAGCCACGGCGCCCCAGGTATCCGCCGTGCTTTGACGGTCGGGTGCGCAGAACCGGATCATGTAGTTCGGCCCGCCCGCCTTGGGGCCCGTGCCTGACAATCCTTCGCCACCAAAGGGCTGAGACCCGACGATGGCGCCGATCTGGTTGCGGTTCACATAGATGTTGCCCGCATGGATCGCCTCGGTCACATGCTGCACGCGGTCGTCGATGCGGGTGTGCAGGCCGAAGGTCAGGCCGTATCCGGTGGCGTTGATATCGGCGATGATCTTGTCGATCTCTTGCGACTTGAACCGGGCGACGTGCAGCACCGGGCCGAACACCTCGCGTTCCAGCGCGGCGATGCCGGGGATCTCGATCAGTGTCGGAGCAACAAAGATACCTTCGGGCGGCAACGGAAGCTCTTTCAGCACCCGCCCTTCGTGGCGCGCCTTGGTCACATGCTCGGCGATGCCCTGGCGGGCCTGTTCGTCGATCACCGGTCCGCAATCCGTCGACAAAAGCCAGGGGTCGCCGACCGACAGCGCATCCATCGCCCCTTTGAGCATGGTCAGAACGTCATCGGCGATGTCTTCCTGCAAATACAGGCAGCGCAGGGCGGAACAGCGCTGGCCCGCCGACTGAAAGGCGCTTTCGATGATCGACTGCACGGCCTGTTCGGGAAGGGCGGTGCTGTCGACGATCATTGCATTCAGACCGCCGGTTTCCGCAATCAGCGGCGTACCGGGGCGCATGGATCCGGCCATCGCCGCACGGATTTTCAGCGCGGTGGCTGTTGACCCGGTGAAGGCCACGCCCGAGACGCGCGGATCCGACGTCAGCGCCGCACCCACGGCGGGCCCACCTGGCAACAGTTGCAGCACATCGCGTGGTACCCCCGCCTCGTGCATAAGCTGAATGGCACGATGTGCGATCAGGGGCGTCTGGGGCGCAGGCTTGGCCAGAACTGCGTTTCCGGTTGCCAGCGCAGCAGAGATCTGCCCAGAGAAAATCGCCAGCGGGAAGTTCCACGGGCTGATGCAGGTGAAAATCCCCGCGGGTTCGGCATCGGGCATGTTGGCTGCATAGTAACGCAGGAAATCCACCGCCTCGCGCAGTTCGGCCACCGCATCAAGCAGCGACTTCCCGGCCTCACGCGCCAGCAGGGCAAACAACTCGCCATAATGGGCTTCGTAAAGATCGGCTGCGGCATTGAGGATGCGGGCGCGTTCGGCAGCTGGGGCATCCCAGGGGTTGGCCGAGGCCAGTGCCATTTCCACATCCGCCGCGCTGGCTGGGGCCACCGCGCCGGGCCTGTCCTGCGGCCGTGCCGGATTGATCACCGGCTCATCCGCATCGGGTTTGGCCGCGTCGGCCAGCAAGGGTTGCGCATACCAGTGATGGGCGCGGAACTGATCCCGTGCCGCATCAATCTGATCCAGGGTTGGTGTGTGATGCAGGTCAAAACCCCTGGAATTCGGTCTTTCAGGCTGGAACAATTCCGGCCCGGTCGGCAGTGCGGGCGGAGGGGTCCGGATCGCAACAAACGGATCGGCGGCGACCACTTCCGGTGGCACATCCTCGTCCACAATCTGGTTGACGAAGGATGAATTCGCACCGTTCTCCAACAAGCGCCGAACCAGATAAGCCAGCAAGTCGCGATGCGCCCCCACAGGTGCATAGATGCGGCACCGGGTGTTCTGCTTGTCCATCACGATCTGATGCAAGGTCTCGCCCATGCCGTGCAGGCGCTGAAACTCGAACGGTTGATCCTTGGCCATGTGAAGGATGGCGCTGACCGTGTGCGCGTTGTGCGTGGCAAATTGCGGATAGATCCGATCGGTCATGCCCAGCAGTTTGCGTGCATTGGCGATATAGGAGACGTCGGTTGCCGCCTTGTGCGTGAAGACGGGAAAGCCATCCACCCCCTCGACCTGCGCGCGTTTGATCTCGGTATCCCAATAGGCGCCTTTGACCAATCGCACCATAATCTGGCGATCGTGACGTTCGGCCATGCCATGCAGCGTATCCAGGACCAGGCCTGCGCGCGGGCCATAGGCCTGAACCACGATGCCAAACCCGTGCCAGCCGGCAAGGGCCGGGTCGGACATCACCGCCTCTATCACCTGCAACGACAGCGACAGGCGATCCGCCTCTTCTGCATCGACGTTCAGGCCCATTCCGGCCGCCTTGGCCAGCAGGGCCAGCGCCCGCAGCCGCGGCACCAGCTCGTCCATCACACGCTGTTCCTGTGCCAGCTCATAACGGGGGTGCAGGGCGGACAGTTTTACCGAAATGCCCGGGTTGGCGCGGATGTCGTCATGGATGCAGGCCTCGGCAATGGCCGAGATGGCGCGGGAATAGGACAGGTGATAGCGCGCCGCGTCCGCTTCGGTTCGGGCTGCTTCGCCCAGCATGTCGTAGGAATAGGTATAGCCTTTCTCCTCCATCCCGCGTGCGCGATCCATGGCGGACTGAATGGTTTCCCCCAGAACGAACTGTCGGCCCATCTCTTTCATCGCGCGTGCCACGGCAGTGCGGATTACCGGCTCGCCCAGCCGCTTGATCGCACCGCGCAGCGCCCCGACTGGAGACGCCTTGCCCTCGTCCAGCACCTTTCCGGTCAACATCAGCGCCCATGTCGAGGCGTTCACCAGCGAGGACGAGGATTGCCCCAGATGCTTGCCCCAATCGGAGGGCGCGATCTTGTCTTCGATCAGCGCATCAATTGTGTCGGCATCCGGCACGCGCAGCAACGCTTCGGCCAGACACATCAGGGCGATGCCTTCGTCGGTGGATAGGCCATATTCGGCCAGAAACACCTCCATCAGCCCCGGAGAAGTGCTGGACCGGATGTCGCGCACAAGCTGCGCAGCCGCGGCGCCAATAGCGCTGCGATCCGTGTCCGTCAGGCTGGCCTGAGAGATCAGTGTCTCAAGAACAGCCGACTGATCGGCATAGGTGGAAGTATCGATGAGGGTGCGCAGGCTGTGTGACATATGTCCTCCGGTCTTTGCGATAATATAATGCGGAAAAATCAGGACAACGGACTGAGTTTGATATAATTGAAGGAGAATGATCTGAATTTTTGGTAGCGGACAGTTCAAATGAGTTTTCCTGATCTTGATCGGTTTGACCGGTCGATTCTAAGAATTCTGGCCGAGGACGGCCGTATCTCGGTGGCCGATCTTGCGCGCGAGATCGGGCTGTCGAAATCTCCGACGCAGGCGCGGCTCAAACGGCTGGAGGCGAGCGGAGTGATCACGGGCTATCGGGCGATGCTGGATCCGATCCGGCTGGGGCTGGATCACGTCGCGTTTGTCGAGGTGCGTTTGACCGATACCCGCGAAAAGGCGCTGGCCGAGTTCAACGCAGCCGTCCGCAAAACCGCCGAGGTCGAGCAGGCGCATATGATCGCGTCCAATTTTGACTATCTTCTGAAAGTGCGCACCGCCACGATGTCGGAATACCGCCGTGTATTGGCCGAGAAGATCTCGTCTCTGCCGCATGTCGCCAATACCTCAACTTTTGTTGCGATGGAGGCCGTGAAGGAAACCGGTATGCTGGGCGGTTTTGAACATCAGCCTTGACGCGGTGGAATTATGGCCCACCCTTGCTTCGTGATGCGAACCTATGCTGCAACGTTTTTTTTGATCGCGTGTTCATGCTCGGCCATGGCCGAGACATGCCCCACGGCTCCGGATCATATCGAAGGTGTGGATGCGCTGATCAAGCAGGTCCAAAAGGCGCAATCGCAAAGCGACGCCCGGGTCATCTCGAATCAAATGTGGGAACTTTGGACAGACGCGCCGGATGCCCGGTCGCAGACATTGCTGGATCGGGGAATGGCGCGACGAGAGGCGTGGGATTTGTCGGGCGCATTGGACGATTTCAACCAACTTGTCGAATATTGCCCGGATTATGCCGAAGGCTATAATCAGCGGGCTTTCGTAAACTATCTGAGGCAGGATTTTGACGCGGCATTGCGCGACCTGAATGTCACGATCGAAATGTCGCCAAACCATATCGGTGCGCTGAGTGGGCGAGCTTTGTCCCTGATGGGGTTGAGACGCCTGGAAGACGCGCGTGCAGCACTGTCCGAGGCGCTTGAGCTCAACCCGTGGCTGTCCGAGCGGGCCTTGTTGGAGCCAGGCGGCCTTCTGGAGCCGCCCGGAGAAGATATCTGACAGCCGGATCGGGCAAGTTTGGACGCCGGGCGAAATCGCCAAACAGGTGCCGTTCGCGGCCACCTCGGGGACTTTGGCCCCGTAATCAGAAGGGCAAATGGGTGGCAAAGCCGTCAGCGTGACAGTATCCGGCGCTTTTCGGCCATGGCTTCGCGTCGCCGCTGTTCGATCCCGAGTTTGAATGATTCTTCAACAAAGTCGATGTGATCCTTTGCCGCTTTTTCGGCCCGCTTCTCATCCCCTTCGATCACCGCGCGACCAAGTTCGAGATGTTGTTGCAGCAGCTTTTCGCCGGTCCCGTCAATCGTGCGCAAGAAGTCGCGATTGTAGAAAACGCCCTTGCGGGTGAGTTCGTAGATCGACGCCATCATGTGGATCAGGGTCGCGTTCTGGCTGGCATCCACAATCGCGGAATGCAGCGCAAAGTCCGCCTCTTGCGAAGCCTTGGCGTCCTGCTCCTGCCAGGCACGCTCGTTTTCATCAAGGATCTCGGAAATCCGTTCCTTGTCTGCCTTGGTGGCGCGACGTGCGGCAAGCCGGGCCGCGAAACCTTCCTGCTCGCGGCGATACTCCAGATAGTCGAAGAAAGCCGGCTCGTGGCGTTCGTACAAAGCAAGAAGCGCGGGCATCATGGCTTGTCCGGTCAGGGCCGCGACGAATGTTCCCTCACCGTGTTGCGTTGTGACCAGCCCGCGTTCTTCCAGCACCTGAAGGGCCTCGCGCAACTTCGGGCGCGACACGCGCAACATCTCGGCCAGATCGCGCTCGGAAGGCAGTTTTCGGCCCTGCTTCAGGATGCCCGAAGCGATCAGGTCCTCGACCTGTGAAACCACCGCATCAGCCAGCGATTCGTGTCCAACCGGTTCAAAAATCGCCGTGGTGTTCATGAGATATTGCCCCGTGTGACGCTGAAATAACCAGAATAACTGGTAAACAAAGATAACCATATCCGTTCAGATTTCAAGCGCGAGGCTGTTCTTCCCGGACGTGAATTACGTGTCTGTTTCTGAATGATTTTTGGAGAATCTGTTGTTCTTTGATGCAGTCGTATCGGGATTTTGCAGGGCTTGTAGAAGGCGAGATTCCAGTTTCGGTTAGCGCCAGTGGTAAACAAAGTTATTGACTGGTTTAAGCTGGTAAAGTTAGTTTACCACCGGAGCGGCGCTGGAAGAGCCTGCGCCACTGATCGGAGAAAACCCGACCAACCCTGGAGGAGATTTCATGAAGAAGACCCTGACAAGCCTGGCCGTGGCCGCCAGCCTGCTGGCGGCACCCGCAGTTGCGGCGGACAAGCTGCTGCTGAAAACACCGATTGCCTTTTCGACCGAACTGCCGGGCCTGGGTTCGCCTATTCCACGTGTGGCTGATCAGCTGGAACTGATGTCCGGCGGCACGCTGAAGATGAAGGTGTACGAGCCGGGAAAACTGGTGCCGCCCTTCGAAATTCTGGACGCCGTGTCCACCGGCAAGATCAACTCGGGTTACACTACGGCCGGTTACTGGGCCGGAAAAATCCCGGCTGCGCCGCTGTTCTCGGCCGTGCCGTTCGGCCCCGAGGCGGGCGAATACATGGCTTGGCTGTATTATGGCAACGGCATGACCCTGTATCAGGAGATGTATGATCAGGCCGGTTACAACGTCAAAGTACTGCCCTGCGCCATCATCGCGCCGGAAACCTCGGGCTGGTTCGCGTCCGAAATCAATTCGCCCGAGGACCTGAACGGGCTGAAGATGCGTTTCTTTGGTCTGGGCGGCAAGGTGATGCAGAAACTGGGTGTGGCGACCTCGCTGCTGCCAGGTGGCGAGATCTTCCCCGCATTGGAAAAAGGCGCGATTGACGCGACCGAGTTTTCAATGCCTGCCATCGACGCGCGCCTGGGCTTCCACAAGCTGGTCAAGTTCAACTATTTCCCCGGCTGGCATCAGCAGGCGACCGTGTTTGAACTGCTTATCAACAAGGACGTCTGGAACGAAACCAGCGATCAGCACAAGGCAATCATCGAAAGCGCCTGCAAGGCTTCGATGGCGGACAGCTTTGCCGAAGGCGAAGCCATCCAGCACGCGGCCCTGATCGACAACGTTGAAAACAACGGCGTCACCATCAAGCAGTGGTCGCCCGAGATGCTGGATACCTTCCGCGCGACCTGGGAAGAGGTTGCCGCAGAAGAAGCCGCCAATGATGCCTTCTTTGCCAAGGTTTTGGCCGACATGAACGAATTCCGTGACGGCTATAACCTCTGGAAGACGAACGCCTTCCTCCCACGTCAGTAATCTCTCCCTCACTGACGTTGCCGGGGCGGCCCGATCCGCCGCTCCGGTTCCTGCTTTTCGATCTTCGGACTTTCTAACCTTTCACTACCCGTATTCCGGGTTGCTGAGCGAGGAATGACCATGACCACCCAAAAGAACCTCAACGATCCGGTCGAAGCCTATGAAGGCATCCTGGAACACCCCGATTCCGACCGCCAGAAAATCGCCGTCGCGATCGATGCCGGGGTAAAGGCTGTAGGTCATGTCGTCATGTGGGCCAATGTCCTGCTGATGGGCGCGATCTTCGCACAGGTCTCGTTGCGCTACCTGCTCAGCCAGAACTACCCGAAACTGGATGAGATCCAGTGGCATTTCTATGGAATCGTCACGATGATCGGCATCTCGTATGCCTTGATCACCGACAGCCATGTGCGTGTGGACGTCCTGCATATGCAGCTTTCGCGCCGCGCGCAGCGGATCATCGAGGTGATCGGCATCCTGACCCTGCTGACCCCGTTCATCTATCTGATGGTCGATCAGGGCTATGATTATTTCTACGAAAGCTTCCGCGTCAACGAACGCTCGGACAGCCCAACCGGCCTGCCTGCGCGTTGGGCTTTCAAGGCGGTGATTCCGATCAGCTTTGTGCTGTTGGCGCTGGCCGCGTTGGCACGGTTGATCCATGACGGGCACGCGCTGATCTACGGGCCGGCCTCGGAACGTGAAGGCGCGCCGCTGCGCCGTATTCTTCTGGTACTGGCGGTATTCGCTGCCGTCTGTGTTGGCCTGACCTTCCTGGTCGAAACGACCGAGGAAAAGCTGGTCATCGCGATGTTCCTGACCTTCATCGCGCTTTTGTTCACCGGTTACCCGGTGGCGTGGGTGCTGGCCGGTGTCGGCGTCGCCTATTGCGGTCTGGCTTATCTGTTCGACAACGATCTGATGCTGTGGACCGGGTTGGAAAGCACCTTTACCGGGCTTGATTACCTGACCCTGGGCGCGGTGGTGAACCGGGTCTACGCGACCATGTCCAACGCGGTTCTGGTTGCCCTGCCGATGTTCATCTTCATGGGGCTGATGCTGGACGAATCCGGAGTGGCCGAGCGTCTGATGTCCTCGATGCAGCGCCTGTTCGGGACGGTGCGCGGAGGACTGGCCATCACCGTGACCCTGATCGGGATCATTCTGGCGGCCTCGACCGGCATCATTGGTGCCTCGGTTGTTCTGCTGGGCGTGCTGTCGCTGCCGTCGATGATGCAGCAGAAGTACCAGCCGACGCTGGCGGCGGGCGTGGTTTCGGCCTCGGGGACATTGGGCATCCTTATCCCGCCCTCGATCATGCTGGTGATCATGGCCGATCAAATGGCCCTGTCAGTCGGTGACCTGTTCATGGCCGCGGTTTTCCCGGGCGTGATCATCGGCGCCTTGTATCTGACCTACATCTTCATTCTGGCTCTGGTGAAACGCGACGCGGCTCCCGTGCCCGAAGGCGCGAAAGCCCCCGACTGGGCAGCCGTGAAGGACGTGCTGATCGCCGTAATCCCGACGCTGATGCTGATCCTCGCCGTGCTGGGGTCGATCTTTGCCGGTCTGACCACGCCAACCGAAGCGTCCGGCATCGGTGCCTTGGGTGCGACCCTGCTGGCGCTGGGCTATCGCAAGCTGACCTTTGCCAAGCTGTGGAACGTGTTGGTGTCGACCTTCAACACCACCGCCTATATCTTTGCGATCTTCCTCGGCGCGACTGTGTTTTCCTATGTCCTGCGCGAACTGGGCGGGGATGAGCTGATCGAACATGTGGTGCAATCCACCGGCTTTGGCGCCAACGGAACAATTCTGTTCATCCTGTTCATCGTCTTCCTGCTGGGCTTCGTACTGGACTGGATCGAGATCACGCTGATCGTGCTGCCCCTGATGCGCCCCATCGTGAACGGTCTGGGCATCGACATCCCCGGCTTTGGCGTACTGGATGAACCGGCGCTGGTCTGGTTCGTGATCCTGGTTGCGGTGACGCTGCAAACCAGCTTCCTGACGCCGCCAGTAGGATTTGCATTGTTCTATCTCAAAGGTGTTTGCCCGCCCGAGATCAAGCTGACGCATATCTATAAGGGCATCATCCCATTTGTCCTGCTGCAATTGACCGGATTGGCGCTAGTGTTCCTGTGGCCGACCCTCGCCACCTGGTTGCCCTCGGTCGCCTACTAAGGAGCTTATCGGATGCGTCTGAGCCAATGTCATAACTTCCACGACTTCCGGCGGCTGGCCAAACATCGGCTGCCGGCGCCGATCTTCAATTACATCGACGGTGGCGCGGATGATGAGGTGACGTATCGGGAAAACACCAAGGCGTTCGACCGCTGCGATCTGTTGCCTTCGGTCCTGCGCGGGGTTTCGGACGTGGACATGTCCGTCACGGTGATGGGGCAGAAACTGGACATGCCGGTCTATTGCTCACCCACCGCGTTGCAGCGCCTGTTCCACCATCAGGGCGAGCGCGCCGTCGCGGCGGCGGCCGAGAAATACGGCACCATGTTCGGAGTATCCTCTCTGGGAACCGTCTCGCTGGAGGAGCTGCGCCAAAAACACAAGAACCCGCAGGTCTATCAATTCTACTTCCACAAGGATCGCGGGTTGAACGCCGCCATGATGCAGCGCGCCAAAGAGGCCGGTGTCGAGGTCATGATGCTGACCGTCGACAGCATCACCGGCGGCAACCGCGAGCGTGATCTGCGCACGGGGTTCTCGATCCCGTTCCGCTTGACGCTGGGCGGCATGATACAGTTTGCGATCAAGCCGATGTGGGGCATCAACTATGTCACCCATGAAAAGTTCCGGCTGCCTCAGCTTGAGGAACATGTGGATATGGGCGGTGGGGCCAGTTCCATCGGTGGGTATTTCACCGACATGCTGGATCCGTCGATGAACTGGGATGACGTGGCGCAGATGGTGCGCGACTGGGATGGTCAGTTCTGCTTGAAGGGGATCATGACCGTCGAGGATGCCAAACGCGCGGCTGAGATCGGTTGCACCGGCATCATCCTGTCGAACCACGGTGGCCGCCAACTGGACGGATCGCGCACGCCGTTCGATCAACTGGCCGAGATTGTCGATGCCGTCGGCGACAAGCTGGACGTGATGATGGACAGCGGCATTCAGCGTGGCACCCATGTGCTCAAGGCGCTTTCGATCGGGGCCAAAGCCGTGGGTATCGGGCGGCACTACCTGTATCCTCTCGCTGCCGCGGGGCAGGCTGGGGTCGAACGGGCCCTTGGGCTGATGCGTGCCGAGATCGAGCGCGACATGAAGCTGATGGGTGTCACCAGTGTTGGCCAGCTCAGCCGCGAAAATATTCGTTTCCGCAATCCCTAACCCGAAACGGGGGCCGATATGACCAATGGCGCGTTGATCAAACATTTCCGCTCTATCGTCGGTACGCGTCACGTGCTGATTGGAGAGCGCGCGACAGAGCGCTTTCGGCGCGGTTTCCGCTCGGGCGAGGGTGAGGCGCTGTGCGTCGTTCAGCCGGGGACCCTGCTGGAGCAATGGAAGATCCTGCAAGCCTGCGTTGCAGCCGACAAGATCGTCATCATGCAGGCGGCCAATACTGGCCTGACCGAAGGGTCTACGCCGTCCGGCACCTATGACCGTGACGTAGTTCTGATCAACACGCGCCGGATGGATACTCTGGTGCCCTTGAACGACGCAGAGCAGATCGTCAGCTTTCCGGGCGCCACGCTTTTTGCGTTGGAAAAACTGTTGGCCCCGTTCGGACGCGAGCCGCATTCGGTGATCGGTTCGTCCTGCATCGGCGCGTCGATCGTGGGTGGGGTATGCAACAATTCCGGCGGTTCTCTGGTAGAGCGCGGTCCGGTTTACACGGAACTTTCCGTCTATGCGCAAATCACCGAACAGGGTGAATTGGAACTGGTCAACCATCTGGGCATCGATCTGGGCAGCACGCCGGAAGAGATCCTTGCAAACCTCGATGCAGGCAGGTTCGAACGCAATCCCGGGGCAACCAACAAACGTGCATCGGCCAGCGACTACGCACAGATCGTGCGGGATGTGAATGCGGAAACGCCTGCGCGGTTCAATGCGGACAAGGCCAAGCTTTTCGAATCTTCGGGCTCGGCCGGGAAGCTGGCCGTTTTTGCCGTGCGCCTTGACACCTTTCCCAAGAACGAGGTCGAGAAGGTGTTCTATGTGGGCACCAACAATCCCGACGATCTGGCGGACCTGCGGCGCCACATATTGTCAGAGTTCAAATCGCTGCCGGTTTCGGCCGAATACATGCATCGCGAAGCGTTCGATATTGCAGCACGCTATGGCAAGGACACGGTCGTGATGATCGACAAGCTTGGCACGGACCGTCTGCCGATGTTCTTTGCGATGAAAGGCGCCGTGGATGCACGCCTGCGGCGCATTCCGTTTTTGCGAAATTTCACTGATCGTTTCATGCAGGCAGCAATAGCTTTGTGGCCCCGTGTCCTGCCCAAACGGATGACGGATTTTCGCGACAAATACGAACATCACCTGATCCTGAAAATGAAGGATGAAGGTGTGTCCGAGGCCGCTGAGTGGTTGCCGCGATTTCTGAGTGGGCGGGATGGCGGATTTTTCGAATGTGATGCGCGCGAGGCCAGGATCGCAGGCCTTCATCGTTTTGCGGCGGCAGGCGCGGCGGTACGTTACATGGCGATCCATTCGGACGACGTCGAAGATATCATCGCACTTGACGTCGCACTGCGCCGCAACGACCAGGACTGGCTGGAGAAGCTGCCGCCTGAGATCGAAGACCAGTTGGTTCACAAACTCTATTACGGGCACTTCATGTGCCACGTGATGCATCAGGACTACATAGTCAAAAAAGGGGCTGACCCAAAAGCTCTGAAGGCCGCAATGTTGAAACTGTTTGACGAACGCGGCGCGGAATACCCTGCTGAACATAACGTGGGGCACCTTTACAAGGCCAAGCCGGACCTGGCGGCACATTACAAATGCTGTGACCCGACCAACTCGTTCAATCCGGGTATCGGCAAAATGTCCAAGGCGAAGAATTACCAATAACCGGGTTTCCGGCGCGGCAGGGTGCTGTGAAAACGGCCGACAGATTCGTCGGGTTCTGATGAAAAGGGTGTTGGTGCCCGACTGTCTGATATCCTGAGCACAACCCCGCAAGCATCTGCCGCGCAGAAGGCTGCCAGAACCGAATGAACGTCGCTTGTCAGGAATAGGGAAGATTCGGACAGCGCAGTCGGGGTCGTCGGACTCGGCAAGGAATCTCGCGTAGAGACGCGGAATTCAGCCGCGTTTGACGCAAGCCGTTTGGTTTTGAGTATCACAAACACGCATTTGTCAGGCTGTCCGGGATTTGAACCGACGGGTTCATGCGGTCAATTGACAGAGCACCGTTCTGTTCAGGCAATTTTCAGGGTCGCGTGATTTCTGACAGGTTTTCCTAGGGTTACCCTTGGCTTGCAATCGGCTTGCAGATCATCCCTGCGAAGCTGCGGGCCAGAAGCCCGTCTTGCATGCGGAAATTTGCAGATGACCGGGGCCGGAAAAACGCCATTTATCCCTTATTTTTCGCGTTTTTTGGGGAACTACGGGAAACCCCCAATTTCGCGCCGCAACAAACAGGGGTAAACATAACTTACCGTACTTACCACACAAACACACACGGTATTAACTTTCCCCGATGAGGGGCTGGCCACACCCCCTCGGCCGGCCCCTCTTAACTTTTGGGGGGCATGGCAGTCGGGGTCAGTGGCCATGCGGATCGTTACGGGCGTCGAAGGGCGCGATGATCTTTGCGCCCGGCGTCAGCTTTTGATCAATTCGGCGACGAGGGCGGGCAAATCCTGTGATGCGCCATAGGCCACGGTGTGTGGAATTTCGGCGACCGGTGTTTTGCGGTATCCTTCTGTAAACAGCAAAAACGGGATCTTCGCACGCGCAGCCGTTTCCGCGTCAACTTCGCTGTCGCCGACGAACAGACGCGGGCCGGACGCCCTAAGCGCATCGAAGCTTGCGAACAGATGGTTGGGGTCCGGTTTTCGCGTCGAAAGGCTGTCGCCACCCAGAACCGCGTCGAAATACCGGGACAGGTTCAGTGCTTCCAGCACATGCCGCGCCGGTGTTTCGGGTTTGTTGGTGCAGACGCCCAGAACGCATCCCATTTGCTGCAATTTGGCCAATGCCTCTGGGATGCCGGGGTAGGGAACAGTCGTTTCGCTGGCCGCGGAATTGTAGTGTTTGAGGGTCAGTTGGGTCAGTTCCGCGTGGCGATCCAGCGGCAGCCCGCAATGCCGGATCATGCGTTCGACCAGCTTGGGTAAACCGTTGCCGACGAATCCTTTGATGATGTCCGTTGCCAATGGATCATGCCCAACGTCGCTCAGCGTGCGGTTGGCCGCCGCCGCCAGATCGCCCAGGCTGTCCACCAGCGTTCCGTCCAGATCGAATACAACTGCTGCGGTCATGTTTGCTTGCCCTTCATCGCCCGACCCAAGACCTAACCCGCCCTGTACCGGGGGGCAATCGCCTGTTTCAAAACGATGCTTGACAATCCTTACTAAAATAATCAGATTAAGCGACAGGAACAGAAAGCCAGCCCTTTCGGGGTCAGCCAAATCAATTGAAACGCGATAGATATGGCACCATGCCGAAACGCTCTGGAGATGTCCCGATGAACGTACAGAACCCGACCCCAACCCAAGGTTACGCTGTCTCGATGCTTCCCGCGCACAAGGCCGAGGATCTGACCAAGGGCGGCAACCTGGCCCATATAGAGCTTGGCGATCAACTTTACACCCTGCGCATCACCCGTGCAGGCAAACTGATCCTGACGAAATGAGCGCGCCTTTCAAGCGCGGCGGCGCAGCGGTTGGCCGCCTTGCCGATCTCGATCCCATCGAAGCGGGTGCCGTGATGTATCTGCGGATGTGGAGCGAAGGCGAGGGCGGTCGTGCCGACGCTGCCAGCGATTTCCAAGTCGCGCTGGGCGCGGATTGCGGGCGTGCGGCAATGCTGACTTTGGATCGCTTGTGCTCGCTATGCGCCACCCATGGCCGCCGCCCCCTGATCCGGCATGGTCTTGGATGTTCGTGCCTTGGCGCGGATGAGAATTGCTTTGCACAGATGATCGCGGCAGCGTCCGAAGGGGCGCGTGAAGATGCGATGATGCTGGCGTCTTTGATCGTACGTCCGGATTTTGCCCCCGCGCTGGCATCCCTGTCGGAAGAACTGGGGCTGACTCTCAAACGTATGACCGCAGGTTTCAAAATGCCGACCACCGGCCACCAGACCCCCTCGGCCGTGCTCCACTGACCCTGTGTGTGAAACGGTTGAACCCCGGCGATGCGCCGGGGTTTTTTCGTTCAGCAGCACCCGCATCCGGCATGGTGAAGGTCATGATCGCAAACAGGGGCAGGGGTAAAGTCGCCCACCTCGGACAACACATCCCGCAGCGCCCACAGGATCATGTCAACATCCTCGGCCTCGATGGTCAGGGGCGGGCGGATTTTCAGGATGTTGTCCTTGGGCCCTTCGCTGCCGATCAGGATGCGATGATCGCGCATCCGGTTTTTGACATAGCTGCAAATCTCGGTGCCTTCGCTTCCATCGGGGTTGATCAGTTCCACGCCGAGAAACAGCCCCATACCCCGCACGTCGCCAACGCAACCAAAGTCGGCTTCGATCTGGCGCAGCCCCGCCATCAGACGATCCCCCATCTGGCGAGCGTTGTCCTGCAACCCTTCGTCATCGACGATATCCAGCACCTCTTTGCCGATCCGGCAGGACAGGGTTGAACCGCCAAAGGTCGAAAAGAACTCGATCCCGTTGTTGAAGCTGTCCGCGATCTCGCGGGTTGTCACCAGCACGCCCAGCGGGTGCCCGTTTCCGATTGGCTTGCCCATCACTACGATATCCGGAACCGCGCCCTGATGTTCGAAGCCAAAGTAGTATTCGCCCAGCCGTCCCAGACCTGTCTGCACCTCATCGGCGATGCAAACACCCCCCGCAGCACGTATTTTTTCGTAAACCGCAGGCAGATAGCCTTTGGGTGGAATGATCTGGCCGCCGACCGACGGGAAGGTTTCCGCGATGAACCCGGCCACGCCCTGCCCTCGATCCCGAAGGGCGGCAATCGCCGGATCGACAAGATCAGCAAATTTCTGTGCCCGGTCCGCATCGTCACGCCTGAATGACCCGCGATAGTCATCGGCAACCTCGACCAGTTCAACCCAGTCGGCTTTCCCGATGCCGCCCGGTTTGTTGAATTTGTAAGCCGAGATCGCCACCGCAGCGTTCGTGTTCCCGTGATAGCCGTGATCCGGCGTCACGATCCCCTTCGCGCCGGTATGGGCGCGGGCCAGCCGCAGGGCCAGTTCGTTTGCCTCGGTTCCCGAATTGACGAAGAAGCAGACCTGTAGGTAATCCGGCATCTTCCACAGGATCTTGTCGGCAAATTCCACCTGTGCCGGATGCAGATAGCGGGTGTTCGAGTTCATCCGCTTCAGCTGATCCGCCGCCACGGCCTGAATGCGTGGATGGGCATGGCCCACATGCGGGACGTTGTTGTAGGCATCCAGATAGGGGCGTCCCCATTCGTCGAACAGGTGATGTTTCCAGCCGCGCACCAGCATGACCGGATCGTCATAGGTCAGGGACAGGTTGCCCCCGAAATGCGCCCGCCGTTTGTTCAGGATGTCCGCTTTGTCAGTGGGGTGATAGAACACCTTGTCATCCGGCAGGTTCAGCAACGCCGCCGGATTCGGGCAGACCGCGTGCCACAGCTCCAGTTCGTCCGGGTCTCCGACACCGGGCCAGTCCGCTTCCATGCCATCGGTGGTCAGGGCCAGCTGGAAATGCACATGCGGGGCCCATCCGCCATTCTGGTCGGCATCGCCCAACCGCGCAAACGCGGCCCCCTGTGCCACCGGGTCGCCGGGTTTCAGCCGGTCACAGCATTCCGGATCCAGATGGCCATAGAGCGTATAGAACGGGTCGCCTTCGGGCGTTTCGTGATGCAGGATGATCACCCCGCCGTAATCAAGGTGCTGGTCGCGGTTTTCGACCACTTCGACCCGCCCGCTCATCGGTGCATGCAGAACCGTCCCGGCAGGCGCGAACACATCCACGGCCAGATGAACCGTCCGCCTGTCCGAGGCTTTCCAGGGGCCCTTGCGGAACCCCGGCTCGGCATAGATCAGGCGGGGCTCGTTATAGTAACCCAGCCACAGGTCCTGCCCGTATTGCTCGCCAACGCGCGCGGCCTCGGCCAAAGGCATGTGGAATGGGTCTTGGGGCCAGACGCAGTTTTCGACCGAAAGCGAGCCCATGGGCACATCGCCCAGGTCCTGGCCGAACATGTCGGCAAAATGTCCCCGGTGTTCCTGAAGATAGGCGTGGATGCGTTCAGCCCCATCAACCACGGGCAAGCCGCAAGTCGCCCGCAACCGCGCCGACATCAGCCCGCCATTGACTGACGTGTTCTCAAGGAACCGCCAAGCAGGCGCCTGAGAGATCGTCACATAGGGATCATCCGGATTCTCGGCCGCCATCAGGGTCGAGTTGACGACCGACACGGCAAGCCGCATCCTCAGCAACGGCCAGATCAGGTCAACCTCATCCGCCCGCAGCCGATTGGCCGCGTGATAGCCCTTTACCAATGCAGCCAGCGCCCGTTCCGGCTTGGGGTGATCCAGCACGACATACGCGCCGGCAATCGCCAGATCGCAGATGCGCGGCGCGGCGCACATGTCGCCCAGATCGATCAGGCCCGAGATCCGCCGCCGCTCGCTCAGCTCTCCTTCGACCAGAATGTTGTAGTCATTGGCGTCATTGTGGATGGCCTGTTTCGGCAGATCCGCAAGGACATCCGCGATTGCAGCGAACCCCTCACAGATTTCCGTCAGCAGTGCCCGCCGCGCGGGGTCAGAGATCGCGTTTAACTTGTCAGCAATCCAGCCCGCCTGCATCAGGTCCCATTTGAAACCGGCCCGGTGCAACCCTTCATGCTCAAACCCTTCCAGGGCCCGGTCGGTTGCCCCCAATACACGGCCCAGTTTCAGGATCAGCTCTTCGGATTTTGGAGCGGCCTTCGCGTAACACTGGCCCGGCAGGCACTCCAACAGCCAAACCAGCCTGCGCTGTCCTTCAGAATCGGCAATCTCGGGCAGCATTGCGCCGGTCAGATCAGGGAACACCTTGGGAAACGGCAACCCCGGTGCCTCAGAAGCGATATGCGCCAGCGCCTTTATTTGCAGATCAACCAGATCCGCATCGCATCCGGCCCGCATGGCCTTCAGCACATAATCCTGACCATTGGTGGCGTGCACCCGAAAGTTCAGATCATATTCACCATCCAACCGCGTCAAACGGGCGTCCAGCCCCCAGAGCTGCCGCAGTGCGGCCGTCCAAAAAGCACTCAAATCGTCCATTCCCGTCTCCGCTCCGGTCGCGCCGGAGCCCTCTTCATCTGGCCAAAAATATCCCCGGGGGGAATCGGGCCCTGGCGCGATGGGGGGCAGACAGCCCCCCGCGTTACCCCATGGCCCGCAGGCGCTTGATCAACGACGAGGTGTCCCAGCGACCACCGCCCAGTTTCTGCACTTCCTTGTAAAACTGATCGACCAGAGCGGTGACGGGCAGGGACGCACCGGTTTCATTGGCGGTATCCAGACAGATACCCAGATCCTTGCGCATCCAGTCGACGGCAAAGCCATGTTCGAACTGATCATCCAGCATGGTCTCATACCGGTTTGCCATCTGCCAGCTGCCCGCCGCGCCCTGGCTGATCACCTCGACCACGGCCCTTCCGTCCAGCCCGGCCTTCTCGGCAAAGTGCAGCGCTTCGCTCAGGCCCTGAACCAACCCTGCGATGGCGATCTGGTTGCACATCTTGGTCATCTGGCCCGCGCCGCTGTCGCCGATGCGGCGGCAGATCTTCGCATAGACCTGCATCACCGGTTCAGCCGCATCATACGCCGCCTGATCTCCGCCGCACATGATTGACAGAACACCGTTTTCGGCGCCTGCCTGGCCGCCCGAGATCGGCGCGTCCACGAAGGCGATACCTAGTGATTGGCCGGCCGCGTACAATTCCCGCGTGACCTTTGCAGAAACCGTGGTGTGATCGACGAAAACAGCCCCGTTGGACATGCCGCGAAATGCGCCGTCCTCGCCCGTGCAAACCATGCGCAGATCGTCGTCATTTCCGACGCAGGCCATCACGAACTCGGCGCCTTCCGCCGCGTCTTTCGGGGTGGCCGCCATCGATCCGCCATGCTGCTTTACCCAGGCTTCGGCCTTGGCGGTCGTGCGGTTGTAGACGGTGACATCATGACCTGCGGCCTGAAGATGCCCAGCCATGGGATAGCCCATGACGCCCAGGCCAAGGAACGCGACTTTTGCCATTTTGTGATCCTCTCCGCTGTTCGGTCGGCTTCAGCGGTGCGTGCCTGGCCGAAATGTTTGGCGAAGACAAAGCAAAGCTGCGCCCAAAGGGCAACCCCAAGTCAGCCCTTCCCGCCCAGATCCTGCAAGATCGGGCAATCCGGCCTGTCATCCCCGGCGCAGGCGTCGATCAGGTGGCTCAGCGTCTCGCGCATCGCGTTCAGGTCGGCGATCTTGGCTTCGATCTGCGTCAGGTGATCCCGCGCGACCTGTTTCACATCTGCGCTGGCGCGGGTTTCATCCTCGTAAAGCGCCAGCAATGTCCGGCAATCCCCTATGGTGAATCCCAGAGCCCGGGCACGGCCCAGAAAGTTCAGCTTGTGCACATCCTGATCGCGAAATCGGCGATAGCCGTTGTCGTCGCGCAACGGTTTGATCAGGTCGATGTCTTCATAGTACCGGATCGTCTTTGCAGGCAGGCCGGTTCGGGCGGATACATCTCCGATATTCATGCGTGCACCTCCTTGGCGGGCGGTATCGGGGTTTCCGGCACGCTGGCTTGAACGCGACGCAGACGCAGCGCGTTCGAGACGACAAAGACGCTCGAAAGCGCCATCGCGCCCGCGGCCAGCGCCGGAGACAAAAGATGGCCTCCGAACGGGTACAGCGCACCAGCGGCGACCGGGATCAGCAGGACATTGTAACCGAATGCCCATCCCAGGTTCTGGCGAATGTTCCGCATCGTTCTGCGGCTGATCTCGGTTGCATTTGCAACCCCGCGCAGATCGCCGGACATCAGAACGACATCAGCCGTTTCGATGGCCACATCGGTGCCCGTTCCGATGGCGATGCCGATGTCAGCCGTTGCCAGCGCCGGGGCGTCGTTTATGCCGTCGCCGACGAAGGCCAGCGTTCCGAACTGGTCCCGCAAGGCGGTGATCGCATCCACCTTGCCGTCGGGCAGCACTTCGGCGGTGACGTGATCGATCCCCAGCCGATCAGCCAAGGCCTGCGCGGTGCGCGCGTTGTCTCCGGTGACCATGGCCACGGTCAGACCCATTTGGTGGAGCCGCTCCAGCGCCTCTTCGGTGCCGGGTTTGACCGGGTCGGACACAGACAACGTGGCTGCGGCCTGCCCATCCAATGCGACGAACAATGGTGTAGCCCCTTCGGCGGCGCGGGCCTCTGCCTCGCTTGCGAGGGGGCCAAGGTCGATCCCGCGTTGTTGCATAAGCCGGTGCGACCCGATCAACACGTTGCGGCCTTCAACCAGCCCCTGCATGCCAAGCCCGGTAATCGACAGGACGTCCGTCGCCTGTGGCAGCGTCGCAGGCCCGGCCCGGGTGATCGCCGAAGCGATCGGGTGTTCCGAGCGCGCCTCGAGGGCGGCGGCCAGCCGCACAACCTCATCCCTGTCAAACCCGTTCGCCGTCAGAACATTGTCCAGTTCCGGGCGGCCCAGTGTCAGGGTCCCGGTCTTGTCCAGCGCGATGATGCGTGCCTGCTGAAGCTGCTGTAAGGCATCGCCCTTGCGGAACAGCACCCCCAGTTCGGCCGCGCGCCCGGTGCCGACCATGATCGAGGTCGGAGTGGCCAGACCCATGGCGCAGGGGCAGGCTATGATCAGCACCGAAACCCCGGCGACAAGCGCCAGCGGCAGGGCGGGGCTTGGGCCGAAGATCAGCCAGGCCGCGACGGTGATCACGGCGACCAGGATGACCGCCGGGACAAAGCGATATGTAATCCGATCGACCAGGCCCTGGATCGGCAGCTTGGCCCCCTGCGCCTGCTGCACCATGCGAACGACCTGGGCCAGCACCGTGTCGCCTCCCACGCGCGTCGCCCGAACCCGCAAGGCGCCGGTGCCATTCACGGTTCCTCCGACAACAGCCGCGCCGGCTGATTTTCCAACCGGTATCGGCTCGCCCGTGATCATGCTTTCATCGACGTAAGAGGTGCCCTCGAGCACTTCGGCATCCACCGGCACACGTTCGCCCGGGCGGATGTGCAGGATGTCGCCCACCGCAATCTCGGCGATAGGGCGGTCTTCTATCCGGCCATCGATTTCGACCCGCGCGCTTTTGGGTTGAAGGCCGGCCAATTTACGGATCGCGGCCCCGGTTTTGCCCTTGGCGCGCGCCTCCATCAGCCGGCCCAGAAGGATCAGAACGACAATCACAGCCGCCGCCTCGTAATAGACGTTGGCAGTTCCCACCGGTAAAGCGCCGGGGGCGAATGTGGCCACGACCGAATACAGATAGGCCGCGCCGGTTCCCAGCGCGACCAGCGCGTTCATATCCGGCGTGCCCCTCAGCAACGACGGGATGCCCTTGCGATAGAACACCCGACCGGGTCCCAGCAACAGGGCCGTTGTCAGGGCGAACTGAATCAACTGGCTGGTCTGCGTGCCGATGGTGGCGTGTACCCAATGGTGGAAGGCGGGGATCATGTGCCCGCCCATCTCAAGTATGAACACCGGCAGGGCAAGAGCGGCCGCCAGCAAAGTGGCCCGGGTCAGCCCTGCTGTTTCAGTGTCTGCGCGGTCTTCGGGTGTCGCAGCGGCTTGAGGCCGCGCCGGGTATCCGGTGTCGGTGACCACCTGTGCCAGCGCCTGTGGCGTCGTTGTCCCAGCAGCGTAAGTCACCGCGGCAGTTTGTGTCGCCAGATTGACCTGCGCTTCGATCACACCGGGGCTGGCCGCCAGCGCGCGCTCGATCTTGGCCACGCACGAGGCGCAGTTCATACCTTCAATGATCAGATCCGCCCGGCTGGTCTCGGCCGGATACCCTGCCGCGTCCAATGCCTTGGTCAGCGCCGAAACCGGCCCGTCAAAAGCCACCTGTGCGGACTTGGTTGCAAAGTTGACCGAGGCCGTTTCAACCCCGGGCACATCACGCAGCGCCTCTTCAACGCGTCCCACGCAGGATGCGCATCCCATGCCCGTGATTTTCAGCTCTGTCAGTGCTTTTTGCGCCATGCGACTCGCCCATGAAGTTTCCTTACTCACCAGATGGGGGTTCCAGTGACAGGAAGGTCAAGGGCCTGGGGCAGTTTTTTAATGCCCCGAGCCGCGCACGTTTCGTTCCATCATGCGCTGATAGAGGCGCGGTGACAGACGGTTGAGCCACCAGGACAGGCGCGCCACGCGGCCAACCGGGATCATGGGCTGCGATTTGTCCAGCCCGCGCAGGATCGTTTCAGCGGCGGCCTCGGGGCTCATCTCGTCCATCCCGTCCTTCGCCGATCCGGGCCGCACTGTGCCATTCGCCTGCTCTTGCGCGTTGCCGGGGTTGGTGGCCACAAAGGACGGCGCAGCGATCAGAACCTCAACGCCATGAGGGGCTTCTTCCGAGCGCAGCGATTTGAAGAACCCCTCCAGCGCGTGTTTCGAGGCAGCATAGGCCGTCCGATGGTAAAGCGGTGCAAACCCGGCCACCGATGAGATGGCCAGATGTGTCCCCTTTGACGTCCGAACCGGGTGCAAGAACGCGCGGGCCATTTCAACGGCCGCAAAATAGTTGATGTCAAACAGAGTTCGGTGGCTGGCCGCGTCGGACTTTTCAAAGGCCCGGATTTGCGTGACGCCGGCGTTGTAGATGACCAGATCTATACTGTCGCAGGTCGCGATCACCTTTTGAGTTGCCATGGCAAGCTGGTCGGGATCCGTCAGGTCGCAGCCAACAGGCAACTGGTTCGACCCGGTGTCCAGGCCTGAAACATCGAGATCCAGCAGCACCACCCGCCACCCGCGACTTTGCAGAGCATGGCTGAGGGCCCGCCCCAAACCGCCCGCCCCGCCGGATATGACAGCCGTCTTCATAGCCCCGCTTGCTTTTGCCAGAGCGCGAATACCTGGGCGCTGGTTTTTTCCGGCGTGTAACCGAAGTCGGATTTCAGGGCGGTGTTGTCCAGAACCGGTCGATATTGCAGAAATCGCACCTGTTCCGGCCCATAGCGGGACAGACCTAGCGGACGTGCAGCGGCCAAAGCCGATTTCAGCGCCCAAGCGGGCAGGCGCAGAACCGGTTTTCCCATCGCACGCGCCAGATCGGTCACGCCCATCGCGCCGTCCCCGGCGACGTTGTAAACGCCGTCCGGCCCGTCGGTTGCCGCGCGCTTCAGGATGCGTGCCAGATCATGCGTCCAAATGAACACAAACGGGCTTTCGCTGCCGACCACGGCCAGCAGGCGGGGTTTGTGAAACAGGGCGGTGATCTGGTTTTCGGACCCGGCCCCCAGAACCGTGCCCACGCGCAGCACGACCTGTTCCAGATCGGGGGCGGCTTTGCGAACCTCGGCCAGCATCTCTTCGACCTGCCTTTTGTGATCGGAATACGGGAACTCTGGGTTGCCGCGCAACGGATCATCCTCGCGCAGGGGCACGGGGTTGTCCGGGTGATAGCCGTAGGCCGCACCCGAGGATGTGACCACCAATCTTCGCACTCCGTTTGCAAGGGCCGCGTTCACCACCTTGCGGGTGCCCTCGACATCAACCGCATATGCCGCTGCCCGTTCCATTTTTGGCGGAGGCGTCACGATGGAGGCCAGATGCACTATGACTTCAGGCTTCACGTTGGAGATCGCGCGCGCGGGCGCGTCGGTCGTTACATCCAAGGGCAGATAGTGGACGTTTTCCGGCATGCTGTCGGGGCGTTTGATATCCGTTGCAAAAACATCGTGCCCCTTGAGTTCGGGCAACAGTGCCTGCCCGACCATACCGGCGGCGCCCGTGATCAGGATACGGCTCATCGCGCGGCCTCGGTTCGGGCCATGACCGACGCCAGGGCAATCCCCGAGATCGCGTGCCAGATGCCCCAGAACGCCGCCACGACGGCCATGCCGCCCAGCCCGTGGAAAAAGGCAAAGATCAGAACCAGCCCAAGGCCGGAATTCTGAATGCCGGTTTCGATGGTGATGGCACGGCGATCGAAAGGGGACAGCCGGGTCAGAGTGGCCACAACCCAACCGCCCCCCAGCGCCAGGGCGTTGTGAAGGATCACAAGCCCGGCAACAGCCCCGGCAAAGCTGAGGAAGAACCCCCAGTTCGCGCCCAGGGCAAGTAAGATGAAAGCCGCAAAAATACCCATCGACAGGTATTGCAGCGGCGCACGCATCCGTGCGGTCAGGGCCGGGCGGCGCTGGTTCAGAGCGATGCCCAGGACCAGAGGCAGGATCAGCATCAACCCGACAAGGATTGCGATTTGCACCGGGTCAATCTGGGTCTGTTGCAGGATCGCGCGTGTCGGCGGATACAACCCGCCCCAAAGCGCAATGTTGAAGGGCGTCATGAAAATCGCGCCAATGGTGGCAAAGGCGGTCATCGACACCGACAGCGCCGCATTGCCACCGGCGCGGTGCGTAATGAAGTTCGAGATATTGCCCCCCGGACAGGCTGCGACAAGGATCAGCCCAAGCGCAATTGACGGTCGCGGGGCCGTCACCCACACAAGCGCAAAAGTCAGCGCCGGCAGGACCAGGAATTGGGATACCAGCCCGACGATCACTGGCTTCGGCGCACGCCTGAGGCGATCAAAATCCCTTGGTGTCAGATCGATGGCAATCGAGAACATCACGATCGCCAGTATCGCATTCAACAGCGTCAGAGAGGCCGGGCTGAAATTCAGCGTAATTTCGTCGATACCACTCATACGGCGGCTTTCCGCAGCCGTTCGATCCACCCGGTGACAGCCTTTCTGTAAGTGGCCTTGTCCACGTAGTAAGCCATTCGCGGCAGATCGATATAGCTCATGCCTCCGGTGGCGCGCTTATAGTCTTTTTGTTTTTCGGATTTCAGATCGGCCGCCACCGGGCAGCCCTTCTGAAGACCTTTGATATAGCGCGCCACCATTTCGGCCTGCTCGTGCCTGCCCTGCCAGCCCAGACCCGTGGCCTCGACCATGCCCAGCACAAAAAGATCGTCCCGTTCGGGGTGCATCGCGTTCAGGTACAGATGTGGGGCATCGCCCTGCCAGTTCAGCAGGCCCCGGTCGATGAACGGATAGTGCAGCTTGTATCCGGTCGCGGCGAGAATCATGTCATAGTCTGCGCGCGTGCCGTCCTTGAAATGCACGGTTTTGCCTTCCAGGCGGTCGATATCGGGGCGAATGCGCAGGTCGCCATGGCCCGCGTGATACAGGACCAGCGAATTGACCACCGGGTGGCTTTCGTACAGCTGGTAATCGGGCTTGGGAAAGCCGTATTTCTGCGGATCACCGACAAACCAACTGAGGATGAGGCTGTCCAGCTTGCGCTTCAACCACATCGGCAGGCGGATCTTGCCGCCCATCGTGTCGGCCGGTTTGCCGAAAACGTATTTCGGCACGAAGTAATAGCCGCGCCGCATGGACAGATCGCAGCGTTCTGCGTGATGGATTGCGTCAACCGCAATGTCACAGCCGGAATTGCCCGCGCCCACGACCAACACGCGCTTGCCGTCGAACTGACTGGGGTACCGATATTGCGAGGCATGGATTAACTCGCCGTCAAACGTGCCGGGAAAGCTGGGCATATTCGGTTCCGACAAGGTGCCGTTTGCAATCAGAACCCCTGCGAATTCGGCCTGATGCTCACCTTCGGCGTCCCGCCAGCCAACACGCCAACCGTCACCGGATTTGCCCAGCGGAGTGATCCGGGTGACTTCTGCATTGAACCTGTAGCTTTCACGCAGGCCGAAACGATCGGCAAAGGACCGGAAATAGTCGCGCATCGCCCGGTGCGAGGGGTACTCGGCCACAGCCTCATCCATCGGGAAATCCTCGAATTCAGTCATGCGTTTTGAAGAGATCAGATGCGCCGATTCATACATGGTTGATCTGGGGGCATCGATATCCCACAGACCGCCCACATCCGAATGCAATTCGAACCCCTGAAAGGCGATGCCCTGTTCCTTCAGCACCTTGGCTGCGGCCAAACCCATCGGCCCCGCCCCGATCAGGGCGAATGCGTTGCGCGTCTGTGTCATGAACCCTCCCGAAGTTCGTGATGCTTAACTTGAACGAACGACCAAAATAAGGCAAGATGAAATTCATGAGTCCAAAAAACATCGAAAAACCAAGGCAAAGAGCACCGTCCAAGCGATCGCTTGAAACCAAGGCGCGGATCATGGATGCGGCTGAAACCGTCTTTGCCGAACGGGGATTCGAGGGTGCGTCGATCCGGGATATCGCGGCCTTGGCGGGGGTTCAGATTGGTCTTGTGCACCATCATGGTGGTGGCAAGGAGGAGTTGTTTTACAAAACCGTGGCGCGGCGCGCGGACGCGTTGGCGCAGCTTCGGATCGACGCGTTGAACAAGGCCAAGGCCGTCGCTCCGCTGACGCTTCACAGCATTCTGGACAGCTTTATCCGACCCTATGTGGACCTGGCTGAAACGGGTGGGCCCGGATGGATGGCATATGGGCGGTTGGTGGCCCACGTATCGGTTGACCCCAGGTGGCGCGATATCGCAGCGGAATGTTTCGATCCTACCGCCCAGCTGTTCATCACCGAGATCGCCACCCTTTACCCGGATGTCGATCCTGCGGTTTTGGCAAGTGGCCAGGTTTATTCGGTCTCGGCGATGCTGGCCCATCTCAACAGTGGATGGCGGGTCAAAGCCCTGTCGCAGGGCGGTGACGTATCGGGCATGGAACGTCTGGTGGACTTTTGCGCCGCCGGTATCGAAGCAATGGTACGATCCGGGCGCAAATGAGCCCTCACGCCGTGCCCGGTTGCGTATTCAATCGTTCAGTTGACGCCTTGTATCCACAATGGCTGTTTCCAAAAATTAAACAATTGGTGCAGGCTGGATTATTGTGTCCCTTTGGGCACTCTTTTGGGTGTCATTCGCGCTGATTGAGGTGAAAACGTGGCGTCAATGTGGCGCGTGAGCTAGGAATATGATCCTGTTGTGCTACTCTTTCCCGGAGTGGTTTGTAACGAGTATTCACACGTGAGGTGGGCACATGACATTCAAACGAAACATAGCTGCGATCGCTGTTGCAGGTGTGATGACTGCAAGCGGTGCGTCGGCGCTGACCATTTCCAGCATCTCGCCCTCTTGGCAAAACGTAAATCCAAGTTCCGGCGTTACTGAAAGCACCTCTGGTTCTACGATTTCTCTTCGCTGGGGAAGTGGCAGCAGCTCGAGTGGTTACGATTTCACGCCAACTGGCACGCCAATTTCAGGTCTGATGCCTGGAACTGCTTTTGCTCTGGGTCAGTTCTCGCATCTGAATTTCCCGATCACGGGAACAACCCTAAGCTCCGTCGACCTTCTTGTTGACATACTGATCAGCGGTGGCCCTTTGGTGTCTTCGTCGTTTGCCCTGACGCATAACGAGACATTGAATCGTCCAGCGAACTGTCCGGCGGACTCTACCCCTTGTGATGACATCGTGACCATTACCAACAATTTGGGCTCTCAGAGCTTTAATTTTCGTGGACAGAATTATGTGTTTTCGGTCCTCGGTTTCTCTCAGGACGGCGGCAGCACCATTTCGAACGGCTTCAGCACAACGGAAAACATGCAAAACGTCGCAACGCTGTATGGGGAATACACGGTAGCCCCCGTGCCGCTGCCCGCAGCTGGCTGGCTGCTTCTTGGCGGCATCAGCGGTTTGTTTGTGATGGGGCGCCGGAAAAAGCGCAGCACGGCCTGATCTGGCTTATTTATGCTCTCACCATTCTTGGTGGTGAGAGCAGACCTGGAACCTGGCCGCTCTTAGGCCAGGTTCTTCAGTCTTTCAGCCTATGCGCCCCGTGAGCCCGAGTTGATGGCATTGGCTTGAAACGACAAGCGCGCTTGCCGGGTTCCTGCCGCAGTGACGCTCGGTCATCATTCTTGCTGCAAATGTTCGAACAAAATCTTGCTGAATACCGATGGCGGCGACGTTCGTACGGCGCTGGGCGAGACGAAAAAACCGAACATGATGATCAGAATGATCAGGGCAGTACCGGCAAGGCAAGCCGCCGAGAGGTGAAAGACCGAGCGAACCATTGCGACGCTCCCTTCTCTTGAAATCCGTAAATTCTGTGAGGGCTGAAACGTCAACCTGACTTTGCCAATTGCTGTTTCAGCCTTTGGTTTTCCGCCTGCAACTCTGCCAACTGCTGCCCCAGCCTGTTCAGATGAGGGCGCAACTCTGCTTCGGTGAAGCGCGGCGTGATGTGGCTTGGGCAGTTCCAGTCCAATGCCTCGACGCGGATGATCACGGCCCGTTCGGCCGGTCCCTCGGCCTCTTCCGGGTAAAGGGTGGCGGCCGCTGTTTCGCCTTCCGTGAACTCTACGCGCCCAAGGATCTTAAGGCGGCGTCGGTTGGCGTAATCCATCAGGATCATTGCAATACGATCATTGCCGTCCAGATTCCCGCGCGAGATATACTGTTTGTTGCCCGAAAAATCCGCATATCCGATGGTCTGGGGGCCCAGAACCTTCAGAAAACCTGCCGGTCCGCCCCGATACTGGACATAGGGCCAGCCGGTCTCGGACACGGTGGATTGATAGAACCCGTCCCGCGCCTGAATGAACTCTTTCTCGGGGTCTCCGATCAGATGGCCTTGCCGCGGGCCACCTGCAATGAACTTGGCATAGCTTCTGGCCGATCCCATCCTTTCTTGATGGGCGCGGACGGCGGGTGTGAAGGTCAGTTCGGAAAAAGCGCGGGGCATTGGAGCGTCCTTCTAAAGACCCAGTTCGGACAACCCGGGGTGGTCATGAGGGCGTTCGCCCAAGGGCCAATGGAACAGCCTGTCATCTTCAGCTATCGGAAGATCGTTGAGCGAGGCATGGCGATGTGACATGCGCCCGTCATCGGCGAATTCCCAGTTTTCATTGCCATAGGATCGGAACCACTGACCGCTGTCGTCGCGCCATTCATAGGCATAGCGTACGGCAATGCGATTTCCGGCAAAGGCCCACAGTTCCTTGATCAGACGATAATCCAGTTCCTTCCGCCATTTGCGGGTCAGAAAGGCGTGGATGTCGGCGTGGCCGGACAGGAATTCAGCCCGATTCCGCCATTGACTGTCATCCGTATAGGCGGGCGTCACGCGGTCGGGATCGCGACTGTTCCAGGCATCTTCCGCCGCGCGCACTTTTTGAGCGGCAGTTTCCAACGTTAAGGGGGGCAAGGGGGGTCTGGACATTCCGCAAAGGCTTTCAGGTGAGGGAGGCGGCAAGAAGAGCCATGGTCAGAAGGAAGGGGACGTACTGAGGTGGAAAAATGCTGGCGCGACGTTTCATCGGTCAAATCCTCGGGTGTACAGATCAGTTAACTTACAGGTAAAGTGTACCGATCTGTAAACTTTTTCAAGTGGAAATTTCATGGTGAGACAAGGCGCCTGGTAAAACTATTTCAAAACAATGCTTTGGCCTGAGGTCATTGTACTTCACGCTCCATGGTAATATGTACAGAACGGTACACCATGGAGCCGAATCATGCGCCCAAACAAACGGGATGAGTTGGTCAGCAAGGCCCTGAAGGTCTTTTACCGCGACGGGTTTCACGCAACCGGCATGGACAAGCTGGTTGTGGAAACAGGCGTGTCCAAGACGTCGATGTACAAGCATTTCCGCACCAAGGAAGACCTGATCATCGCCGCGCTGCGCTTGCGGGATGAGAACTTTCGCAACTGGTTCTTTCAGCGCATCGACGAGATGGCGGAGACACCGGCCGATCAGATCATCGTCAGTTTTGATGCCCTGAAAGAGTGGTTCGAAGAGGACGGGTTCCGGGGCTGCATGTTCATCAAGGCCGGGGCCGAGTATCAGGACAAGGATCACCCGATCCATGAACAGGCCGCCGAACACAAACAGCTTTTGCTGGAACACTTCGCGGCCATAGCCCAACAGGCCGGCGCGCATGATCCTCGGAAGCTCGCGAGTCAGATCGTGTTGTTGCAGGAAGGAGCCATCGTTTCCGCCGTCCTGCTCAAGAACTGCGATCCGGCGGAAGACGCCAAGGATGCGGCCAAGCACCTTTTGGCCAAAGCACTGGCTTAACCCCGCCAGTCAAAAGGTATTCTCTGACATCGCAGGCCGAGACGTTGCGTTGTTCCTCAAAGGGACGCGGCGTCACAAGGATTGGCGTGAACCGAACACGGCGCTAGCCTTCTCGGAAAGACCGATTGGAGGGCGTTCAATGTCACTTTTCACTTCGACTGCGGCATGGGTCACTGATGAACACCGCATGTTCGCGGATATGGCGGGTCGGTTCATGGATGACGAACTGTCGCCCAATATCGAAACCTGGGTTGAAAACGGCGTTGTGGATCGCGATTTCTGGCGAAAGGCCGGCGAAACCGGGCTGATGGCGGGTGCGATCCCTGAAGAATATGGCGGCGTCGGCGGCGGCATGGGCTTTGACGCCATCACGGCCTACGAACAGGGCGCGCGGGGTGATGCGGGTTGGGGCTATGGCATTCAGTCGATCGTGACCCACTATCTCACCGCTTATGGCAGCGAAGATCAGAAGAAGAAGTGGTTGCCCAAACTGGCGTCGGGTGAATTGGTCGGCGCGCTGGCAATGACCGAACCCAGTACCGGTTCGGACGTGCAGGCGGTGCGGACGACGGCCGAGAAGGACGGCAACTCTTACCGGTTGAACGGGTCTAAAATCTTCATCACGAACGGACAGACTGCGGATCTGATCATCGTGGCCGCCAAGACCGACAAGACCGCTGGTGCACGCGGCGTTTCGTTGATCGTGGTGGAAACAGACGGGTGTGAAGGTTTTCGCCGGGGGCGGAACCTCAAGAAAATGGGCATGAAGGGCAATGACACTGCCGAGTTGTTTTTCGAAGATGTCAAAGTGCCGATGACAAACCTGTTAGGCCCCGAGGAAGGGCAGGGTTTCTATCAACTGATGAAACAGCTGCCGTGGGAACGGCTGAATATCGCGATCATGGCGCTGGGCGCGATCGATTTCGCCATCGGCGAAACCGTGAAATACGTGCAGGAACGCAAAGCCTTCGGGCAGCGGGTGATGGATTTTCAGAATACCCGGTTCAAACTGGCGGAATGCAAGACCAAGGCCGAGGTTCTGCGCAGTTTCATCAATGATTGTATCGGGAAACTGGAAGCAGGCGAGTTGGACGCGGCAACTGCTTCGATGGCCAAATACTGGGGATCCGAGGTGCAGAACGAGATCATGCATGAATGCCTGCAACTGTTCGGCGGCTACGGGTTCATGATGGAATACCCGATTGCGCGTCTTTACGCGGATGCCAGGGTGCAGATGATCTATGGCGGCACCAACGAGGTCATGAAAGAGCTGATCGCGCGATCGCTCGACGTCTGAGCCCACCACGCGGGCTCTCCCGTCCGTCGTCATCATTCCTAACGGAATGACTCCTCTGCTTGGGCCCGGCAGGCCCGGGCAAAGCCCGTGCCTGCGGTGTCTGTTTCGTTGTCGCAGCACGGGTCAAAAGGCCGCTTGCAAAGGGGGGGTATCGGTATGATGATCCGCCGACAAGACTCAGAGGCCCGACGTGAACGATCCCGAACAATCACTTTGGCAGACCACTTGCACCGAGACAGTCACCGCACCGCCCCTGACCGCTGACGCCGCGGTTGATCTGGCTGTCATCGGAGGTGGCTACACCGGCTGTTCAGCGGCGTTGACCGCAGCCCGCGCCGGCGCGTCGGTCTGCCTGCTCGAGGTGCAGGAGATCGGGTTTGGCGGTTCGGGGCGCAATGTCGGTCTGGTCAATGCAGGGCTGTGGCTTCCGCCGGACGACATCCGCACGCATATCGGTGCTGAACCGGGGAACCGTTTGATCGACTTGCTGGCCAAGGCGCCGTCGGATGTGTTTGCCTGGATCGATGAATATGGCATTGCGTGTGAGCCCGTGCGCAACGGAACCCTGCATTGCGCTCATTCCGCGTCGGGTTTGAAGGACCTGCATACGCGTCATGCGCAGTTGAGCGAAGCCGGAGCACCGGTTGAGCTATTGTCGGCGGACCAGGCGGGTGAACGCACCGGCAGCCAGGCCTTTCACGGTGCCTTGTTCGATCCACGGGCAGGAACCATTCAGCCTTTGGCCTATGCGGTGGGTTTGGCGCGCGCGGCGTCACAGGCCGGGGCGCGGATACACACGCAAAGCCCCGTGCAGACCATGACATATGAGGGCGGGCACTGGGTTCTGGTGACACCGGGCGGGACGGTTCGGGCAAGATCGGTCATTCAGGCGACGAATGCCTATCATCTTGCGCTGCCGGATACCGCGCCTGCCTATGTGCCGGTCTACTATTTCCAGTATGCCACGGCCCCGCTGACCGACAATTTGCGCGCCAGTATCCTGCCAAGGAAAGAAGGGTGCTGGGATACCGGGCTGATCATGACGTCATTCCGGCTGGATCAGGCGGGTCGGATGATCATTGGCGGCATGGGGGATCTGGGACATGCCGGCCGGGTTGCACATTCCGGTTGGGTCCGGCGCAAGCTGGCCGAGCTCTATCCGCAATTGGCCGACCAGCCGTTGGCACACGGGTGGCACGGGCGGATCGCAATGACATCGGATCATATTCCAAAGATCACGCAGATCGGCCCCAACGCTTTGGCCGCACACGGGTATTCCGGTCGCGGCATCGGCCCGGGCACGGTGTTCGGCCGCATGATGGCCGAAAGCCTTCTGGCCGGTGATCCCTCGCTTCTGCCGGTTCCCGCCGTGTCGGAACACCGCGAAAACTGGACGCGCGTGCGCCGCGCCTTTTTTGAATCCGGCGCGGCGCTGACGCATCTTGTAAAGGCGCGGTTCTAAGCTCAGACAGACCGGGTGATACCGCCGTCCACCCGGATATTCTGTCCGGTGATGTAACCGCCGCCCTCCGAGGCGAGCAGAGCGACGACCGAGGCGATCTCGTCATAGCTGCGCCCATAACGACCCATCGGAATGCGGTTGCGGAATTCTTCTTTCTCGGGCAGGCTGTCAATGAAGCCCGGAAGAATGTTGTTCATGCGGATATTCGCGGCGGCATATTTGTCCGAGTACAGCTTGGTGAAGGCGGCCAACCCGGCGCGGAACACGCCCGACGTCGGGAAAACCGGATCCGGCTCGAACGCGGCAAAGGTCGAGATGTTGATGATCGAGCCTCCCCCCTGCGCCTGCATGATCGGGGTCACAAGCCGGGTTGGGCGCACCGCGTTCAGGAAATAGACATCCATGCCGGTGTGCCAATCCTCATCCGTCAGTTCAAGGATCGGGGCGCGGGGGCCGTGACCGGCAGAATTGACCAGAACGTCAATTCGCCCCCAATGGGCCATGGCGGCATCGACAAGTTTCTGCAAATCCTCGGTGGACTGGTTCGAGCCGGTAATGCCGACGCCGCCCAGCTCCTTTGCCAAAGCTTCCCCTTTGCCCGAGGAGGACAGAATGCCGACCTTGAACCCGTCCGCCGCCAGCCTCCGGGCGGAATCCGCCCCCATGCCGCTGCCGCCCGCCGTGATAAGTGCTACTTTTTCCATTTGACATCTCCGTTTTCAATTGATCCCAAGATGGCCGTCGGACAGTGGTTTGACCAATCAGTTCTGCTGCCTCTATTCTGTAGAAAATCTACAGGATAACAGCATGACCGCCCTTCCACCCCTAAACGCCTTGCGCGCTTTCGAGGCTTCTGGCCGTCACTTGAACTTTCGACTGGCCGCCGAGGAACTCGGCGTTACACAAGGTGCCGTCGCGCAGCAGGTGCGCGGGCTTGAAGCACGATTGGACGAGGTTCTGTTCGATCGCCTGTCGCGTGGGTTGCGACTGACCGAATCCGGGCGGCGGTTTCACGCGCCGCTGCGTCGTGCCTTCAGGTTGATCGAAGAGGCCGTCGCCGACCTGTCTCCGGACCGGCGGATCACATTGTCGGTAACGCCCAGCTTTGCCTCGAAATGGTTGGTGCCGCGTTTGTCGGGCTTCACGGACCTGTATCCGGACATCTCGGTTCAGGTGGATGCGCGCGAGCGTCTGGCGGATTTCAGTTCGGATGGCGTCGATCTTGCGGTCAGGCAGGGTCGAGCGCCGTTTGCGGCGGAACTGGAAGCGGTGCCCTTGTTCTCGACCGAATTCATCCCGGTATGCAGCCCTTCTGTTGCGGGCGGAATCAACAAACCTTCTGACTTGATGAAGCAGGTATTGCTGAACGACACCCACGGATTGTGGCCCTTGTTTCTTGAACGGGTGGGTGCAAGCGGAAAGCCCAGAATGATGAGCTTCAGCCAGACCAGTCTTGCGATCGACGCGGCAGTTTCGGGGCAGGGGATAGCATTGGCCAATGCGCCTCTTGTCGTGCCCGAGGTGGCCTCGGGCCGTCTTGTTCAGCCGCTCGCGGATGTTCTGGTTGCAGATCTGGGGTTTTACGTGGTTGCGCCCCGCAAGCCGCGCCAGCCGCAACTGGTCAGGATCATGCGCGACTGGCTGTTGTCTCAGGTCTGAAGAGACGCGGCGATCGCCTCGATCCGGGCCCGCACCCAGCGATGTGCCGGGTCATTGGCCGACCTCTGGTGCCAGACCATGTAGATCGACACCGACGCGCATTCGAACGGCAGTGGCGCGCAATCCAGCATGGCCAGCGGGCCCTGTTTCATCAGCGCCGTGTCGGTCGAGATCAGGTCGCTGCCCAGTATGAAGGCCGGGATGGCGTTGAAATGAGGCAGGGTCACCACCGCTGGCCTGATCTGGCTTTGATCGACGCCACGCATGACGGCGCGGGCATTGCGGCCATCGGCAAAGCGAACCTCGACATGATCGCAGTTGCAATAGGCGTCCCAACTGTCCGGTGGCGTGCGCTGTGTGGCGTCATAGAACAGCATCAGCGGGCTGGTCATCAGGCGTTTTTGAAAGATATCCGGCCCATCCGGTGGCAACGGGGTCAGCATCAACTGGCATCTGTCACTGCGCAGAAGCTCGGGGTCGGGAACGCCTGAAGGAATGAATTCCAGCCGCAGACCTGCGTCTTCGGCACGTGTTTCTCGAAGCAGCTGCGGAAAGATCAACTCGCGTGGCATGTCATTGGTGGCGATGCGGATCCTGATCTGTTCGGACTGCGGATCGAACGGCCGCCCTTCGGTCAGCGCCCGCATTCCGTCCAGCACCTTTTGTGCGGGCTCCTTCAAGGACAAGGCGCGCTCGGTCGGGGTCAGGCCCTGACCGGACCGGACAAACAACGGGTCGCCCAGCACCAGCCGGAGCTTGGCCAGAGTGTGGCTGATGGCCGATTGCGTGACGCCCAGCCGATCCGCAGCTTTCGAAACCGAGCTTTCCTCGAGAATGGTCAGAAAGGTGCGCAGAACCTTGCCGTCGAGATCAGTGAAATCGATTTTCTTCATACCGCTTATGATTATGCATGAATGGTTTCGCTGTCCATGACGGGGTAGGGGATGGATGGCAACAGGAGGCGTACAATGGGAATCCGCTTTTTCTCGGACAAGAACCGGCCCGTTCACATGGGGCGATACCCGTTGGAGCGTTTGACACGACAAGATACCATGCCGGATTTGTCGCGCGTGCCCACCATGGGCGAATTGAGTTTCCACCGGCCGGAACGGCCCGACAGCATCGTCAACGCCATGGGTGAGTTTCAGGCGATGCTGGACGCGATCCGCGACGGGTTGGTGAACCCGATTGCATCCGAGATCCCCTCAGACCCGCAGGAGCGCGCAAACCATCTGAAGGCATTTGGATATTTCAACGACGCATCGATGATAGGCTGTGGGCCGTTGCCGTCGGATGCACTGCTGGACGAACCACGCCGCAACCCCGATATCGACCGGCTTGCCCACGCGCTGCGCACGCGCCAGACCAAAACGCTGGCCTCTGGAATCGACCTCATCATGGCCGATCTGAAAGACAGTATGGAGGCCGCGCCCAAGCCGATTGACGACCACCGTCACGCCATCGTCTTTCTTTACGAACACAATCGCGACCCTGACCCTTCCGAACCCGGTGCGGACTGGATCATCGACGCGCAGGATCATCGTGCCTGCCTGCTGGCAACCGAGAATGCCGTGGTCATCGCCAACTATATCCGACTGCTGGGTTTTGACGCCCGCACGCACAGCGTGATGTCGTCCGAAGTTGATCTGGGCAAGCTGGCCGTGGCCGCCGGTCTGGCCTCGGTCGAGGGCGACCAGCTGGTTGCGCCTTGGCTGGGCACCCGGTTTGGCCTTGCAGCCGTGACGACCGAGATGCCCATCGCGCATGACCGGCCGCTGAGGCCCATGGCGCAACAGCCGTGGTTTCGAACCCAAGGTCCGGCATGGTGGCTGGGCACGGGATTTGCCAAGAACGCCCTCAACCGTGACCCATATGCCAAACGACGCTATGTGGACGGGGCCCATCCCTTCGAAAAGCTCAAACGGGTCGAGGCTCCGACAACCTATATCGACGAAGAGAATGTTGCCCGCGTTCCCAAGCGCGCCGACATGTTCGCCCGCGCCCAGTTCGGCGACATGGGCAAGTCATTGCAGGACGCCGCGAAAGGCGGGTACTACGTGCGCAAGGCCGCGCCCAGCTTTGCCCAGCGTCGCGCGCTCGGTGCATTCGTTCTGTTGCAGGATGGTGAAAGCGTCGAAGTCGCCGGACCCACCGATGCCGAGCGCAATGCGGCGAACATCAAGGCAGCGACCTATTTCCTGGGGGTCGATGCGGTGGGCCTCAGCCGCTGCCCGGAATGGGCGTGGTATTCTCATGACGCCACGGGCGAAGAAATCGTGCCGCCTCATGATCAGGCCATCAGCATGATCATCGATCAGGGCTATGAAACGATGGAAGGTGCCAGCGGTGACGACTGGATCAGCGTCGCCCAATCCATGCGCGCCTATCTACGCTTTTCGCTGCTGGGCGGCGTGATCGCCCAGCAGATCCGCAACCTGGGCTACAAGGCCAAGGCGCATACGGTGATGGATGGCGAGGTGCTGCAACCGCCGCTTTTGTTGCTGTCCGGCCTGGGCGAGGTCAGCCGGATCGGAGAAGTAATCCTGAACCCCTATCTGGGCCCGCGCCTGAAATCAGGCGTGGTGACGACCGACATGCCGATGGCGCATGACAAACCCATCGATTTCGGCCTGCAAACCTTTTGCGCATCCTGCAACAAATGCGCCCGCGAATGTCCCTCGGGCGCGATCACCGCCGGACCTAAGCTGATGTTCAACGGTTACGAAATCTGGAAATCCGACAGCCAGAAATGCGCCACGTACCGTGTGACGACCCCGGGCGGTGCGATGTGCGGGCGCTGCATGAAGACCTGCCCGTGGAACCTCGAAGGCATCTTCGCCGAACGCCCGTTCCGCTGGGCTGCGATGCACATCCCCGCCGCCGCGCCCGCGCTGGCCAGGCTGGACGATGCAGTCGGCAATGGCGGGCTGAACGACATCAAGAAATGGTGGTGGGATATCGAGTTGCAGCCCGACGGCGCCTATCGCTCCACGACGCACCCGTTGAACCGGCGCGATCTGCAAAAGGATCTGGACCTGAAATACGAGGATCAGACCCTGGCCGTCTATCCCGCTTATCTGGCTCCGCACCCCTGGCCCTATCCCTTTGCAATGGACCGAGAAGCCGGGATTGCAGCCTATGAGGCCATGGTGACGGCCGACGAGTACAAGGCCCGCAAGGCAAGCGGGGACATGTCGATCATCCATCGCTATCAGATCGCCGGTGATGCACCTGTGATGCGGGTCGCCGTGACCAAGGTTGAAAAGATGACGGCGGATGTCACGAAATACGAATTTGCATCGCTGGACGGTGCGCCCCTGCCGGGATGGACAGCGGGCGCACATCTGGACGTCCTGGTCGCGCCTGAATTTCTGCGGCAATATTCCATGTCCGGAGACCCGTCGGATCGTAAGACCTATCAGATCGGCGTGCTGCGCGAAGATGACGGGCGTGGCGGGTCCGCGCTGTTGCATCGCATCTTTACCGAGGGCCGAAAGGTTTTCGTATCCAAACCGATCAACCACTTTGAATTGGATGAAACGGCAACCAGAACATTCCTCATGGGTGGCGGCATCGGAATCACCCCGATGATCGCATTTGCCCACCGCCTGCATGCGCTGGGCCGCGATTTCGAATTGCACTATTCGGCCAGCACAAGGGGCGGGGCGGGTTATCTGGATGACCTGGCCGCCATGCCCTGGGCGGATCGCGTTCATTACCATTTCTCGGATGAAGGCACCCGCGCTGATCTGAATGTGATTCTGTCCGGCTACCGGGATGGATGGCATGTCTATACCTGCGGGCCGGATCGTTACATGAACGGCGTGATTCAGGCGGCCGAGCAGCAGGGCTTTCCCGAAGAGGCGCGTCATCTGGAATATTTCTCTGTTCCTGAAACGCCTGAATATGAAAACCACGCGTTTGAGCTCAAGCTTGCGCGTTCGGGTCGGACACTTCCCGTGCCCGCAGACAAGGACGCGGCGCAAGTTCTGAACGAAGCCGGTATTCATGTGGATGTGAAATGCGCAGACGGCATCTGCGGCGTCTGTAAATGCGGTGTCATTTCGGGCGAGGTCGAGCATCGGGATTTCGTTTTGTCCCGCAAACAGCGCGAAGGCGCCATGATCCTGTGCCAAAGCCGCGCGGCGGAACCTGATGGTGTGATCGAGATCGATCTCTGAACCCTGTCCAAAAGCGACATTTGGAAGTTGAATTTTGGTCGCTCGGCCCATGGACGCCGGACGAGGGGTGAATTAACGTCGCCGCGAACCCAGATATTCCTGACCAACAGGTACGAGGTAGCTTCATGGATTATCACAGCCCCGCCAGCTTTGCCGAAGCTTCGGCTCTGGCCGCGAACGCGACGGGCATTACACGTTTTCTGGCGGGCGGTACGGATGTACTTGTGCAACTGCGCTCGGAACTGGTGACGCCCGATACGCTCATCGACATCAAGAAGATCGACGGCGTGCGTGACATCACCCGCAATGCCGACGGCAGTTGGACGATCGGCGTGGCCGTCACCGGCGCCGAGATGAGCGAGCACCCCGAGCTTGGCCGCGACTGGCCCGGTGTGGTCGAGGCGATGGACCTGATCGGTTCAACTCAGGTTCAGGGCCGCGCGACGCTGACGGGCAATCTGTGCAATGGCTCACCCGCGGCTGATTCCGTGCCCGCCATGGTGGCCGCAGGCGTGACCGTCACCGTAACTGGCCCCGACGGCACGTGTGACGTTGCGGTCGAGGACATCCCGACCGGGCCCGGCAAGACCTCGCTGGCCAAGGGCGAGTTGATCTCGGCCGTCAACATCCCTGCACGCGGCGAGAATGGGGGCGACGCCTATCTGCGGTTCATCCCCCGTACCGAAATGGACATTGCGGTGGTGGGCGTTGGTGTGAACCTCCGTCTGGATGGTGACGTCATCACCGAGGCGCGCGTGTCGCTGGGTGCCGTGGCACCGACCGTTCTATTGGTTGAAGACTGTGCCAAAGCGATCATCGGCAGCACTTTGGACGATGCCGCCCTTGACGCACTGGCCGCGGCCGCGTCGGCCGCCTGCAATCCGATCGACGACAAACGAGGTACGATCGCGTTCCGTACCGAAGTCGCTGGCGTTCTGGCCAAGCGTGCCGCAAAGATCGCCTATGCCCGCGCGAAGGGAGAAAACGCATGAGCAAGCTCCACGTATCCACCACCGTGAACGGGGACGCAGTCGAATACCTGTGCGACCCGCGGGAAACCCTGCTGGACTGTCTGCGCGACAAGCTGAACCTGACCGGCGCCAAAGAGGGCTGCGGCACCGGCGATTGCGGCGCGTGTTCGGTCACCGTCGATGGCCGCCTTGTGTGCTCGTGCCTGATGCTGGGTGTCGAGGCCGAAGGCAAGCAGATCGAGACCGTCGAAGGGATTGCGGATGGTGACATCCTGCACCCGTTGCAGAAGAAGATGATCGAATATGCCGCGCTTCAATGCGGCATCTGTACCCCGGGCATTCTGGTGGCGGCGAAGTCGCTGTTGGAGAAGAACCCCAATCCGACCGAGGAAGAAACGCGCTATTGGCTGGCGGGCAACCTGTGCCGCTGCACCGGCTATGACAAGATCATTCGCGCCGTGATGGACACGGCCGCTGAGATGCGGGAGGCGTCATAATGGCTCTGGACGATCGCAAAACTGATTTCACCTTCGTTGGCACCCGCCCCGATCGCCCTGACGGTCTGGACAAGGTGACGGGCCGGGCCAAGTTCGGTGCGGATATCTCGGCCCCCGGCATGTTGCACGGCGCGATTCTGCGCTCACCCCATGCCCATGCCCGGATCGTCAGGATTGATACCTCGAAAGCCGAGGCATCGAAGGACGTCAAAGCCGTCGTGACCCGTGCCGATTTCGCCGATGTCCCATTCAAGCCCGGGCTCGAAGGTGAATTCTGGAATGTGCTGGAAAACGTCATGGCGGGGGAAAAGGCGCTCTATGACGGGCACGCGGTTGCTGCGGTGGCGGCCACATCTGCCTTGGCGGCACGTGACGCGCTGAAACTGATCGAGGTCGAATACGAGGTGCTGCCGCACGTCACCGATGTGGACAAAGCGATGGCCCCGGATGCGCCGGTGATCCGGGAAGGTGCTGCGGATTATTCGGTGCCGGAAGGGATGCACCCGAACGTCGTGCGTTATCACGAAAGCGGGCACGGCGATGTCGAGGCTGGGTTTGCCGAGGCCGATCTGGTCATCGAAGACAGCTTTGTGACCGAGGCGACCCATCAGGGGTACATCGAACCGCATGCCTGTCTGGGCATGCTGGGCAATGACGGCAAGGGCGAGTTGTGGTGCACGACCCAAGGTCACTGGATCGCGCAAAAGACCTGTGCGGCGCTGCTGGGAATCGAAACCTCTCAGCTGCGCGTCACGGCGTCTGAAATCGGCGGCGGTTTTGGCGGCAAGACCACGGTCTTCATCGAACCCGTCGCGCTGGCGCTCAGCCGCAAGGCCAACCGTCCGGTCAAGATCGTGATGACCAGGTCCGAGGTTTTCCGTGCCACCGGGCCGACCTCTTCTGCGTCAATGGACGTGAAGATCGGCATGAAGAAAGACGGCACGATCACGGCGGCGCAGGGTGTCTTCCGCCTGCAAGGCGGGGCCTTCCCCGGCGCCCCGGGCGATATGACGGCCATGTGTGCCTTTGCGCCCTACAACCTGACCAACGTCAAGCAGATCGGTTACGACGTGATGTCGAACCGTCCGAAACAGGCCGCCTACCGCGCGCCGGGTGCACCCATGGGCGCCTTCGCCGTTGAATCCGTCATTGATGAGCTCTGCAACAAGCTGGGCCTCGATCCTATTGATGTGCGTCTGAAAAATGCCGCGCATGAAGGCACGAAGGCCAGCTATGGCCCGACCTACGAACGCATCGGTCTGGTCGAAACCCTTGAGGCTGCCAAAGCGCATCCCCATTACTCGGCACCGCTGAAGCCGGGGCAGGGGCGCGGGGTTTCCTGCGGTTTCTGGTTCAACCACGGGGGCGAGACCAGCGTTTCACTGGCACTGTCCGAGGATGGTTCGGCGCAGTTGATGGTCGGCACACCCGACATCGGCGGGTCGCGCGCATCCATGGCTCTGATGGCGGCCGAGGTTCTGGGCATTCCGTATGAAAACATCCGCGTGACCATCGCCGACACGGCGACGCTGGGTTACAACGACGTGAGCCATGGTTCGCGCGTGACCTACGCGTCGGGCCTCGCGACGATCAAGGCCGCAAGACACGCGGTCGAGAAACTGTGCGAACGTGCGGCGGCCAAGTGGGGCATCCCGGTCGATGCGGTGAAATGGGAAGACGGCTGCGCGGTGCCCTCGGGGCCCAATGCAGGGGATTTCGACCCGATGCCTCTGGCCGACATCACGGCGGATATGGGATCAACCGGAGGCCCGATTTCGGGCCATTTCGAAGCAACCCCCGAAGGCGCGGGCGTATCTTTTGGCACCCATATCGTCGATGCCGAGGTCGACCCGGAAACCGGCAAGACATCGATCACCCGGTACACGGTCATTCAGGACGCCGGAAAGGCGATCCACCCGACCTATGTGGAAGGGCAGTTCCAAGGTGGCGCCGCGCAGGGCATCGGCTGGGCACTGAACGAGGAATACATCTATGGCGAAGATGGCCGGTTGCAGAACTCGATCTTTCTTGACTACCGGATTCCCGTTGCCAGTGACCTGCCGATGATTGACACGGTGATCGTCGAAGTGCCCAACCCGGGCCACCCGTTCGGGGTGCGCGGCGTGGGCGAGACGGGCATCGTGCCGCCCCTGGCCGCCATCGCCAATGCGGTGTCCAATGCGGCGGGTGTTCGGATGAAGCAACTGCCGATGTCTCCGCCGCGCATTCTGGCGGCCCTGAAGGAAAATGGTTGAGGTCCACCTCTGGTCCGGCCTCCGGTCACTGACCGGGGGCCAGCAAGTGGTTGAGGTCGAGGCCAAAACCACCGGAGAGCTTTTGCGGGCTCTGGTCCGGGCCCACCCGCAGTTGCAGGCCCCCATTGACGCGGGGGTCTCCATCGCGATCGACGGGCGTGTCATTGCCACAGGGCTTACCGAGCCGATTCCCGAAGGCAGCGAAGTCTATCTGATGCAACGTCTCAGGGGCGGTTAGGCGTCAGGTGACCAGGGCTCGCGCCCGACCATCCGGTCAGCTTCTGCCGTGATGTCGTTCATATGCTGCTCCAGGCTCAGGCGCAGGGTCTCGATTTCTTCTTCGCTGGCCTTGCGGGGCACTGTTTCAGTCCATTCCCGGCACAGAAACACGCCTTCATTTCGCCAGGGGCGGGGCATCAGAAGGTGATCCCAGGTTCCCGCTTCGCGACCATGTTTCGTGGAAAAGGTGATACCGAATACGCGCTTGCCCGAGGTGCGCGCCCATACCAGCGGAACCGTCGACAGAACCCGTTCCGGCCCGCGCGGTCCGTCTGCCGCGATCCCAATAGAGATACCTTGCTTCATCTTGCCCAGAACCTGACGTGACAAGGCGACGTGGCGTGTCTTGCTGGCCATGGCGATCGTGTCCATGCCAAACAGCTTTTGTACCCGGCCCACCATGCTGCCCGCCCGGGCAGAGGAGGTGATCGAACAGATGCGCCCCTTGTCCAGAGGGAAGAAATAGGGCGACTGCGCCAACCGTTGGTGCCAAAGCACAACGATGACAGGTTCACCTTGTTCGACCAGCTGATCCAGTTCTTCGTATCCGATGCGCTGCCAGCGTGTGTTTCGGTTGACCAATCGAATGTAAGTGGCAATCCGGCGGGCCACCCAGTTCAGCACGGCTTCGCTGTCTGCGATCTTCTTGCGGAGGTTCACACGGGGTTCCTTTTGCTGACCGGACCTTGTCTTAGCGCACTGCACATTTTGCGCAACTTGTTTGTCGGCTCAGATAGTGGTGTGGAATTCGAAAAAGCCTCTTGAGTCCGCCGCGCGGCTGTCATATCTGGGGCTCACCACAGGGGTATAGCTCAGTTGGTAGAGCGACGGTCTCCAAAACCGTAGGTCGCGGGTTCGAACCCTGCTGCCCCTGCCATCCGCATCAAAACACCAATCGGCAATCGTGCCTGGCGCGTTTCCAGCGCGTGCGGCTTTCGACTATGGCCGGGGCGAACCGGCAATCAGGACGCGTGCAGGTATTGTGAGCCGCAGTGCAACCAAACCCTATACGCCATCAAAAAATTCCGGCCCAGAGTGTGAACAGCGTCACTGACGGATGTTGGAAAGTCTGGTTGTCTGAGAATGTCAAAGAGTTGGCGTTCAGGTTCTGCACAGAACGCAGGTTTTCAATTTCTCCCTTGTGACTGGGGCGCGCTTGAGGTCGAGCGCGCCCTTTCCGTTTCTGGTCAGCAACGCATACTGACGATATCAGAACGTGCAGAGATTCTGCCCAAAGCCGGTGCTTGAGCAAAACCCGCAAAATCGGGCTTTGCACCAGAGAAAGTCGTGTGGCGGCCGGTCGGTCAGGCCAGCAGCGCCAGATCCCCGATATTTGTCTTGTGCCGGGTCGGCATCGTTTTTACCGAATGGCCGTCGATCGTCAGGGCGAGGTCCTCATAAAACCCGCCGCTGTCGAACCACCAGCGATGCGACTTCATCATCTTGCGCTGTCCTTTGGGGACGTCTCGTTGATATTGGTGGTCACAGAAAATATCCCAATGACCTTTCGAGGTCAGCTTCGGCATCCCGACACGACCGGCGCGACGCCGACCGCCGTGAACAATCCCGCCGGCCAGGGCCAGCACCTTGTCTTTCCGGCTGTAGTAATTGGTGAACCGCTTGCACCGTTTTTTCAGGACCAGATCGCCCCATGCGCCCTTTTCCAGCCATTCTGAATCGATGTCCGCTGACGCGAACATGACCTGATCCGCCGACCATATCTTGTTGCCGGGCCCGGCCGAATCCCCGAAGTCAGAGAATGCGCGCAGTACCACCAACGCTCCCATGGAATGAGCGATCAGATGCACCTTGGGGCGCGGCGACATTCCCAACAGCGGCAAGATTCCGTCCCCCACCAGATGCGGTGCCACCGCCTTGGCATCGGAGCGGTCCGAGTCATAGGTGTGCACCGATCCGTCGCTGGGCCAGTCAAAGGCAACAACCGCGCCCTGATACCCGTTGCCCCTGAGATTGGTTTCTATTTTCCCCAGCCGGTCCAGCATGTCCTTCTGGCTGGTGTTGAAGCCGTGAACATAGATCAGGACGGCCGAATCCCCGCCCTCCTGTCGCACGAGATCCAGCCATTTGGCTTTTTTGACAATACTTCCCTTACGAATTTTTCCACCGGGGCTTTGCTGGGTGATGTGAACATATCTGGTCTTTGCCGCCGGCTTAAACGTGAACTTTTTCTTCTGCGCGTTATAGGTGCGGCGGGAAAAAAACAGTGCCATTATTCAAACTCCATTCTAATCAATCCGTAAAATGTGCCATGAGCCGCCGTTTTCACAAAGCGTAATCTCCCGGCCCTTCTGGTGCCAAAACGGGGATGTGCGATGAAGCCGGTATGCGCCAAGGTTGCATACAGGGGCATCCTGACGTCCAATGCCTGTTTCCTCTGCCGACTTAATGCCCTAGTGTCCGCTGCAAACGAACACACGCACGAGGCCCCATGTCGCGTTTTGATGGATATTTCCTGCGGCAATTGCTGATTCTGTTTGGCTTTTTCACCTTGGTGCTTGTCGGTGTGTTCTGGATCACCCGGTCTGTCAGCCTGTTTGACAGGGTCATCAGCGGTGGGCAGTCGGCAATGGTCTTTCTGGAATTCACCGCGCTGACTTTGCCGACCCTGATCCGCACGGTCATGCCCATGGCCGTGTTTGCCGCCGCCGTCTATGCCACAAATCGCCTGAGCCGCGAAAGTGAGCTGACGGTTATGCTGGCCACCGGATCCAGCCCTTGGCGGCTTGCCCGGGCGGTGCTGCTGTTCGGTGTGATTACCGGGGTGATGATGGCGATCATCAGCGTGTTCCTGCGCCCGGCCTCGGTGGAACAGCTGGAAATCCGGCAAGCCGAAGTGGCCGGAGATGTGACGGCTCAACTGCTGAACGAAGGCGAGTTTCTGCACCCCGCCGAAGGTGTCACGGTTTACATAGGCAGCATTGATCTGGACGGCACACTCCACGAAGTTTTCGTGTCTGACCGCCGCGATCCTGAAAACGCGGTCAGCTATTCAAGCGTAACCGCCTATCTGGTCAACAATGATGCGGGCATCCACCTTGTGATGGTTGATGGGGTTGCATTGCGCCTGAACAAGGAAGGCAAAGTGTTGTCATCGACCCTGTTCCAGGACGCGTCCTACGACATCTCGGAACTGACGAATACAAATCCGATGGCCCGGCGCAGCCTCGAAGCTATTCCAACGGCGGACCTGATCCGCAACCGGGATGAGGTTTCAGCCACGGAAGGGTTCAGCCAAGGCAAGCTGATCGAAGAGCTGCACCAGCGGTTCTCGTGGATCGCGATATGCATCGCCGTGGCGCTGGCCGGGTATTCAACCCTGATGCTGGGCAGCTTTTCCCGGTTTGGATTGTGGCCGCAGATATTGGGTGCCTTCACCATTCTTGTGCTGCTTGAAGGAGTGCGCGGGTTTGTTTCCCCGGTGGTGATCGATGACCCGGAGCTTTGGTTTCTGCTGTACCTTCCCGCAATCATAGGGGTGCTGATCTCGGGCCTTTTCCTGCTTGTTGCTGGTCGGCCGCTGATGCGAAAACGGCAGCGCGCGTCCCAGATCATGCCGACGCCGGCCTGAGTTCTAGCCGCGAAGATCCACCAAACAGCTGTGAATGTCGTCAAATTCCTCGCGATCACCGCGGGTGACCAGATACATGGGCAGCGGCAAGCTGATACTGTCCTCGACCCGCTCCAGAGCACCCGAGGCCAAGTGTTCGGAAATGACGTAATCGGGGAAATAGCCGTTTCCGCCTCGGTGCAGAACATATCGCAGCGCCATCATGCAATTGCCAAGAAACACTGTCTGACCCGACGCCCGTCGCGCAGCCGATCTGACATGGTCCTGATAGACCTCGCCCAGTTCAAGGTTGACGAAGATCATGTCATCGTCCGTGCCGTCAACCTGTGGCGTCCGGACCAGGGACAAAAGCTCGGGTTCAAGCGCGTACCATGTGACACGCCGGTCCGCCGGCTTTTCATGTGTGATCGCCGCGTCCAGCACATGGGTTGCCACCGCTTCTACCATGTTCAGGTCGTGGTCATAGTTGAGCGTCAAAAGCAATTTGCCAAAGCGCTGTTCAAACCGAACCGCCAGGTCCACCAGCAACGGATCCCAGATGCTGAGCTGGCCCCCCAACCGCAGCGCCGGGCGGTTCTGTGCCTGTACCGGCAGGTCGCGCGATGCAAAGCCCCAAAGGGACAACATCTGTTCCGCATAGGGTTTGAACTGCCGGCCGAACTCGGTCAGCACCGTTCCGCCGGCACCGCGCGTGAACAGCGCCCTGCCGGTTTCCTCCTCGATCAGGCGAATACGCGCGCTGACAGCGGTCTGCGTCACATTCAACTTGCGGGCGGCGGCATGAAAGCCACCGGCTTCGGCCACGCAGAGAAAGGTTTCCAGAGCTTTGAATTGCATGTCGAAAGTATTTTTTGATCATTGTGATAAAATCAATTCATTTTTTTGGAGCTTGGTTTCGAACTACGCTTCCGTTCAGGACATATGCCAAAGGATCAGCCATGCTGGACAAAAGCCACAAACCCACCTGGACCAGTTTCGAGACAGCCACCAAAGCCGACTGGGACGCCGTGATGGAGTACGAAGAGGCGTATAATGCGGCCCTGCCAGATCGCATCCTCGATGCCATCCGCTCGTTGGACGAAGAATGGACGCCCTATCCGGTGAACCGCTACCAGCACAGCCTGCAAGCCGCGACACGTGCTTACGAGGACGGTGCGGATGAGGAACTGGTGGTGGCGGCGCTGATCCACGATACCGGCGATATCCTGTCACCCTACAATCACGGAGAGCTGTCAGCGGCGATGATGAAGCCTTACGTCAGCGAAAAGACGTATTGGATTCTCAAGCATCATTGCGTGTTTCAGGGATATTACTACAACCACCATCTGGGCGGCGACCGCAACGCGCGCGACAAATATCGCGACAGTCCTTATTGGGAAGATTGTCGCTATTTCTGCCATGAATACGATCAGAAGGCGTTCGACCCGAATTATCCGACCAAGCCGCTGGAGTTCTTTGAACCCATGTTGCGCCGCGTCCTGAACAGGGGCGAAGGCCATATGGAGCTGAACGAAACCGCCGATGACGGCAAAACCGGCTAGGAACCGGATCAGGCGGGCCAGCCCGGCCCGCCTGCCTGTTCAGCAGCTCGCCATCAGGCGATAGACGATCTGCGCCGCGGTGAAATCCCAGGCGGCATTGCCGTCGGGGGCCAGTTCGACCACGTCGAAGCCGACGCAGCGGCGGCCCTTCAGGGCGTGTTCGACGAGGCGAAGCGCCTGATAGTATCCCAGCCCGCCCGGAACGGGCGTACCGGTCGCGGGCATCTGCGCCGGGTCCAGTCCGTCAACGTCAAAGCTGACATAGACCAGTTCGGGGAAATCCTCGGGCAGGTCGACGGCATGGATGTTGCCGGTGACCAACTCTTCGGCATCCACGTGGAAGACGCGATTCCTCAGGCGGCTTTTTGCTTCCTCGGTGGAAAAGGCGCGCACGCCGAACTGGGCCAGTGGGATACCTTCCTCGGCCAGCAGGTGCATGACCGAGGCATGGCTGTGCCTTTCCCCCTGGTAGGCGTTGCGCAGGTCGGCATGGGCGTCGATCTGCACGATACCGACGGGCTGACCCAGGGCGCGGGTCACCCCCATGACCGCGCCATAGCTGAGCGAGTGTTCACCGCCCAGCGTGACCGGCACCTTGCCGGCGCGGATGGCGGCCTCGGTGCGCTGGGCGAGGCGCTCCATGACATCCGGCAGCGGGCCGTCGCAATCCAGCGGGGCTTCGGTAAAGATGCCTTCGACGCAGGGTTCGGCGTGGCCGGTGATGCGTTCGAGTTCATTGCTGGCCGCGATGATTGCGGCGGGGCCGTTTGCCGTGCCCGAGCCGTAGGAGACCGTGCGTTCCAGAGGCACAGGGATCACGCGGAACCGGGCGTCTTCGCTGCGTTCGGCGTCGGTCAGTTCGCTGTCGAGGAAAATGCTCATGAAAGTCTGTCCTTAAAGTCGTCGTAGCCGAATTCCCTGATGATCTTCAACTCATCGGTTTCGCTGTTCCACAGGGCGATGGTGGGCAGGGGCACGCCGTTGAACGTGTTGGTCTTGACCATCGAGTAATGCGCCTGATCGAGGAAGGCAAAGCGCTGCCCGATTTTTAGCGGTTCGGCCCAGGTGTAGTCGCCGATCACATCGCCCGCCAGGCACGAGGGGCCGCCCAGGCGATAGGTGTGGCCGGTTTCAGCCTCGTCCATCAGGGCGGGGCGATAGGGGGCCTCGATCACGTCGGGCATGTGGCAGGTGGCCGAGATGTCGGTGATCGCCAGATCCATGCCGTTGTGCGGCAGGTCGAGGATTTCGCCCACAAGGATGCCCGCATCCAGCGCCACCGCCTCGCCGGGTTCCAGATAGACCTCGACGCCGTATTTGGCACGGATGTGTTTGATGAACTCCACCAGCCCGTCGCGGTCATAGTCGCTGCGGGTGATGTGGTGGCCGCCGCCGAAATTCAGCCATTTCAGGCCGTTCAGGAATTGTGCCAGCTTCGGTTCGACCGCGGCCCAGGTGCGCGCCAGCGGTTCGAACCCCTGTTCGCAAAGCGTGTGCATATGCAGCCCGTCCACGCCTTCCAGCGCCTTGGCGTCCAGCTGGCTGACCGGGGTGCCAAGGCGCGAGCATGGGGCGCAGGGGTCGTATTTCGCAACCTCGCCTTCGGAGTGTTCAGGGTTGATGCGCAGCCCGACCTGCCGCCCGGCGGCCTGTGCCTTGGCTAAGAAGCGATCTTTCTGCGCGGGGCTGTTGAAGATGACGTGATCCGACAGCGCGAGGATCTCGTCGATGTCGGAATCCTTGTAGCCCGCGCAGAAGGTCGCGACCTCGCCGCCATATTCCTCGCGGCCCAGCCGGGCCTCGTAGATGCCGCTTGCGCAAGTGCCGCCGAGATACTGTCGCACCAGAGGGGCCAGAGCGAACATCGAGAAGGCCTTGAGCGCCGACAGGACATGCGCGCCAGAGCGCTCACCGATATCGGCCAGAACCGCCAGATTTCGCTCCACCGCCTTTTCGTCGACGACGAAGCAGGGTGACGGCACGCGTGTCAGGTCGAAGTGGCGGAAGGCGCCGGCGTCTCCGGCCTGTGTGGTCATCATGTCGGACATGTCGGGCGTCTCCGATTGTGAAAAGGCCGGGGGGCCTGCCCCCCGGACCCCCCGGGATATTTTCAGCCAGATGAAGCAGGGCGGTCGCGCGGACCGCCCCGAGGGATCAGAAGTCGACGGGCCCGTCGAGTTCGTGGACCTGCCAGGGAAGGCCGTGGGTGTTCAGCATGTCCATGAAATCGTCCGGGTCGAGCTGTTCCATGTTCCACACGCCCGGTTCGCGCCAGTTGCCTTTCAGCAATTGTGCCGCGCCGATCATCGCGGGGACGCCGGTGGTGTAGCTGACGGCCTGGCTGCCGACCTCGCGATAGCATTCTTCGTGGTCGCAGATGTTGTAGATGTAATAGGTTTTCTCGCCCGAGCCGTCCTTGGCCTGACCCGTGGCGATGTCGCCGATGCAGGCCTTGCCCTTGGTTTCGGCGCCCAGATCGCCGGGATCGGGCAGCAGGGTTTTCAGGAACTGGATCGGGATGATTTCCTTGCCGTCATGCATCACCGGGTCGATGCGGGTCATGCCGACGTTTTCCAGCACTTTGGCATGGGTGATGTAGGCATCGCCGAATGTCATCCAGAAGCGGGCGCGCTCGATCTCGGGGAAATGGGTGCTGAGCGATTCCAGTTCCTCGTGATACATCAGGTACATGTTCTTGGGGCCGATGGCGGGGAAGTCGAACTCGACCTTGTGGGTCATGGCGGGAGAGTGCTTCCATTCGCCGTTCTCCCAGTGGCGCACTTCGGCCAGGACTTCGCGCAGGTTGATTTCCGGGTTGAAATTGGTGGCGAATTCCTGATCGTTCTGGCCGCCATTGGCGTCCAGAACGTCGATCTGGCGGATCGTGTCCAGCTTGTGTTTCTTGAGCCACTTGGCAAAGACGGATGTAACACCCGGATCGAAGCCCGAGCCGAGGATCGCGGTCAGGCCGGCCTGTTTGAACCTGTCCTGATAGGCCCATTGCCAGTGATATTCGAACTTGGCCTCGTCCTCGGGCTCGTAGTTTGCAGTGTCGAGATAGTGGCACCCGGCCTCGAGGCAGGCGTCCATCAGCACCAGGTCCTGATAGGGCAGGGCCAGGTTCACCAGGATTTCCGCGCCTGTTTCCTTGATCAGCTTGACCGTGTCTTCGACCTTGTAGGCGTCAAGCTCGGCGGTGGCGATGTCAACGCCCACGCGCTCTTTTACCGATTTGGCGATGGTGTCGCATTTTGACTTGGTCCGGCTGGCCAGTGTGATTTCGGTGAAGATGTCCGAATTCATCGCCATCTTGTGCACGGCGGCGTGGGATACGCCGCCCGCGCCGACAACCAGTGTTTTGCCACTAAGTGAACCCATGGGGGTAATCTCCTCTCACAGGGGGTTATTCGTAATAGGTGTAGCCGTTGATCGAGTCGCGATAGGCGCTCATCAAGGTTTTGCGGTCCTTGGCCTTCAGAGTACCGGTCGAGATCGCCTCGTCCACCATTTTGCGGAAAGCGGCGACGCAGTCGGTGGGGTCGAATTCGACATAGGACAACACCTGGCTGATCGTGTCGCCCTCTTGTTCGTGCAGCAAGTCGAACCCTCCGTCAGCGCGCAGGTCGATGGTGACGACGTTGGTGTCGCCAAAGAGATTGTGTAGATCGCCCAGCGTTTCCTGATAGGCGCCGACGAAAAAGACGCCCATGAAATATTCATCATCTTCGGGCAGGGTATGCACCGGCAGACTGGGTGAAACACCGTCGGCCAGGATGAACCGGTCGATCTTGCCGTCGCTGTCGCAGGTGATGTCGGACAGGACTGCGCGGCGGTCGGGTGTCTGGTTCAGGCCCTGCAAGGGCACGATCGGATGCAGTTGGTCAATGGCCCAGACGTCTGGCAAGGACTGAAACAGAGAAAAGTTGCAGTGGTAGATATCGGCCACTTTCTCAAGCTGGTCGTCCACGTCGGTTTCCAGATCGTCACTGGCCGCCAGCGCCTTGAGGCGGGCCATCAGCGACAGGTAGATCCGCTCCGCCCGGGCCATCTGGCGCAGGTCTACATATCCACGGCGGAACAGGGCGCGCAATTCGTTGCGATAGAAGGTGGCGTCGTTCCAGCATTCCTGAAGACGGTCTTTGCTGAGATAGCCGTGCACTGCGGCAAGGTCTGAAACCATGTGGTGATCGTCGGCTTCAACCTCGGGGCCGTTGGGCGCATCATAGAGCGTGCTTTCCAGCACGTTGAACACCAGCATCGACGACGTCGCCACCACCGCGCGGCCGCTTTCGGTGACCAGCGTCGGGTGGTCCACCGCGGCCTCGTCCATGGCATAGGCCACGGTTTCCACCACATTGGCGCAGTATTCCTCGACCGTGTAGTTGATCGAGTTTTCAGCCGCCTTCTTTTCACCGGTATAGTCCACACCCATTCCACCGCCGAGGTCCAGATGGGTCAGCGGCACGCCCTCGCGCGTCAGTTCGGTGTAATAGCGGCAGGCCTCGCCCACCGCGCGGCGCACGTCGTTGACGTCCTGCACCTGAGAGCCCAGATGCGAGTGCTGCAACTTCAGGCAATGCAGAAGGCCCGCGTCGCGCAGCTTGTCCACCGTGGCCACCAGTTGATCGGTGTTCATACCGAAAGCCGAGCGGTCCCCCGAGCTTTCTTCCCATTTGCCGCTGATCTGGTTGGTCAGTTTCACCCGCACGCCAATAAGCGGTTCGACCTCCAATTCCTTGTAGACCTCGATCACCGTGTCAGCCTCTTTCGGGCTTTCAAGAACGATCACCGTGTTGAACCCGATCTTGCGGGACAGGATGGCCAGCTGGATGAACTCGGCATCCTTGACGCCGTTGCAGACGATCAGCGCTTCGCTTGCCAGCCGATGTGCCAGCGCGATCACCAGTTCGGGTTTGGACCCGGCCTCGAGCCCATAGTTGTACTTCTTGCCGAATTCGACGATCCGGTCGACGACCTGGGCCTGCTGGTTCACCTTGATCGGAAACACACCGCGATAGCTGCCCCTGTAACCGACGCGGGCGATGGCGTCGCGGAAGCTTTCGTTCAGATGCGCGATCTCGTGTTCCAGATAGGAAGACACGCGCAGAACCATCGGGGCCTTGATGCCTCGGTCGTCCAGATCGCTGAGAATACCGGGCAGGCTGATCGCGCCAACCTCGGGGGCCAAGGGATTGCGCAGACCGATTTCGCCCTGCTCCGTCACCTCGATGAGGCCTTTGCCCCATTTCTCAACTCCGTAGATGGAATGCGGTGCGTCGGGCGTCTGTTTCAATCAAGTCGGTCCTTAACGTAGGGGTGCCAGTTTCGCGCCCGCCAATACGGCAGCTGTTTGATTCTTCCAAGCCTAAACTATGTGACGGAAAAATCCGAATTTCATGCCGGTGGGGTGATCGGGACGAGATGATTGTCCCACTGGCACTTCGCGCGGGTCCGGATCTCGGGGTGCGCAGTGGCCAACGCGCCGAACACACCGGTTCCGGTGGTGAAAACCAAACCGCTTGGGCCCGATCCAAGCCCGCAGACATCCTCAAGCTCGAACGCATCGCTGAAAGTGCCACTGGCCACGTCGAACCGATGCAGCGCATTGCCGCGCGGACAGGTTATGGCAACGGTTGCACCATCCGCCGAAAACGCGATGCTGCCGGCATAGCCTTGCAGCGTGCTCTGATCCTGCTCAGGCGCTGACAGAAGGTGCGGGGTTTCCCCCTGACGGTGCAGGCCCAGCAAGGGCGGATGTTCGGCCTTGCTGCCCTGCCACTGCATTGCAAAGCCCACCAGCCCGTCGCGACGGACCGCCAGATGGCGGATCGAGTTCTTGTGAAGGGCAGCCGCCAGCGACACCTGTTCCTGAACCAGGCCCGACAGGGAAAGGTAGGTCAGATTGGGCTTCATCGTCGGCAGGTTCAGCTTCGTGCGCCCGGTTTCGGGATGGGTTTCGATCCCGCCATTGGCAATCACAAGCGTTTTCCCACCCGGCATCAGACGCATGTCATGCGGCCCGACGCCGCCGGACGGGAATTCGCCCAAGCGCGCAAATGTTTCGGCGTCCCAGACGCCTATGATACCTTCTCCGGCCTCGTAATCGTTTTCAGCGGCAAAGAAAATCGCGCCATCGGCTGAAAAAGTTCCGTGACCATAGAAATGCCGACCTTCCGGCGCCGTCAGCCGCGCGATCGGTGATCCCGTCACGCAATCAATCACCACGGCAAAGGTGCCCGGACGGCGCGCAAAGGCCACGGCCTGTGGTTTGACCGGATGCGCCGCCGCCGCATGACCGCGCGCGGGCAGGGGCACGGAAAACAGAAGGGTTCCCTGTGCATCCAGCCCGGCCAGTCGATACGAACCATCCGGAAACAGCCCTGCGGCCAGAAACTCCGGCCTGCCCACCGAGGCCCATCCATGGATCGGTGGCAGAGAGGTTGCAGCAAGCCCTGCAAGGAAACGGCGGCGCGATGTCATGGGTCAGTCCCCGTCCAGAGAATTGAAGCCTGCGCTGATGCCCAGGGTCGGGCCAAGTTCAGTCGACGCAATGGCGCGAATATCGTGGATGGACTGTTGCAGGGCCTCGATACGGAACCGGGCCTGCGGATCCGAAACGCCCGCCAACGCCGGGTCGTCAATGGCCTGGGCATTCTCGATGGCGCGCGCAAAGGCAGCATCCAGATCCGCGGCGATATCGGGATGATCAAAGGCCAATCGCGATGCAAGATCACGAAGGGCCATCAGTGAAAGTTCGACATGGCGCAAGGATCGCTTCGACCGCCACGCTTCGGCGCGGTTCGGGCGCGGGCGGTCGAACGTGCCCAACGGGCGACCAAGCCGAGTGTCGGCCGTGAATTCAAGACCCGTGGACAAAGCCTTGAACAGTTCCTGCATCGCTTCGTCCTGCGTTCGGTATCGGCCGTTCTCGCCGGGCCGGGTCAGGCTGGGGGCATAGCTTTGCCAGTCATCGGCCATCGCCCGCGCGTTGGCATCAATATCCGCCGCGATCGCCTGAATCAGCGTGCAGCGGTAATCCGCATTGCCCTGCTCTGCAAAGGCGGGATCGAACAGCATCCGTTCGAGTGCAAAGAACCCGCGCCCCGCTATGGATGTCTCGGCATAGGCTTCCGGGTCTTGCACGGCGTCATCCTCGGTTGCGATATGCTGGGACAGGGCTTTGGTGGTGAACCCTTTCGTGTCGGGCCAGAACGCCATGGCAAACGCACGATCATCGACCTCGGTCGGACCGAATCGCAGGTGACTGGCGGAAATCCAGCTGTCGAAGGCCGCATCATAAGCCGCGCGCAACGCCGGTGAGGTCGGATCGCAATCCACCCGCGAAGCACTGACCAGAGCCCCGGTCGTTTCCGGCAGCTTGTCGAACCTGGGCAGGATATGTGTCTCGGCAACGTCCATCAGGATCGGTGCGCGGTCCTGCGCCTGTGCGGCAAGCGGCATCATCAACGCGGCAACAAAGGTAAGAATACGCATGGGTCAGAGGCTCTCCAGAAAACGGATCAGGGCGTCGCGGTCAGTTTTCGGCATCGACACAACCGCATCGCGCGCGGCCTGGGCTTCGCCGCCGTGCCACAGGATCGCCTCGAGCAGATTGCGTGCCCGCCCGTCATGCAGAAACTGCGTGTGGCCCGAGACGCGTTCGGTCAGACCAATGCCCCACAAAGGCGGCGTCCGCCATTCGCGCCCCGTCGCGCGGGCCTCGGGGCGGTGATCCGCCAGACCTTCGCCCATGTCATGCAGCAGCAGGTCGGTATAGGGCCAGATCAGCTGAAAGCTGTGCTCGGGCCGATCTTCCAGCCGGTGGGTGACATGGGCCGGAGTATGACAGGATGCGCAGCCGATCGTGTGAAACACCTCTTTGCCGCGCAACACCTCGGGGTCGTCGACATCACGGCGGCCGGGCACGCCCAGATTGCGGCTGTAGAAATCCACCAGGTCCATACCCTGCTGATCGATCTCGAACGCGCGGGTATCGGTGTCGCCATGCGGGGCCTCGACGCAGTTCACCTGCAAGTCCGTGCAGTCCCCCTGAGGTGCCAGGTACAGCGGGCTTGAAATACCGATATCCCCGGCAAAGGCTGCGGCGGATTGCTCCATGACCGTCGGCATGCCTGCCTTGTGCCCGAACCGGCCCATCATCGGGGCGCCGTATTCAACAGACCAGACGATGTTTGGACGGCCCGAGATGCCATCCCCATCCACGTCGTCGGGATCAGCCCGGGCCAGCAGGTCTTCGACCGGGATCGCCTCCAGCAGGCCAAGCCCGATCATCTGCGGTGCGACCCGCGGGCTCAGCATCGCATCCGGGTGCAGCGGGCCATAGCCCAGATCAGCGGCCCTGTAAGACGGGCGGCGCAGCGACGCGGCCTCGCCGTCAGAAAGTTCAACGGGGACTTCTTCGTAGGAGATATCCAGCCGATATTCCGCCGGATGTCCCGCAAGCGCGAAATCCTGCATCTGCCCGCCATAGTTGGGTTCGGGCCGGGTGGCGATGTAGTCTTCGATCCCGGCATACCCGTCTTCCGGCGCACCGGGGATCGAGACCCGAAGGAACATCGAGACCGCGTTGTCATCAGGGCCGTTGGGTGTGTGCCCCCGCCCATCCTTGATATGGCAACGCTGGCAGGATCGCGCGTTGTACAGCGGCCCCAACCCGTCAGAGGCCAATGTGGATGATGGTGATGAAACCCAGATTTTCTTGAACAACCCGTTGCCGACCTTGAAATCCAGCTCCTGCTCGAAGCTCAGATTGCCCGAGGGTTGCGAGAACGCATCCGCGTCGTTGCGGACCCGGACAGTCGCCGCCCCGGCAGAGAGTTCTTCGAACGGCTGCGACACGCCATAATCCTGCGGGCGCGCGGTCACGGCCGCAATGCGGGCGCGTTCCTCGTCGGTGCGGGGGGTGAATTTCAGATGCAGGTCCCGCAGCTCGGCTGACAGGGAGGGGGTGGCCGCCAGGGCGACCACCGACAAGGCAAGAAGGCTATTCGCCTTCGTCCATTTTCGATGCGTTGAGTTGCGCATAATTGGCTTCGCCGATCCTTTCATACAGGTCGAGCTGCGTTTCGAGGAAGTCGATGTGTCCCTCTTCATCGGACATCAACTCTTCGAACAGCGACATGGAGACAAAGTCGCCGGCCTCCCGACAATATTCGCGCGCTTCCTTGTAAAGTGCCCTGGCGTCGATCTCGGCCGCCAGGTCGCATTCCAGCGTTTCCTTCGGCGTCTGACCGATCCGCAACGGGTCCAGTTTCTGAAGGTTGGGGTGACCTTCCAAAAAGATGATCCGTTCGATCAGCTTGTCCGCGTGGCCCATCTCTTCGATGCTTTCCTCGCGGCTTTTCTTGGCCATATGGCCAAGGCCCCAATCTTCTTGCAGGCGGTAATGCAGCCAGTATTGACTGACGGCAGTCAGCTCATGCCGCAGAGACCTGTTCAGATATTCGATGACCTTCGGATCGCCTTTCATCAGCCTTCTCCTGTGTTGCTCCGGCACGCAAAGTGCGGAGTTGCATGGGGACTTCCAGATTACCGCTGGCCCGCATCGTGTCTAGGAACAACGGCATGCACCCGCCACAATCCGCCGATTTGCCAAGGGCATGGTAGATTTTACCGGGGGTGATGATGGTCCGCGGATCCGCCGTGCGCATCCAGTCGATGGTGGCACGGATGTCGTGATCGGATATGTTGGTGCAGTGGCAGACAATCATTGGTCTTGGCTCGTTTCGCCGCCTTGTCAGACGATCAGTAAGGTTTGCAGGGGCCGGAAAGAAACCCTCTCCGGCCCGCTTGAAGATTAATGGAAGACGGCGTCCGGGTTATCCAGGCTGTCTGACCCTTCAAACGCAACCCCGTCCAGTTCCAGCGCAGTTACGATGCGTTCGATCGTTTTGGTCTGATCGATCAGGCCGTTGACGCCGCCCATGATCAGGGCTTCGCCGCCTTCGTTGCCGCGCTCAAGCATCTGGTCATAAGCAAATCCCGCCTCGGCCGTTGTCTTGATCTTGCCCAGGGCCTGCATGGTGGCGGCCAGTTTCGCTTTCATCTCGGTATCCAGCGCCGGATCCGTGGCGATGACCAGATCGGCCAGAGATGCGCCCGAGACCGGGGTGCCATCAATGCGGGTATAGCTGCCCAGATAGACGTTCTGGATGCCCAACCCGTCATAGTAATGGCTGTTGTGGGTGTTGTCAGAAAAGCAGTCATGTTCTTCTTCAGGATCGTTCAGCATCAGGCCAAGGCGCATCCGTTCGCCGGCTTGCTCACCATACGAGAGAGAGCCCATGCCGGTCAGGATCGCGCTGATGCCTGCTGCTTCGTTCTCCATAAGGGCTGCGCGCGCCGCTCCGCCGTCTTTCCACTGATCCGCCATCCAGGCCAGATCGCTGACCAGCAGTTCGGTCGCAGCGCTCAGATATTGCGCGCGACGGTCGCAATGGCCGCCGGTACAGTTCTCGCCCTGCGCATAATCGGTCGCTGGTCGGTTGCCGGCACCGGCGCCATGGCCGTTCATGTCCTGACCCCACAGAAGGAACTCGATGGCGTGATAGCCGGTTGCCACATTCGCCTCGATACCATCGGCTTCGTGCAGGGTGTCGCTCAGCAGTTCGGGGGTGATTTCGCTGGCATCAATGGTCTCGCCCGACAGTTGGAAGCTGGGGTTGGCGATGACGTTCAGCACGGCAAATTCGTTTTCGTCCGTCGCGCCGCCATAGGCCGCGTCGACATAGTCGATCAGACCTTCGTCCAAAGGCCAGGCGTTCACCTTGCCTTCCCAGTCATCAACGATGGCATTGCCGAAGCGATAGACTTCCGTCTGCTGATAGGGGACACGCGCAGCAACCCAGGCCGCGCGCGCCGCGTTCAACGTTGCGTCCGAGGGATCGGCGATCAGTGCGTTGACCGCATCCTGCAATTTCCTGGCTGAAATCAGGCTGTCCTCAAATTTGGCTTCCGCAATATTGGCATAGGTGTTCAGTACATCTGCCTTGGTGGGGGCATCACCCGAGATTGCGGCGGTTGCCATGCAAAATGTCAGGGCGCTGGCAGTGGTGAATAAATTGGTCATAGGATTTCGGTGCTTTCCTGTCAGAACTGTCGGATCGCGCGGGGATGCCCCGCGGGTTTCGCGAAGAAATAACTGAGTTATTTGGTCAGCAATGTCAACCTGAGTTTTATTGTCGGATATAGGCAATGATGGTTGATTCCCACGCTCCTCCCCAAATCTGGCGAGCTCCGATCCGAGGGTTAACGTTGCGTGGCAGGTGATTCGCGGTAAAATCACTGTTGTGATTCTGTTAAAGGCGGTTTTTGGTTAATGAAGTGCTCTGTTCTGGCGTTGTCTCTTTTTCCGGCAGCTCTTGCCGCTCAGGCGACGCAGATCACGCCCACCCATCAACATGGGTCCGGTCAATTGGAAATCGTGTTTGCGGACACGGAATTTACGCTGTCCCTTAGGGTTCCAAGCATTGACATAATCGGGTTCGAGACCCCGGTGGCAAGTGATGACGATCGTACGCGCGTCGCCATCGCGATTTCCGAACTGTCCAAACCACTGGATCTGTTTGTCGTCCCGCCCGACGCCGTGTGCTTTACCGCATCTGCAAACGTGATCCTGACGCATGATATTCCGGGGCAGCAGGATAACGCGGGCGAGGGGGGCACGTCATTCGCAACGGGCGAACATTCGGAATTCCAGGCTGACTACGTTGTTCAATGTCAGGATATGGATGCGCTGACCACGATGGAATTTGCGTATTTCCAGCGGTTCAGCGGGACAGAGAAACTGAACGTTCGCGTCGGATCAGGCGCGGCGACCAGCGCCCATGAAATCACGCGCGCCGCGTCCAGTCTCGATATGACGCAATTCCGTTAGAGATGGTGCTTGTACGCCCGTTTGACGTTTTGAAGCGCGCAACCGAAGCAGTTGAGCCGAGATTGCCTCGTCCATGCCTGGGGCTGCGCAGAAAACGAACACGCTGGATTGAAGGCGGAAAAACTGCTCCTCAGTGCGGTCCTTGAATGCAGCAATGAGCGAAACCCAAAAATTATTTTTTTCACAAGTGGTTATGACCTTTGAGGTTGCCGGACTTCGCTGAATCAAAAGTCTCAATTGAGGCAAAGATTAACGAATAAGGGCACAAGAATCGCATGTATGACAAGTTCTCGCAAAACTTATGCCAATATCCAAATCTATTGGTACATCATCCTGCCGATCTGTTGACTAGTCCGGTTTTAATGAGGGGGTATCTCGGCAGGGTTAGGGGGATGCCCGTTCAGGCCCGTCATGGGCCGACAAAGCGCGGCATCCCCTGCCGTATCGTTTTCGGCAAGTCCACTACCCGATACTGTCAGTCGATCTTGTTGCGTTGCGCGTGCGGGGTGACGCCAAAGCTTGACCGGTAGACGCGCGAAAAATGGCCCGGGTTTTCAAAGCCGCAGGCCACGGCAATCTCGGTGACGGACGCTTCGGTCTGAAGCAACAGTTTCTGGGCGCGCTCCAGCCGCATTTCCATGAAGTATTTCTTGGGCGACGTGTTGAGGTATTTTCCAAACAGCCGCTCAAGCTGTCGGGTTGAAATGCCAAGCTCTTCTGCAATGAACGAGGGGGAAACCGGGGTTTCGATACTGTCCTGCATGATGTTGATCGCCTTGGCGAGGTGCGCATTGCGCATTCCGTTGCGTGATTGCAGGGAAACCCGTTGTTTGGCCGTGGCATTGCGTACCGCGTTGTAGACCATCTGATCCGCCACATCGATGGCCAGTTCTTCACCGTGATCGCGTTCGATCAGGTGCAGCATCAGATCCGCCGTTGCCGTTCCGCCAGATGCGGTAATGTGCTTTTCATCGGCCACGAACACGCTGCGTACCAGGTTGACCTCGGGAAAGGCTTCCATGAACGCGTCGTGATATTCCCAGTGGATTGCCGCTTGCATTCCGTCGAGAAAGCCAGCCTCGGCCAGCACCCATGCCCCCGAGCACAGGGCGCCGATTTTCGTGCCGCGCGCGCGTTCGCGGCGTAGGGTTGCAAGTAGGGGGCGGGTGACGTGGTCACGCATGTGAATGCCCGACAGAACAAACAGCTGATCACATTTTGCCAGACCCTGAAGGCCGGAATGCACCAGCGTGATGGATCCGTTCGAGCACACGGCCTGCTCGCCATGTTCGGACACAAAGGACCAGCGGTACAGTTCTTCGCCGCTCACAAGATTGGCGATCCGCAAGGGTTCGACCGCGCATGAAAACGCAAGGTGCGAGAACTCCTCGACAAGGATGAAAGTGATGTGCCGCGTCTGAGGCATGAGCAGTACCGTTTGCAAGCTGGGACAAAGTCCGGAACATGAGTCGATTTCGCAGGCACCTATGCTGCACGAATTTTTATTGTATACAAGTTGTATTTTTATGGAATACAAAACCGTGACCGCACGCGATTCGACCGCGTTCGCCGAACAGAAGGATGAGGCCAAAGCATGAAAGACGAAGCCAAGTCTCGTAAAAGCGCGCTGAGAGAGCACCTGAAAGTGTCCATCCTTACGCTGCGCCTGCGCCCGGGCGCGGATCTGGACGAGGCGCATTTGTCAGAGGAATTCGGCTTGTCGCGCACGCCGCTGCGCGAAGTGTTTCGACAGTTGGCTGGCGAAGGCTATCTGGATCTGCGGACAAACCGCAGCGCCCGGGTTTCCGAGATGTCCTACACCACCCTGCGCGACTTCTTCCTTGCCGCGCCGATGGTATACGGAGCGATCCTGCGTTTGGCGGCTTTGAATGCGTCGAACGCCCAGATCAATGATTTGAAAGAGGCCCAGCAGGCGTTCAAGGCGGCCCTTCGGTCCGGGTCCGGCGAGGACCGAGCCTTGGCCAACAACCGCTTTCATGACGTGACCGGTGAAATGTCCGGCAATGTCTACCTGCTGCCGTCGTTCAACCGGTTGCTGATCGATCACGCTCGGATCGGCATGACGTTCTATCGGCCACAGACCGGTGAAATGTCGGAAAACCTGTCGCTGGCCAGCCAACAGCATGATGCGATCATCGCAGCCATCGAGGCGCGCGATGAGGCGACGGCGGCCAGGCTGGCGGAAGATCACTGGAACCTGTCACGCGATCAGATCGAGATGTTCGTGATGCCTGACGCGCTGGATGTCCCAATGGGAATCCCGCCCCTTTCGAAACCTGCATGAGGACGGAATGAACCCGATTTTCAAGTTTGAGGGGATCTATACCCCTGTGGTCACGCCTTATCACGACGATGGCAGCGTGAATTGGGACGCCTTGTCCGACGTGATCGAATACCTGATCGAGAATGGCGTGCATGGCCTGATCTCGGGTGGTTCGACCGGCGAGAACTATGCCCAGACCGTCCACGAACGTGTCGAACTGGCCCGGTTCACGCATGAGCAGTTGAAGGGCCGGTTGCCATTGGTGGTTGGCACAGGCGCGATGCTGACGCCGGATTCGATTGCCCTTGCCGCCGGCGCGCGCGAAATCGGCGCCGATGCGATCCTGCTGGCCAGCCCGCCGTATTCAGTGCCGACTGATCGGGAAAACGCGCTGAATGCGCTGGCCATCGACAAGGCCGCTGATCTGCCTGTTATGCTGTACAACTACCCGCACCGCACCGGTACGATGATGGGCGAAGAGTTCCTTGACCGTGTGGGCCGCAGCCGCAACTTCTGCGGCATCAAGGAAAGCTCGGGCGATATCAACCGGGTGCACTTGCTGGCCCGCGACTATCCGCATATCCAGCTTGGTTGCGGAATGGACGATCAGGCGCTCGAATTCTTTGCCTGGGGTGCGCCGTTCTGGGTGTGCGGCGGGTCGAACTTCCTGCCTGCCGAACATGTGGCTCTGTATCAGGCCTGCGTGGTCGAAGGGAATTTCACCAAAGGCCGCCGGATCATGTCCGCGATGATGCCGCTGATGCGGGTGCTGGAACAGGGTGGCAAGTTCATCCAGACCATCAAGCATGGCGTCACCATGAATGGAATTGATGCCGGCGCTATGCGGCCTCCGCTGAAGGGCCTGAACAAGGACGACAAACGCGCGCTGGAACAGGTCACGCGCGTGCTGAAAAAGACAATCGCCGACATCGTGGCTGAAGGGTAAGAGACATGGATCTGCTGACACAGGACGAATACAAATCCATCGCCGCAGGCCTGACCCTGCCGACCGGGGCGTTCATCGACGGGGCATTCCGCCCGGCGATCTCGGGTGAGACGTTTGCAAGCGTGAATCCGGCCACCGGCGACAAGCTTGCCGATATCGCATCCTGCGGCGCAGCGGATGTGGATTTTGCGGTCGAAAAGGCGCGTGAGGCCTTCGACGATGGCCGCTGGTCGAAACTGCACCCGTCCGAGCGCAAGGACGTGCTGATCCGGCTGGCCAAGCTGATTACCCGCAATGCCCGCGAACTGGCTGTGATGGAAAGCCTCGACAGTGGCAAGACCATCTATGACTGCGAAACCGTGGACGTGCCGGAAACCATCCACTGCCTGAAATGGCATGCCGAGGCGATCGACAAGATCTACGATCAGGTCTCGCCTGCCAGCGACGACCATATCGCCATGGTCCTGCGTGAACCGATCGGCGTCGTGGGGCTGGTGCTGCCGTGGAACTTTCCCCTGCTGATGCTGGCGTGGAAGATCGGGCCTGCCTTGGCGGCGGGATGTTCAGTGGTTGTGAAACCCGCGGCTGAAACCACACTGACCGCGCTGCGTATGGCCGAACTGGCGATGGAGGCTGGCCTTCCCCGCGGCGTGCTGAACATCGTACCGGGTGGCGGTGCCGACGTGGGCGAACCCATCGGGCGGCACATGGATATCGACATGGTGTCCTTCACCGGCTCGACGGTGACGGGCAAACGGTTCCTGACCTATTCGGCGGAAAGCAACGCCAAGGAAGTGGTGCTTGAGATGGGAGGTAAGAACCCTGCCATCGTCATGGACGACGCCGAAAACCTCGACCGGGTGGCGGCGCATGTGGTGAACGGTGCGTTCTGGAACATGGGCGAGAACTGCTCGGCCTCGTCGCGCCTGATCGTGCACAAAGACGTGAAAGCCGAACTGCTGGACCGCATCGCGCATCACGCCAAACAGTGGAACATCGGCGACCCGCTGGATCCTGAAACCCGCATGGGCGCGCTGGTCAGCGAAGGGCATTATAACAAGGTCTGCGGATATCTCGATCAGGCTGAAAAGGTGGTGATCGGTGGCAAGGCCGATAAAGGCTTTGTCGAGGCCACCGTCGTTGAAGTGCCTGGCAACGACTCGACTTTGGCGCGCGAGGAGATCTTCGGCCCGGTCCTGTCGGTAATCGAAGTGTCGGGCTTTGACGAGGCCATCAAGATAGCCAATGACACCGACTATGGCTTGTGTGCCTCGATCTTCACCGCCAACGCCAAACGGGCCATTCGCGGCGCGCGGGCCATCCGGGCGGGCACCGTGACCGTAAACAGCTTTGGCGAAGGCGACATCACCACGCCGTTTGGCGGGTTCAAGCAATCGGGCTTTGGCGGGCGCGACAACTCGATCCATGCGCATGATCAGTACACCCAGCTGAAAACTATCTGGATCGATCTTGCAGACGATGCCGACGAGGCCGTGGATTGACACGATACGAGGCCAAAAGACTACCGCGGCAGACCGGTCCGGCAGGGTGGAATGCCATCCTGCCGCCCCAGTACCCTCTGCCGGTGCTCGAACAGGATCTGACCGCCGACATCACCATCGTCGGCGGAGGGTTTGCCGGGCTGACGGCGGCGCGGCGGTTGCACCAACTGGACCCTTCGCTGAAGATCGCCCTGTTGGAAGCGGGCCGATTTGCCGATGGTTCGGCGGGGCGGAATTCGGGGTTCATGATCGACCTGCCGCATGATCTGGCCTCGGACAATTACGCAGGCGATGGGCTGGAAGCGGATCGCGCCGCCATTGCCCTGAACCGCAAGGCCATCGCTTTCGCGACCGAGGTCGCCGCCGATTGCGACCTGCCGCAGGAAATGTTCGACCCTTGCGGAAAATACAATGCTGCCGCCACACGGGCAGGAGACGCCCATAACCGCGCCTTCGCCGAGCATCTGACCAAACTGGGTGAGCCGTACACGCTGTATGACCAAAAGCAGATGCAAGAGATCACGGGCTGCCCGCATTATGTTTCGGGGCTGTTTGCGCCGGGGACGGTGATGATCCAGCCCGCAGCCTATGTACGGGCGTTGTCGGGCCAACTGGCTGGCCAAGTTAACGTATTCGAGAACTCACCAGTCACCAGCTTTGAAAAGCAGGACGCAGGCTGGGTGGTCAACACTGCCAAGGCCAAAGTCAGCACCGGGCGGATCGTTCTGGCCAACAATGGCCATCTGGAAAGCTTCGGATTTTACCAACGGCAATTGATGCATATCTGCCTCTACGCCTCGATCACGACCTCGCTTACCGAGGCACAGATCAAGACACTGGGCGGGCAACCGCGCTGGTCGGTCACCCCGGCGGATCCGATGGGCACCTCGGTCCGGCGTATTTCGGGCAGCTACGGGGATCGCATTTTGATCCGCACCGGATCCAGTTTTCACCCGACGATCGAAACCAGCCGGATGCGGTTGCGCAATGCCGGCTGGGTGCATGACCGGAAGTTCCGGGAACGCTTTCCGCATCTGTCGGATGTTCGGATGGAGCATCGCTGGGCCGGGATGCTGTGCCTCAGCCGCAACGGATCCGCGGCGTTCGGCGAATTGGAGGATGGCGTGTTCTCGGCCTGCTGTCAGAATGGTCTGGGCATCGCCCGAGGCACCCTGCAAGGCATGGGCATCGCAGAGCTGGCGCTGCAAGGCGGATCAGAGGTCGCGGATCACTTTCTGGCGCAGCCGGACCTTCCGCGTTTGCCGCCCGAGCCTTTCGCCTCGCTTGGGGCGAACAGCTATCTGATCTGGAAAGAATGGCGGTCCGGCAAGGAATGACGTGTGGGCGTCAGGGCAAGCTCAGCTTGGCCATGCGCCCACCGTCCACCGTATAGACCTGCCCGGTGATGAAACCCGCATCCCCGGACGCCAGAAACGCGACGAGCGCGGCAACTTCTTCAGACCGCCCTGTTCGGGCCACCGGGTGGATCTTGGCGATGTCGCGACGGAATGCGGACGGGTCGGGCATGGATTCGATGAAATCCTCGTTCAATTCGGTATCGATCCAACCGGGCGCGACGGCGTTGCAGCGGATACCTTCGCCCCCGTGATCCACGGCTACGGCGCGGGTCAGGCCGTGCAAGCCTGCCTTTGATGCGCAATAGGCGGCATGACCGGGATTGCTGCCCAACCCTTCGATGGATCCGGTGTTGACGATAGCGCCCTTGGTGTCGCGCAGATGCGGCAGCGCGGCTTTGATCATCAGGAACGGGGCGGTCAGGTTCACCGTCAGGTTGAGATGCCAGTCCTCAAGGCTCATTCCCTCGACCGAGGCTTCCTGCATCATGCCCGCGTTGTTGACCAGCACGTCCAGACGCCCGGCTTTCGCGATCACTTCGCCGACCACCTGTGCCGGGCTGTCGGGAAGGGTGAAATCAGCAGCGATGCCGTGAAATTCGGTGTCCTCACCACGTTGGGCGGTAAAGACCCGTGCGCCTTCGTCGTGCAAACGCCGGGCAATGGCCTTGCCGATGCCGCTGCGCCCGCCAGTGATCAGTGCCACCTTTCCGTCGAACCGTTTCATGATACCGGTTTCCCTCCGTTGACCTCGACGAGCGTGCCGCAAACATAACGCGACGCGTCCGAGACAAGGAACATGATGACATCGGCGATGTCATCGGGCTCGGCGATCCGGCCCAGCGGCACGGTCCGGCCCAGTTCGGCCACGGCTGTATCGGGGTCAAAGCCGCGCTTTTCAAAGCCTGATCGCAGCATCGGGGTATTCACCTCGTTCGGGCAAACGGCGTTGATGCGGATACCCTGATGGGCGTGATCCATGCCCATGCACTGGGTCAGGGACGCGATGGCCGCCTTGGTCATGCAATAGACCGCATGATTGGGGCCGGGGCGCAGCCCCCAGCAAGACGCGGTGTTGACGATGGCCCCGCCGCCGGCGTCCGCCATGATCGGAATTGCCGCACGGCAAATGCGGAACGGGGCTTCGACATTGACACCCAATGACAGAGACCAATCCGCATCAGTCGTATCCGTGACCGACCCGCGCGTGATGACGCCCGCATTGTTGATCACGATGTCAAGCCCGCCCAATGCGGACGCGGCTGCGCCGGGCAGCTGGTCTGCATATTCGGGAACAAGCAGATCACCGGGCAGATATGCCTCGGCCTCGATGGCATCGACAGCCCGGTCGGCGACGGCGACCCGCGCCCCGGCGTTGCGCAGGCGTTGAACGATTGACGCCCCGATGCCGCCAGCCGCGCCAGTGACCAGAGCCGATTTTCCTTTCAGGTTCATAACGTCATCCATTTCTTAGAATGATGCGACAAGTGTGCCGAGCAGGCTTTCATCAGGAACCACGCCCAGCCCCGGCCCGGTTGGCAGCGCGATATGCCCGGCCTCGATCCGGATGCCGTTTTCGGGATCGTAGTTGCCTTCGATATATGGCGCAGCCAGCCAGACGCCTTCCAGCAGGTCGGGCCGAACGGTTGCACCGATATGGGTACATGCAGCGGCGATGATATCCCCGCCCCAGCTGTCATCGCAGGTATGGGGCAGGTTGCGCGCCTCGCAGATGTCGCGGAAGGCGCGCATCGGATGCAGGCCGCCGATGCGGGTGACCTTCATGCCGAACCCGTCGACCAGACCGGTGCCCGCAGCCGAGATCACGGTGTTCAGGCTGGTGCTGTTTTCATCCATATAGATGCCATGCGTGACCTGAGGCCGGATCTTCCTGAGATCTTCGATTGTGTTGCAAGGCTGTTCCATGATGAAGGGGATTTCGGGGCACTCGCGGCTGACCCGCAGGGCGTCTCGTGTGGTCCAGCCCCGGTTGCCGTCAACGGCCAGACGAATACCCGATCCTTTGACCACGTCCCAAACCTTTCGAATGGTTTCGATGTCGACCTCGACCGGGCGGCCTCCGACCTTGATTTGCAGACGCGGGTAGCCTTCGGCCATTTTCTCGGCAGCCAGTTTCGCGATGTCGTCGGGTGCACCGACGCCCGTGGCAAAATAGGACGGCACCTTGTCCGAAACCGCTCCGCCCAGCAAATCGGAAACCGGAACACCCAAGTGATTGCCAAGCAGGTCGTGCACCGCAATGTCGATGGTCGCCTTGGCATAGCCATGACCGTTCAACAGCCCATCCATCCGGCGATGCAAGGCCAGAGGCAGGACCTCTGTTCCGATCAGGCCCGGGGCCATTTCGACCAGAGCGGCGCGCGCCCCGGCGGCGTGCGCCTCGGCGTAGGTCGGGCCAACCGGGCAGGTCTCGCCCCAGCCGATCAGACCGTTGTCCGACACGATTTTGACCAGCGTGGTATCCAGCGCCCAGACCTGAGCGTTGGCCATAGTATAGGGTCCGTTTTTGACCGGCAGGTCGTGGCTGTAGATATGCAGTTCGGCGATCTTCATCTTGGCTTACGTGTCTTGACCGGAAAAAAGGGCCCACCCGGATGACGGGTGGGCAAGTACGGGGAGTGTGGATCAGTATGTTTGGTTCAACTCGTCCGCCGCCGGGATTTCCCTTTCGCGGCGGGCGATATAGTCCAGAAGGGCCTCGTTCCTGGCCTCGTCCAGCTTTGGTTCTTCATATTCGGCCAATAGTTTCTGTGCATGTTTCAGGGCGCGTTCGGTGATCTCAACTTCGCCTTCGGCGACCCATTGTTCGATCGAGTTGTTGTCGAACAGCTCCGGCATAAAGAACGCGGTTTGAAAGTTGTCCTGCGTGTGCGGATGACCCAGATAATGCCCGCCGGGCCCCACATCCGGAACCGCTGCCAGGGCCTGATCGAAATCGTGCCACTTTGGACCTTCCGCCATCCGGTAAGCCATCGCGCATTGTTCGGCGTCGACGATGAACTTGGCGACCGAACAATGCATGCCCGCCTCGTTCCAGCCTGCCGAATGCCAGATATAGTTGGCCCCGGCGTGAATGACCGCGCTGAGCGTCGTGGCGGATTCGTACCCGGCCTGTGCATCAAAGGTCTTGGCCCCACCCAGAGTGTTCGAAGTGCGCCATGGTACGTCGTAAAAGCGCGCCATCTGGCCGATCATGAAGTTCATAAGGCTGATCTCGGGCGTGCCGGCCATCGGCGCGCCGGATTTCATCGAAACGGTCGACAGGTAATGCCCCCAGATCGCAGGACAGCCCTTGCGGATCACCTGCGTATAGGCCAGCGCCGAAAGCGCCTCGGCGGTCAGCTGCGCCACGGTCGCGGGCACCGATGCCGGGGTGTTTGCGCCACCCAGCACAAAGGGCGAGCACAGAACCGGCTGATTGCGGCGGCAGAAGGCCCGCATCGCACCCAGCATGGTTTCGTCCCACACCAGAGGGCTGTTGCCGTTGCAGTTGCCGGTGGTGACCGGATGATCGTCAATGAACCCTTCGCCGAACAGGATATCGCACATATCCATCACATCCTCGGCATTCCTGGGCGAAGTGGTCATGCCCATGAAGGTCTTGTCCGAGTATTTCATCGACGAATAGGTGATGCGCAGGTGCCGCTGGCTGATCGGGTGGTCGTAGGGCTCGACAATGTGATGGGCCGAGCTGTGCAGCGCCGGCATCATGTGCGACAGCTTGTGGAACATCGCCAGATCATCCAGCGTCGGGTTGCGGCGTACATCGTCCAGATCGCGCAGGAATGGCGCGCCGGTCATCGGCACGAAGATCGCGTGCTTGCCGCCCAGTGCAAGGTTCTTTTTCGGATCACGCGCGTGATAGGTGAACTGCGCCGGAATGGTCGAGATCAGCTCGCGCACCATATTGCGGTCCAGATAGACCAGTTCGCCGTCAACCTTGGCTCCGGCTTTTTTCCAGTCTTTCAGCGCGATGGGGTCGCGGAACTGAACGCCGACATTTTCCAGAATGTCCATCGCCGCATTGTCGATACGCTCAACCTGGGTTGCGTCCATGACCTCGCATAGCGGGATGCCTCGGGTCAGGCCCGGCAGCATGTCGAAATTCGGAGCGGTGCGTTTGGCGCGGCGGGCAGAACGTCCGCCGGAACGCGTGGCAGTGCGAGTGGTCAAGGGGCAATCCTCCAATTTTGAAACAAACTGACGGATTCGCGGTGCAACCACCTCTCTGATTGCGATATGTGCTTGCAATAAGCGACACGGGTCATTCCAAATAATTTTGTCCCTGCGTAACGAAAAGACGCCGGGTCATTGTTACCTGTGTGACCTACTTCACAGCCAGGCAAGTGCATACATCTGCAACAGATAAACGCAGGGTTGTTTCAGAAGGCACTCACTCATGCACCACAGAACACAGATGCTGATCGTCGGCGCCGGGTTTGCCGGGCTGACGATGGCGCTTGAGGCACGCAAGAGCGGCATCAAGGATATCGCGATTTTGGAAAAGGCCGATGATATCGGGGGGACATGGCGCGAAAATACCTATCCCGGTGTCGCCTGTGATGTGCCGTCGCATCTGTATTCCATGGCGACCCATCTCAACCCGCATTGGAGCCGCGCATATGCCGGTGGCGCGGAAATCCAAGCTTATCTGCAAAATGTCGCGCGTCGGGAAGGGTTGTATGACCTGTGCCATTTCCGGCAGGAGCTGAAATCGGCCAGGTGGGATGGAACGCGATGGCAAGTTGAAACGATGGATGGCCAGTACTGGTCGGCGCGGTTTCTGGTCTCGGCCATTGGTGCACTTCATTATCCCAGCATCCCGGATATCCCCGGCGCCGACAGTTTTTCGGGGCCCAGTTTCCACTCGGCCGAATGGAATCACGATGTCGATCTGACCGGCAAGCGCGTGGCGGTCGTTGGAACCGGCGCATCCGCCGTTCAGTTTGTACCCGAGATCGCCAAGATTGCAGGCCACGTCACGATCTTTCAACGCAGTGCGCCTTACGTGATGCCGCGTCCGGATGGTCCGATTGCGCCCTGGGTGCGCAGCCTTTACGCCCGGTTTCCCATTTTGCCCCGCATTCGGCGCAAGCTGATATTCATGATCTTCGAATTTCGCCACCGCGTGTTTCGCGGTGAGGAACGCGCGGTGAATTTTGCCTTGAAAATGTGGCGAAAGGCATTGGAGCGCGCCATCACCGATCCGGCCGAACGGCGGAGTCTGACCCCCGACTACCGGATCGGCTGCAAACGTATCCTGAGTTCGAACGATTGGTACCCGACCCTGGCCCGCGACGATGTCAGTGTTGTTCCGAAGGGCGTCGCCCGTATCGAAGGCGACACGGTCATCGCGGCGGATGGCACCCGGACCAAGGCGGATGTCTTGATCTGGGGCACCGGGTTTCACGTAACCGACGTGGTCGAACGTCTGGACATTACCGGAACAGGCGGGCTGACGCTGCGCTCTGCCTGGTCGGATGGCATGTGCGCGCATCTGGGTACCGCAGTTGCGGGTTTTCCAAATTTCTTCCTGCTTCTGGGGCCGCATACCGGGCTGGGGCACAACTCGGTCGTGCTGATGATCGAGGCCCAGGTTGGCCATATTGGCCGGGTCCTGAGCGAGATGCAGCGCGAAGGGCTGTCCGCGATCACTCCTGACGCCGCCAAACAGGCGGCGTTCATACGGGAAATGCACGACCGCCACGCGGAAGGCGTCTGGCAGGCCGGGGGCTGTACATCCTGGTACATGGATGCGGAAGGCCGAAACACGACCTTGTGGCCAGGCACCGTTGCCGAGTTTCAGAAACGCATGGCACAATCAGGGTTGGAGCAATACAGACCCGCCGCCCTTGGCAATGGAGAAAACTGAATGACAACCGTTCTGATCGTAATCGCCGTTTTTGTCGCCTTCCTGTTTGTCATGAACCTGTGGACACGGAAGATTACCCGCCGCGGTCTTGAAACCGTGCCGCAGCTAGGTCAGATCACACCCGTTCGCGGCGGCAGCATCCACTATGTGGAAAAGGGAAACCCCGAGGCGCAGACCATCGTTATGATCCACGGCTTGGCCGGGCAGTTACAGCACTTTACCTATGCGCTGGTGGATCTTCTGGCCGACGATTACCACGTTATCGCGCTGGACCGGCCGGGATGCGGGTATTCAACGCGCGATACGGCCGAGCTGGCGCAATTGCCCCACCAGGCTGGCATGATTGCCGAGTTTCTGGACAAAAAAGGCGTGGACCGCGCCGTTCTGGTCGGCCATTCACTGGGGGGCGCGGTTTCACTGGCGATGGCACTTGACCACCCGGCCCGGGTCGCTGGTCTGGCGCTGCTGGCGCCGCTGACGCATAAACTGCCCGAAACCCCGGCGATCTTCAAACCGCTCGAGATCCGCTCCGAATGGATGCGCAGCCTGATCGGCAACACGCTTGCCGTTCCCCTTGCGTCCAAAACCGCGCCGCACACGTTAAGTGCCGCGTTTGACCCGGAAACCCCGCCTGATGACTTTCTGGACCGGGCAGGTGGCGCGCTTGGCCTGCGACCTTCCGCCTTTGTCACGGCCTCTCAGGACGTTGCCGGCGTCGATGCCAGTATCAACGCGCAGGTCGCGCGCTATCCGAATCTGACCGTCCCAGGGGGCATCTTGTATGGCCGCCAGGACGCGATACTGTCGCCGCCGCTGCACGGGCCGACAATGACCGAATTCGGGCTGAGTTACGAAGAGCTGGACGGGTTCGGCCACATGATTCCGATCACAGAGCCCGAAATCTGTGCCGCCTTCATCCGCAGGATGACCGAAGCGACCACATCCCCCCAGACATCCTTGCAGGACAAGCCATCAGAGCAGGCGTGAAAGAAATCTTGAGGTTGGTTGATTTCCCTCTTGACCCTCCCGGGCCCCTCGCTTAAATCGCCTCTCACTCAAGGCGGAGTAGCTCAGTTGGTTAGAGCAGCGGAATCATAATCCGCGTGTCGGGGGTTCAAGTCCCTCCTCCGCTACCAAATCTCTCAAGTCCAACATCTGATTTCAGAAGCAATTCATGTTCTGTCTTTAGGTTGCCCTGCCGTCATTACCACCACTTGGGTTTTCAAAACCAATTGGAAGGAAAAATGATTCAAAATGGATCACTTAAGGAATCCAGTAGCGTAGTGCTCGGTGTGGATTATCAAGCTGCTGGTTTGGCGGTAACGCTGGACAACGCGATTTTCCTCGACAACTGCAAGCTGCAAGACGTACACCTCCAAGCTTTAGAGGCCTCGGACGGCATAGAAAAAGCGTTGTACAGATCCACAGACGTGCTCCTCGACCAGATATGATCTTTCGATCTGGCAATCTATTGGACAATGACAACTGATGAACGTCCACAACTGGTGAAGAACGGATAGAAGAAAGAGCCCGGACAGAGCCAAGGATAACTCGCGGCGATCTATGAATGAGCACAAGTTTTGTCGGCCCATTATCCATGCGGCAAGACTTTGTGAAGATTACCAGTGCTGAGATTGACCCAGCCGCTGCGAAATTTCACTTTGTCGGCGTTTTCCCTTTTCACCCAGCGGAACTGAACGTCCGAACTGCGCCGTCTGCGACTTGCTGCGCGAGGATCGAAGAAAATGTCGCAAAGGCAGCTAGTGACCCATCCCGCCTTACACACAGCACTTCGGATGGGTGGGACGCCAACATAGCTTCAGTTTCCTCACCGATGGTGATTGGCCTTCAGTCTTCGCAAGAGCAAGAAGACCGAGTGTTATCAGCGCAGGAAAACCCGAGGGGAAAAGAACCGTTCACGCGAGTGTCAACCGCTCTCTTCCTCGGATCCTCTTACTTGTAGTCTTCAGTATCGTGGCAAGGTAACGGTTTCGTGGGCTCCTTGCCCCAACTAGTCACTCTCGTATTCGAGAAGATCTTCATAAGAGTAAACCGATGAGATTTCCCCTTCCAAACCCGGAACGAAACCAGGGTCTTTTGGCAAACATCCGATATCGCAGATTTGTCTCACTTCCATTCGCTCCGTATCGACGTACCACAAACGTCCACCCGGAGTTGACACAAAGCCGTCGATGCCCTCGTCTTCATCGGCCTCAATGTCTGCAACGCTTGGAACTTCCGAACTATATTCCGGGTCGAACCTCCCGTGCGTGTGGTAAGATAAAACAAGCACCAAACCATTTTCTGCTTGATCCCAAACGCAGCTTTTGTTGTCGCCACGTTGAGCAGGAGTAGCAACAAGTTTCCCGGCCGGATCATATGCAAGGTAGCCGCAATACTCTGTGTTATTGTTGAAAGAAATACCCTGTAGGCTAGACAGTGTCGCTTTCGCTACGCTGATTTCTTCCTGTGATTGGGCCAGGGTGGCCGCGGGTGGCCAGAGTATCAAGACAACTAAGGTATAGCGAAGGCGGCGTGCGGCTTCACATTTGCCTTCTGCGAGACCAAGTTGACGAGCCGCAAAAAGAAGGCAAAGTCCTGACAACGCAATAATGCTAAACTCGATCATGTTTTGCTCCTTATTGTGAACTTATTAAAGCAGCGCTAACGCTGTAGGGATAGCCTGAAGAAAGGTGCCGACTGCGACCAAGGCAATCCATCCATCGCTGTTGCATACTCCTGGACATCGTTTTGCGCCTTCCCTGTGTTTTCCAGTCCGCCTTATCGTTCGACACTAATCTACCTGCGTTGTCTTCGGTCGCTTGGGCCGCTGCGTGTACAGCGAATAAGCCGCTCTACCTGCCGCTATCAACGTTACCGTGGAACCAAAAAACGTTAACAACGGCGACCTGTTTCAACCATAAATCTCAAGCCGTTTCGCTCCGTTAGTCTTTTCGAAAGAACCGGTGCAGCAGCATAGGCCAACAACACCCAACACAACCAATTGCTCGCAACCTTTGCGTTTCAGGGACAGCCAAACAAAAATCCGCGATGAAGGCGAATGCGAGCAGACAAACAAACGCGGCCACCCAAAAAACATCAAGTAAATCCTGCATCTAAGTTGCTCCAATTCTTTGCAAACGGAAGTACTATGCCGATGATCCGGTCTGTCGTGCTGCGCAAAGTGTTTGCAAGATTGATCCGATCGGCCAGCAGCGGCGTAAACCTGTCACCCCGAACACTTGCCCCGCGCTTGCTCCTATCCCTCAGCAGCGCGGGTTTTTTCTTGCCTGCGGCGCTACGACACGGGGCCGGTTCAGGCCACAACGCTACATCCGTTTTACTACCACCCTTCGGGGGGCCCGCGTTGCTCTTGTCCCCTCTAGCTTGCTTGCAGCGCGGGTCTATTTCAGGCGTGATGTGAACTTGAAGTATTGAGTTGTTTAGACAGCCAGCCTGTCGCTTAGGCCCTCTCCATTAATCACAAAGGTCTCTATCGCCCAAACTCTCTGGGTCCGGTATGCCTCCGGCGTGACCCAGATTTTCTCGATTTCGGTTAAGCAGTCTCCAAATCTCTTGGCCGGTTTTCGGTTCAAAGCGAAAGACCCCAGTTTTGAATAGCAGAATTACGCAGTTCATCCTTTGGCAAACCACCAGCACACAAGGAAATCACATCAAACTCACGGTCGCCAAATACCCGAAGTCAAATCACTCGTCATTGCCTGTGCTGGACCTAGTAAGCAGGCGTTCTCGGATGGTGCGCCAAGAGTCTGGAACAAGAAACGCAGTTCCGTTGGGAGTTAAATTGTAAATCCGGTACATTAACGCCCTGGGATTCGCTACTGATTTACGAGCGACTAAATCGAATGCAGCTGGTTCATTGAGCGCTACGCCCTCGTCACCAACGTGAGGCACAGTCAAGAAGTTGTGCGCAATTTCGTGGGAAACTAAGGTGCCGAACGAATTGTCCATAGGAGGGTCCACATTCAGAGTAACACCCGCGATGCTCCCGTTTGGTCCAGATTGGGCACTTCCGCCAAGCGGCATTTCTCCGGGTTGTTGAGTGCGTATTGTCAGGACATGCTCGGCCCGATCCGGCCTGCCAGCAGCAGACTGCTCCTGGTTAAATGCGGCGAGGCGCTGCGCAACGGGAGTCCGATCAGGCCACGCGAAATCAATTGGTATCGGCTCAATTCGGTAGCGCAGCCCGGCTTCCTGATCCCCATCCAGAGGCGCCAAACCTGATCGAATAGGAAAAATTCGAGACAAGTCCTCCAGAGCCTGAAAGAGAATTTCCCATTTCTCTGCAGGAAAGGGAAAGATCTCAACGACAACAAGAATTCGCAGATCCTTCGTCGGATGAAACTGTGGTTGCCCAAGAGACTTTTCGCCGACAAGAGTACCGTTGCGATAAAGCCGCGCAGTAAAACGATGCCGTCCAGGCTTTGAGATTTCCCGACCGCGGATATAGAAGTTGATATTGTCGTCTTCAGAGAAACTCTTGGTATCATTTGAGAATACGCCATCACCAATATCACCTGGAATAACTGTTGTCCCAGATGGGCCGGAAATCTCAAGTTCGGCATAATCAATCCGGGCTGGATTGAAGGGCAACGAATGGATTGGAAGGGAATTCAGATCAAATCCGAGGGCTTTAGACGAATAGTCAGAATCCGCGTCATCCAAAAGTTCTGATGCCATAACAACTACGGGTGGGCGGCGACCAACAAATATTCTTGCAAGAGTATCTTTACCCGCGACAAGCTCGTAACCAGGGATACCTTGAGTCACCTCAGAACCGAAATCTGACATATCCGCCGGAACTTGCGGCAATGGGGGCCCGCTCTCTTCACACGCCTTAAGAGCCTCCCTTTTTCGCTGAAGCAGTGACAGCGACTGCTTTCTAAATCGAAAAAGCGCAGACTTTTGTATTGGGTCAACAGTGTTTTGAATCTGAATATCGAGAAGTTCAATACTTTGCTCAAGCGTCTCAATTTCATCCCGAATACTTTGACAATGCGCAGACATACGGCCACCTGAGGAGGTTAGTGTTGAATAGAACTTGTTCAGAAAATTACTCTAGCACGAAAACCAAAAAAGAGACGAATCTGGTTGGTCGAGAAATGTACTTGCAGGTATAATTCGTTTGTTTGGCAAGTTTAACGCAATGAAAAATAAGCCAAAACGAAAACTTCCCGAAAGACAGGCCTTTGTAGCAGGCACAACGCGTGGAGCGTGACAGGAATATTTTCTGTACAACCCGGATCCAAGCAACAGGTATCAGAGGCAGGCTTTTGCTGCGGTTTCAAACTGTTTGCGGTTTTTCGAGCCAGAGAAACGAAAATCCGTTTAACTCCAGATTTAAATTTCCTTCAAACACCTAAAAAATGATTGTTGAATCCTCCACTACGCCGCTTGAGCAGCTTGGTGGCTTCTGCTGCTGCGAATTCAAACTCCTTCCCGGCCGGCTTGCCAGATGCGTTGAGTTCGCGACGTTCTCGATTGCAGGCGCGGATGAACCCATCGATGCGGGTTGGCTTTGACAACTCTTTTTCTCTTTCCCTAACAGGGCGCGCCCGATCTTGTCGACGCAAACCTTCCCATTGTTTTTGCAGGAGCCTCTCTCTTCGCTCGTCGAGCAACGGATGGCCGTCACCGTCAGGATCAGTTTGTCCAAGGTCTGATTTGAAACTGCGCGTTTCAGCCGTTCGCTTTCTTTCTAAAGCGGCTCCGGTTCCTTCTATTGATCAACACCCATTCCACCGTTCTTGTTACTTCAGGGGTGGTGGGGCTGTTAAGCGCCGACTATCTGCCTGATTGCATCAAGACGGGACATGCCATGCCTCAGATTCCTCAATGCAACCATGGACCAGATCAGTTGGGTAGGCTCAGTCAACTACGACAAACTATTCCAAACAGCGGCCGTTCAGAAAATTACAGATTGGAACAGGTTTGCCCACAAAGTGGCCGGTCGGCGTTTGTGCAGAGTCTCTAAAAACAAGATGTCTTTTCCATGCAACGCGTTATGCGTTACGAATAGACATGAACGGGAACCGCAGACTTTCCGCAGTACTCTCGGCCGATGTAGTAAACTACTCGGGCCAGATAAAGGCGGATGAGAACAGGACTCTCAGCGAACTCCGTGTCCTGCGTCGAGAGTTGTTCGATCCATTGGTAAGTGATCATCGCGGCAATATCGTGAAGAGGATGGGCGATGGATGGCTGGTCGAGTTCAGCGCGGTCTCGGATGCAGTGCGGTGCGCCCTCGATCTTCAAAGCCAAGTGTCAGCCCAGTCCTCGCTTAAACTGCGCGTGGGCGTTCATCTGGGAGATGTCGTATTCGACGAAGATGACATCTTCGGCGATGGGATCAACATAGCCGCGCGGCTACAAGAGGCTTCCAACGAAGAGGCTGTATTAATTTCCGATGTCGTCCATCGCAGTCTTGATGAGAGGCTCGCCGAGCAATTCCACCGCGCTGGCGAACGGCAGTTCAAGAATGCCCCGTCACCAGTGGAAGTATTCCAATGGTCGCCACCCGGCTCCGCTCCACCGCGAGTAACGCCAGCCAGTCACTCGAAGTCATTGCTGATCGGCGTTCTACCCTTTGACAATCTTTCTTCCGACCCCGATCAGGAATTTTTTGCCGATGGCATTACCGAAGAGATAATTACCACTCTGTCAAAGCTCCCGAACCTACTGGTCGTCGCGCGGAATTCCACTTTCGTCTACAAGGGGCGCTCCGTGGATGTGAAACAGGTCGGACTGGAACAAGGAGTCGATCTTGTTCTCGAGGGAAGTGTCCGCCAAAGTGGTAGTCGTGTGCGAATTACCGCGCAGCTAATCGATGCGAAGTCCGGAATGCACATTTGGGCAGACCGGTTTGATCGCCTGATAGAAGACGTATTCGAGGTTCAGGATGAAATTGCCCTAAGAATTGCGACTGAACTTCAAGTCGAATTACTGGCGGGCGAGATGGCCCGTTTCAGAGGTTCGGGTACTAAACATCTGGATGCCTGGACTGCTCAGCTGCAAGCTGTGGAAGCCTCGCGCAGAATAACTAAGGAAGCACAGGCTGACGCTCGTCGGTTTGCTCGACAGGCAATTTCCCTGGATCCTGGCTACTCCGCGCCATATTGCACTTTGGGGTTCATTTGTACTGTCGAAGCAAGGCACGGTTTTGTAGCAGACCGAAATGCGGCGCTGGCAGAGGCACGCGACTGCGCTCGACGTGCTCTGGAGATAGACAGCTACAACCCAGAGGCTCACGCAATTGCGGGTTTCGCGGATGCAATCGATGGTAAACTGGAATCTGCTATCGGGAAGTTCAATAAGGCACTGCAGCTAAATCCAAACCACGCTGATGTGGCTGCAAGGCTGTCGATTACATTGGCATTCAAAGGGCAGGCAAAAGAAGCGATCCGCGTGGCGCGGCAAGCCATTACTCTCAACCCTCACTATCCGGGCTGGTATGCTGGCGTTCTGGGTTTGGCACTTCGGCTCGACGGTCAATACGAGGAAGCCAAGAAGGCATTCACCGAATATGGTCAAAGAGTTGAAGGCTTTGGGCATCTCGACCTCGTTATCGTACATATGGAAACGGATAACGTTGAGGCCGCTCGCGATGAGGCGCGGAATGTGATGAAATACCGCCCTCAGTTTTCCATATCGGACTGGGCAAAAACTCAGCTTTTCTCTGATGCAGAACGATTGGAGAAAGACTGCGCGTCTCTGCGTCTGGCCGGCTTGCCCGAGTAAGTGCCGCGCGGATTTCCGGTAAAGCGATTTTTCCTGGAAAGTGACACCCAACGCATCGGCTATGGGTTCGAAGCTAAAGCCCGACAAATATGACCGATCACCCGCTCTGGGGAAAAACCTGCGTTCCAGTGTTTTACGCGATTGCCTGCTTTATGCGCTTTGCGATGGCAGCTAACACAACAACAGGGCAGATAAACTGCTGCACGAAGACTTCTTCGCCGAACAAAGTTTGACAAATGATAACCTATGGAATGCGTTCAGAATAATACGCATAAGCATGCTCATCGGTTCCGCTCGTAGATCAGGCTTCAAGCTAGGACCTCCCTAGCTGAAAATGCTGTCGCCTTGCTCATCAATGACCTGTTTCGCCTTTGCTATACTAAAGCTTTCGGCCTGTTCCCGACTGTCGAAGACATCCGCCCTGATCACCGTATGAGTCTTTCGATCTCCGTCGATGGTCTTTTCGATACGGGCCATCAGGCGAAATTTGCTGCCCTCGGCCATCAGGTCGGGGAATATCTCGAACCCTTTGTAAGAAACCGGATCCGGCTTGGACTTCTCAACGCCGCCGAAGAGTTTTGAGAAGAGGGACATCGGGTGGCTCCTTTCAGCGTTGTTCAGGGCAGAGACTAGCGCCGCTCAAGGCCGGAGTGAAGGGCGTTGCACGGTCAAACGCTCAGCCTGCTTGAGGGGTGCCGGGGGGCGAGTAAGACGGGTTCGACTGCCTCGCCGAGTACGAAACCAATCATAGTTCAATAGTATTGTCGTGGCGCCGAATGCGTTGAGCAAATTTATTTTGTTGCGAATAAGCTTGCACAGTGGTCGCCATTTGGTCGCCACACAGTCATTTTGTCACCAAATGCTTCGCAATTTTCTGAGAAGATGGTGCTGCTGGAGAGAATTGAACTCTCGACCTCTCCCTTACCAAGGGAGTGCTCTACCTCTGAGCTACAGCAGCGCTGTGGGCGGGTGATTAGACTCAAACGAAACGCGGCGCAAGGGTGTCTGGACGGTTTTTTTCACCTCCTGTAGAGAAAGATCATGACGAATAAAAATTCACCCAAAAAACAAGGCAAATCCGGGGATGCGCGCGAAGAGCGGCTGAAAGCGGCGCTGAAGGCCAATATGGCCCGGCGCAAGGCGCAGGCCAAGGCGCGGGCGGCCTCTGGGGACAAGGCCGACAAGGACAAGGGATAAGAGCAGATGGATTCGATTCTGGTAACGGGCAACGGCCCGCTGAATGGTCAGATACCGATTGCGGGGGCCAAGAACGCGTGTCTGACGCTGATGCCCGCAACTTTGCTGAGCGAAGAACCGCTGACGCTGACGAACGCACCACGCCTAAGCGACATCAAGACCATGACCGCTCTGCTGCAATCGCTGGGGGCCGAGGTGTCGTCGCTGCAAGATGGTCAGGTGATCGCGATGTCGAGCCACAGTCTGACCAGCCAAACGGCGGATTATGACATCGTGCGCAAGATGCGTGCCTCGAATCTGGTGCTGGGTCCCTTGCTGGCGCGGTTCGGGCAGGCGGTTGTTTCTCTGCCCGGTGGTTGCGCGATTGGTGCCCGTCCAATGGACTTGCATGTGGAAGGGCTCGAGGCGCTGGGCGCCGAGATCGAGCTGAAGGACGGCTATCTGCATGCCAAGGCTCCGGGCGGCCTGAAAGGGGCGGTGCACGAGATGCGCTTTGCCTCGGTCGGGGCCACCGAAAACATCGTCATGGCGGCGACGCTGGCCAAGGGCACCACGGTGCTCAAGAACGCCGCGCGCGAACCCGAGATCGTCGATCTGGTCGAATGTCTGCGCAAGATGGGTGCGCAGATTTCGGGCGAGGGCAGCTCGACCATAGAAATTCAGGGCGTCGACCGGTTGCACGGTGCCACCCATCAGGTTGTCACCGACCGGATCGAACTGGGCACCTATATGCTGGCCCCGGCGATTTGCGGCGGCGAGGTCGAACTGCTGGGCGGGCGCATGGCGCTGGTTGAATCCTTTGCGGCCAAGCTTGACGCGGCGGGGGTCAGTGTCACCGAAACCCAAAACGGCTTGAAGGTGGCGCGCAAGAACGGCCGGGTGCAGGCTGTGGACGTGGTGACCGAACCGTTCCCGGGCTTCCCGACCGACCTTCAGGCGCAGATGATGGCGCTGATGTGCACGGCCGAAGGCACCTCGGTTCTGGAAGAGCGTATTTTCGAAAACCGTTTCATGCACGCCCCGGAACTTGTGCGCATGGGTGCGAATATCGAGGTGCACGGCGGCACCGCCACCGTCACGGGTGTCGAAACCCTGAAAGGCGCCCCAGTGATGGCGACGGATCTGCGGGCTTCGGTGTCGCTGATCCTTGCCGGATTGGCGGCAGAAGGTGAGACAACGGTAAGCCGGGTCTATCATTTGGACCGCGGATATGAACATGTGGTGCGCAAGCTGGAAGGCGTGGGCGCAAAAATCGAACGGATCAAGGGCGAATGACGGACGCAAGTTTTGAAGACGGGCGCGAAGCCCCGCTGAATCTGGGGGCTGAGGATGCAGAAGACCTGAAGGTGATCTCGACCCTCGTGCAGGATGCGGTTTTTCCCGTGACCGAGATGAAATGGCAACCGTCGCACCGCCGCTTTGGCCTGTTGCTGAACCGCTTTCGCTGGGAAGACAAGGATGCCGCCGCCCGCCGTGACCGCCCCTTTGAACGGGTGCAGTCGGTGCTGGTCTTTGATTCCGTTCTGTCCGTGGCCAGTCAGGGCATAGATCGCAGTGAGAAGGACATGGTCATGTCGCTGCTGTCCGTCGAATTCGAACCCGGCGAGGATGGCGCGGGCCAGGTCTTGCTGACCCTGGCGGGTGACGGCGCGATCCGCCTGAAGGTCGAGGCGTTGGATGCCACGCTCAAGGACGTCACGCGCCCGTATCGGGCCCCATCCGGCCGGGCGCCGCAGCACCCCGAATAGATGCAGAACAAGCGCGGCATTTCTCAGGCGTTTTCAAATGTGCCCGAGGGTATTGCCCTGCGTCCGGCGACGGTGTTCGATGTGTTCGACATCAGCCGCGTGCTGATCCGGTCGATCACGCAGCTTTGTGTGGCCGATCACAACAACGATCCCGACCATCTGGAACAATGGACCGCGAACAAAGACCCGGCGACCATCCGGGGCTGGTTCAAGCCGGGATCACAGATCTGGCTGGCCCAGCGTGAAGGGCAGGTGGTCGCTGTCGGTGGGTTGTTCGAAACCGGCAAGATCACCTTGCTCTATGTTGACCCGGATCACGTCGGCAGTGGGGTGGGGGCCGCGTTGCTCAAGCGGCTGGAACGGCAACTGGCCGCGTGCGGCTGTACCGAGGTGCATCTGGATGCCACCCAAACCGCACGGGAATTCTATTTGCGCTACGGCTGGAAGTTCACCGGTCAATGCAGTGACAGTCGGGACCTGACCTGCTTTGCCATGCGCAAATCGCTGCACCCCGAGGGCTGAGGGTTGAGGCCGCGCCCCGTGGGCGATATGTCCCGTGGCGCAACGCCCGGAGTGCCAGATCATGCCTGTTTTCCTTGACGCCACATCACCCGATTTCGAAACCGCCTTTCAGGCCCTTCTGTCCGCCAAGCGCGAGGACAGCCCGGATGTGGACGCGGTCGTGGCGCAGATCATCGACGATGTCCGCAACCGGGGCGACGCGGCAGTCATTGAATTGACCGCGAAATTCGACCGGCTGAAGCTGACGCCCGAAACGCTGGCCTTCAGCGCGCAGGAGATCGCAGACGCGGTGGCGCAAGTCGGGGCTGAAGACCGGGCGGCGCTGGAACTGGCCGCCGCCCGCATCCGGGCCTATCACGAACGTCAGATGCCCAGCGACCAAAGCTGGACGGATGAGGCCGGGGCCACACTGGGCTGGCGCTGGTCGGCGGTCTCGGCCGCCGGGCTTTACGTGCCGGGCGGGTTGGCTTCATACCCGTCTTCGGTTCTGATGAATGCCATCCCGGCCAAGGTGGCGGGGGTTGAACGGTTGGCCATCGTTGTGCCCACGCCGGACGGGCAGGTGAATCCACTGGTTCTGCTGGCCGCGCAACTGGCGGGCGTGGACGAGGTCTATCGCATCGGCGGCGCGCAGGCCGTGGCGGCGCTGGCCTATGGCACCGACACTATCGCGCCGGTCGACAAGATCACCGGGCCGGGAAACGCCTTTGTGGCGGCGGCCAAACGGCGGGTGTTCGGCAAGGTCGGTATCGACATGATTGCGGGCCCATCGGAAATCCTGGTCATCGCCGACAAGGACAACGATCCCGACTGGATCGCGCTGGACCTGCTCAGCCAGGCCGAACACGACGAAAGCGCGCAGTCGATTCTGATCACGGATGATGCCGCTTTTGGCCAAAGCGTCGCGAAGGCGGTCGAAAAACGCCTCGAAACCCTGCAACGCCGCGCCATCGCCGGGGCCAGCTGGCGCGACTTCGGCGCCATCATCACCGTCCGTGATCTGAACCAGGCTGCAATCCTGTCGAACCGTATCGCCCCGGAACATCTGGAGCTTTGCGTCGCAGACCCGGTGGCGCTGAGCGAAAAAACCATCCACGCCGGGGCCATCTTTCTGGGCCAGTACACGCCCGAAGCCATCGGCGATTATGTCGGCGGCCCCAACCACGTGCTTCCGACGGCCCGGTCCGCGCGGTTCTCGTCCGGGCTCAGCGTGATGGATTTTCTCAAACGCACCACGCTCAGCCAGATGACCCCCGAGGCCCTGCGCGCCATCGGGCCCGCCGCTGAACAACTGGCGCAATCAGAAAGCCTCGAGGCGCACGGCCTTTCTGTCACAGCGCGTCTGAATCGCCTGAATGGCTGAAATGACGCAAAGACCGGACACATATGGCGCTTCTCTGCGTTGCCGACTGGATTCCGTTGATATAGGTCTGTGCTGACAAAAGGATTGTAGCCATAACGATGACCCGCATTTCGCATATCGAACTGGATGACCGAAACCTGCCGCCGCCGACCCCTGAGATCGAGCAGGAACGCAAGGTTGCCATCTATGATCTGCTGGAAGACAACAGCTTTTCGCTGCCCAATCGGGATGACCGTGTCATTCCTGATGGGCCTTACCACGTACAGCTGTCGATCCGCGACAAACGGCTGGTCTTTGATATCGCGACCGAAGAGAATGAAAAAGCCGCCGAATTTCACCTGTCGCTTGGCCCGTTCCGGCAGGTGGTCAAGGATTACTTCCAGATCTGCGAAAGCTATTTCGACGCGGTCAAGTCGCTGCCTCCCAGCCAGATCGAGACCATAGACATGGCCCGCCGCGGCATCCACAACGAAGGCAGCCGCGTGCTACAGGAACGGCTGGAGGGAAAGGCAGAAGTGGATACCGATACCGCCCGGCGCCTGTTCACGCTGATCTGCGTGCTGCATTTCGGGGGCTGACGGGTGAAGCCTCTGCCGCAGTCGGTCCTGTTCTGTTGCGACCACAACTCGGTTCGATCTCCGATGGCCGAGGGGCTGATGAAGAAGTTTTACGGCACGGGCACCTATGTGCAGTCCGCAGGCGTGCACAACGATCTGGAAATCGACGGGTTCTGCATCGCGGCCTGCCACGAGGTGGGTGTGGAACTGTCCCGTCACCGCTCGCGGTCCTTTGACGAGATGCAGGAATGGGGCGACGATCTCAGCTCGTTCGATCTGGTGGTGGCGCTTTCGCCCGCCAGTCAGCGCCGGGCGCTGGAACTGACCCGGGTTTTTCACCTCGATGTCGATTATTGGCCAATAATGGACCCTACCGGGTTGGGCGAGACCCGCGAAGAAAAGTTACATCACTACCGACAGACCCGCGATCAGATCATCAAACATCTGAAAGACCGCTGGGGCGAACCTAAGGAGTGACCATGAACCAGACCGTCAAAACCTATTTCGAAGCCTTCAATGCCGGTGACGTGGATGCCATGCTGGCCTGCCTGTCCGATGACGTGGCCCATCACGTGAACGAAGGCCAGATCCGCATTGGCAAGGACAAATTCGCCGCGTTCTGCGCGCATATGAACCGCTGCTACAAAGAAAACCTGACCGACATCGTCGTGTTCGAAGCCGAAGGCGGCACCCGCGCCGCAGCCGAATTCATCGTCAACGGAACCTATCTGGAAACCGATGATGGCCTGCCGGATGCGCATGGCCAGACGTACCGCCTGCCTGCCGGCTCGTTCTTCGACCTGAAGGATGGCAAGATCACCCGCGTCACCACTTTCTACAACCTGGCGGACTGGACCAAGCAGGTTTCGAATGGCTGAGGTCACCGCCGTCCGCCCCCTGACCGGAGCGGCACTGGAAGCCGCCCTTGATGACGTTGCCCGGCTGCGGATCAAGGTATTTCACGCCTGGCCGTATCTTTACGATGGCGACCTGGAATATGAACGGAAATACCTGCAATCCTACCGCGACAGCGACAAGGCCATCGTGGTGGGCGCATTCGACAACGACAGCCTGATCGGAGCGTCAACCGGCGCCCCTCTGATCGACCACGCCGAAGATTTCGCGGCGGCCTTCGAGGGCACCGGGCTTGACCTGCATGACATCTTCTATTGCGCCGAATCGGTGCTGTTGCCCGACTATCGCGGGCAGGGTGTCGGCCACAGGTTCTTCGACGCCCGCGAAGCCCATGCCCGCGCGCTGGGTTTCACCAAATGCGCATTCTGCGGCGTACAACGCCCGGCAGATCATCCGATGCGGCCCGACAATTACCGCCCGCTGGATGCCTTCTGGCGCGCGCGGGGGTATGAACCATTGCCCGGTGCGATCGCACAGTTTTCGTGGAAAGATATCGGGCAAGAGGGCGAGACCCAGAAGCCGTTGCAGTTCTGGATCCGGGATCTCTGAACGCCAAACGCAGAAGAAATTCCCGAATCATGTTAGTGTTGGGTTTTCTGTGGGGGAATTGCCATGAAACGCTATGTTATCGAACGCGATCTTCCGGGTGTCGGTTCCATGTCCGGTGACGAACTGTGCGGCGCGTCTGCGAAGTCGAACGAAGCGCTGGCGCAAATACCCGGCGTGCAGTGGGAGCATTCCTATGTTGCTGGTGACAAGACCTTTTGCATCTATCTGGCCGAGAGCGAGGACGCGATCCACAAGCATGCGGAACTCAGCGGGTTCCCGGCCAACACGATCACCGAAGTGACCACGATCATCGATCCGACGACCGCAGGGTAATTGGGCTGTACTCCGGTCTGCGTCCGCGACTAAGGTCATGCGAATTTGACCGCACGGGGACGCTGCCATGAAAGTCGCAACTGCCGCCTACAACTTCGACTGGTTGGATAGCTGGGCACAATACGAAGACAAGCTTGAGGGGTGGGTGTCCCAGGCCGCAAGGCAGGGGGCCGAATTGTTGGTCTTTCCCGAATACGGCGCGATGGAGCTGTCGACCCTCGACGGGGCCGAGGTTGCCGGCGATCTGGAGCGGTCGATCCGGGCCGTGTCCGACCGGATGGTGGATGTACAAAACCTGCACACCCGCCTCGCCAAGACGTACAAAACCTACATTCTGGGTGCGTCCGCGCCGGTTGTTGATGGAACCGGGCGTCCGGTGAACCGTGCCGCCTTCTACGCGCCGGATGGCAGTTTCGACCATCAGGACAAACAGATTATGACCCGGTTCGAACGCGAGGATTGGGACATCGCCCCCGGTGGTCCGCTCAAGCTTTTCGACACCGCGCTGGGCAAGATCGGTGTGTTGATCTGTTATGACAGCGAGTTTCCGTTGCTGGGCCGCGCGCTGAGCGAAGCAGACCTGATTCTTGCGCCATCCTGTACCGAAGCGCTTTCGGGTTACTGGCGCGTGCGGATTGGCGCAATGTCCAGAGCTTTGGAAAATCAGTGCGTTACGGTTATGGCCTCGCTGGTCGGGAACAATGAGTGGTCCGAGGCGGTGGATATGAACACCGGGACCGGAGGCGTCTTTGGCCCGCCCGACAAGGGGTTTCCGGCCACCGGTGTGCTGGCCGAAGGCACTTTGAATCAGCCGGGCTGGACCTATGCGGATGTCGACCTGTCAGCCATCGCTGAGGTCCGCGCGGACGGTCACGTACTGAACCGAACCCATTGGGACGAACAGACTGCCCGAGTCGAATCGGTCACAATATCCGCTCTTTAGGTGATTCCGCCCTTGAAATAAGGCCGAAATAGGCTCATTTAAGCGCACACCCCCGCAGATTCTGCGGGTGCAACGCAATGATGGAGACAACATGGCCAAGGAAGATACGCTCGAATTTCCCGGTGTCGTGAAGGAACTCCTGCCTAATGCGACGTTTCGGGTCGAGCTGGAAAACGGCCATGAGATCATCGCACATACGGCAGGCAAGATGCGCAAGAACCGCATCCGTGTTCTGGCCGGCGACAAGGTTCAGGTCGAGATGACCCCATATGATCTGACCAAGGGTCGGATCAACTATCGCTTCAAGTAACGCCTGCCGCAATGGCGTTCATTCTCGGATCGGGCAGCCCAAGACGGCTGGACCTGCTGGCCCAGCTTGGCGTGCGGCCCGATGCCATTTACCCTCCTGACATCGATGAAACGCCTTTGAAGGGCGAGCTTCCAGTTCCGTATTGCCACCGCATCACGCGCCAAAAAGTGCAGGCTGTTCAGTCGGATAGAGGTGACGTTACCCTCTGTGCAGATACCACCGTGGCCTTGGGGCGTCGGATTCTGGGTAAGCCCGAGGATGTGGGGCAGGCAGCGGAGTTTCTGCATTCCCTGTCTGGTCGTCGTCACCGCGTGATCACCTCGGTTGCGGTCCGGCGCGGAGACCGTGTGCTGCAGCGTGATGTCGTCTCACAGGTCAAGGTCAAACGTCTGTCGGATGTCGAGATCAACGCCTATCTGGCGACCGGAGACTGGCGCGGCAAGGCAGGCGCCTATGCGATTCAGGGGCCCGCAGGGGCTTTCATTCCATGGATTTCGGGGTCTTTTACCGGCATCGTCGGCCTGCCCCTGTCCGAGACCGCAGCCTTGCTGCAAGGCATCGGCTATCCACTGTATCGAGAGGCATCATGAAAGGTCGCACCATTGTTCTGGACCACATCCAAGGCCGCGAAGCGGCTGCGCTGATGGTCGACGGCAAGTTGGATGACTTCTTGATAGCCACAGACGCACCCGCGCCCGGCACGATCTACCGCGCCCGCGCTGACCGCCCGGTCAAGGGGCAGGGCGGAATGTTCCTGACCACGCCAGATGGCCCTGCTTTCCTGCGACAAGTCAAAGGCTTGGGTCCCGGCGCCCTGTTGTTGGTACAAGTCACCGGCTTTGCAGAGCCCGGCAAAGCCATACCGGTGAGCAATCGCATCCTTTTCAAAAGCCGCTATGCGATTGTTACGCCGGACGCTCCGGGCCTGAACATTTCGCGCAGTATCAAAGACGAGGACATACGCGATCAACTGCTTGAAATCGCGCACGAGCAGATGGGTGACAGCGCCTATGGATTGATCCTGCGCTCCTGCTGCGCGGGTGCGGATGCCGAAGATATCTCGGAAGACATCTCGGCCATGTTGACGCAGGCCGAGCAGGTGATGAATGACGACGGGACCGAGCCTGAACTTCTCAGCGAAGGTGACAGCCCCCATATCCTTGCCTGGCGCGACTGGACCGACCCGGCCGAAGTCGTGACACAGGCGGGCGGGTTCGAAACCCACGGCGTTCTGGATGCGCTGGATACGGTGTGTGGAGCGTCCGAGCCTTTGCCGGGCGGGGGGCATCTTTACATCGAACCCACACGCGCATTGGTCGCCGTGGATGTGAACACCGGAGCGGACACCTCGCTCGCGGCGGGCACCAAGGCCAATTTCGCCTGCGCCAAGATGCTGCCCCGTGCTTTGCGCGTACGTGGGCTGGCTGGTCAGATTACGCTGGACCTCGCGCCCATGCCAAAGAAGGATCGTCGCGGGTTTGAATCCGCTTTACGCGCCGCGTTCAGATCAGACCCAGACGAGACGATTCTTGCAGGCTGGACCCCGCTGGGCCACTTTGAGTTGCAGCGAAAGCGTGGTCGCGTTCCTGTGATGGAGGTCCTGAAATGAGCTGCCCGATTTGCGGTGCCGAGACCGAGCAGAAGTTTCGTCCGTTTTGTTCCAGGCGCTGTGCGGACATTGATTTGGCCAAGTGGCTGAACGGGTCCTACTCGGTTCCCTCGCAGCGCGAAGAGGACCTTGAAGTCGAGGATGACACGCAGGACTTCACGCCAAAGCGACCGCATTGAAAAAATGTGAAAAAGCCTCTGGACACCGCTTGTAGCAAGTCATAGAAGGCCCCCACCCAACGACGAACGTCGTTCCCGTGCCCGGGTAGCTCAGGGGTAGAGCAGTGGATTGAAAATCCTCGTGTCGGTGGTTCGATTCCGCCCCCGGGCACCACTTCCTCAGGTAAACCCTTGGTTTAAATCGAGCTTTAAACAGCAGGTTGGAGCCGTGGACCATGTCAGAGACCCTTTCACCCAAGTACAAGTTCGTAAAAGTTGGTGTGTTTTACTATAGTGCCGCGTTCCCAAAGAGTATTGCCGCTACTATTCGTCTTCTCGGATCGCGTTTTCTTTGCGTACTCATTTGGCGAACATCGTGGCGGCGAGCGCAAGAAAGGCTGCTGATCAACTGGATGAGTATTGGTTTCATCTGAGGTCGCAGGACACGAAATTGCTCAGTAAGCATATATTGGCGCTTGGAGCGCAGGACGACGCCATCCTTCCACCGGATTGCCCGAACCGGTGAATCACGCTCAACCAGGTTTTGGGTCTCGAGTGGACGGAAACCGCTCCTACCTAGATAGCCTACCAAAGCAGACTACTGTCCAGCTCCAAAACCCCGGTCTATCCTAACTGTTCTTGCGAGAAACTCTTCGGCGTATTGCGGTTCAACTTCGAATGCTCCGCGACCAATTCAGCCAACTCTGGCCGGCATGAACCGCAGTTTGTTCCAGCTTGAAGGGCATCTCCGATATCGTCCACATTGATCAAACGTTTGTCGCGAATGGCGCCGATGATGGTTTTTAGTCCGACCCCGAAACACGAACAGACAATTGGTCCACAGTCTTCAGAAGCAGCAGATGACCGGCCAGACAGTATCTGAATGAGCGAAACCTCAGGCAAACTTGCCAAATAGTCTCGCATCAGAGTGATAGGTTGGCGGGAGACGAAAAGCGCCGCCAAGAGGCGCTGTCCGTCTGACAGCGCGATCCTATGCGAGCCGCGTTTGGGGTCTTCGATTGAAGTCACCATGGCATCAGGTAGTCCAAACCACTCGCGGGCTTTGTGTTCCCAATCGTCGATGTCCTGCTTACCTGCCAACTCCATCCTGTAGCCTTTGTCCGTTTTGCTCCTTGCCCAGTATTCTGCCATAGGCGAGGCCGCATCGACGGAAATGGCGAAGCCGTACCAGGAAGCATTCAGACGCCGCACAGAAACAGCCGTCGCCTTGCTTTCAGGCTGTCCAGATATCGGATCAGTCACACTTGGAACAAGCGCATCCACACGGGCTGAAGGTGCCGTTTCACCCGTCCAGTGAATTGGCGCGAACGCTTGCCCGGGTGCGACAGCTTCCGAGATTCGAAGGCGAAAGACACCGCTTCCAACTGAGCTGTCGAGTTGGACCAAATCTGCGGCGCTAAGGCCCAACCGATCAACGTCCGTTGGATTCATGTCAACATAAGGTTCGGAAAGGTGGGCTGATAAACGAGGCGACAAACCTGACCGTGTCATGGTATGCCACTGATCCCGGTTTCGCCCTGTGTTTAAAAGAAACGGGAATTGTGCACAGGTTTTCACTTTGGGCGGCTTGTGAGAAACCGGAACAATACGCGCTTTGCCATCAGGATGAAAAAACTGTCCATCGCCAAAGAACCGCTTGTCGGTCGCACCAAGTGTCGTTGGCCATTGTGTGGGGCTCAGCGCATCATAGTCTTCATCCCCAATGTCGGACAACTCGGTAATATTGAAGTCCTTGCCAAAAGACGCCGCAAGTGAGGTCATGCTCGCGTATTCTCTGAAAATCTGCGCCGGAGAATCGTAGTTAAATGCCTCTTCCCAACCCATCCTACGGCCGACCTCGGCCAAGATATCCCAGTCCGAGCGGGCTTGCCCCGGAGGCCTCAAAACGGCACGTTGTCTGCTTATCGTGCGATCTGAATTGGTTACAGTCCCCGATTTTTCTGCCCATCCCGCCGCTGGCAGCAGCACGTCTGCGATACGCGCGGTATCTGTCCGCGCGGTCAGGTCGCTGACAACTGTAAATGGGCAGTTTTCAATAGCTGCGCTCACTCTGTCCGCGTCCGGCATGGTAGCCGCAGGGTTTGTGTGGATGATCCAGAGCGCCTTGATCTGACCATCCTCAATGGATCGGAACAGATCGACAGCTTTTAATCCTTGCCTCCGAGGGATGTTGGGCGAATTCCAAAAGTGTTTCACCGCCTGACGATGGTCCTCATTTTCAATGTCCAGATGGCAAGCGAGCGTATTGGCCAGACCACCCACCTCTCGACCGCCCATGGCGTTAGGCTGACCTGTGACCGAGAACGGCCCCATCCCTTCGCGACCAATTCGACCGGTGGCCAGATGGCAATTCAAGATCGCATTGACCTTGTCGGTACCGCTGGAAGACTGGTTTACACCCTGACTAAAGACCGTAACGACCCGCTCAGTCCCGATCCACAAATCGCAAAACGCGTCAATCTCAGATGGGCTGAGCCCCGTCTCGTCAGGATCGTCAAGCTGCGCCAGTTCGAGGGCTTCAGAGATCCCATTGCTTCGTTCCAGGAATTCGACGGATACATGGCCGGTGTGGTGAATTCTGCAAAGCAATCGGTTGAAAAGCGCTACATCGCTGCCTGGCTGAAGCGCCAGATGAAGGTCCGCCTGATCACAACTCGCTGTGCGGCGTGGGTCAATGACCACGATCTTCGTGCCACGCGCCTGACGCGCCGCCATGACCCGCTGATAGAGAACGGGATGACACCAGGCAAGGTTTGAACCAACCAGCACAACTAAGTCAGCGTGATCCAGATCTTCATAAGTTCCGGGCACTGTATCGGTTCCGAAGGCGCGTTTATGCCCGGCTACAGTTGACGCCATACACAACCGCGAATTGGTGTCGATATTGGCTGAGCCGATGAAGCCTTTCATCAACTTGTTGGCAACATAGTAATCTTCGGTCAGCAATTGACCCGAGACGTAAAAAGCTACGCTGTCCGGTCCGAACTCTCTGATCGTGGCCGAAAAGCGATCGGCAACCAACTGCAGCGCATCATCCCAACGGGTGTCCTGGCCGAACGCGCGTGGGGCCAACAACCGGTGATCTAGACCCACGGTTTCGTCCAAAGCCAACCCTTTCGAGCATAGACGCCCGTAATTCGCCGGGTGGTCCGGGTCGCCTCGCACTGTCAGACCACCGGCACCATCGGGGCGCAAAAGAACACCGCAGCCGACGCCGCAATAGGCACAGGTTGACCGGACCTCTGGCAGGCCAGTTCCGTCCATCAGGCCGCACTCCGCCGGGTGACGGCGCTGTCGTCAAGCAGGATGCGCCCATCTTCCAAACGTACGGGGTAGGTGGTGATGTGACCATCATCTGCGCCCTGAGCCTCGCCCGTATTCAAGTCGAAAACCCAGTTGTGCAGGGGGCAGGTGACCGACTGGCCGTGGACGATGCCTTCAGACAACGGGCCACCCTTATGGGGGCAGCTGTTGGTTGCGGCGTACACTTCAGCCTCAGCAGTACGGAATACGGCGATGCAGCCGATATGGGTTTTCACCAACCGCGCCCCGCGTAAGGGAACTTCGTCGATATGTCCGATGTCGATCCAGCTCATTCCGCTGCCTCCAGTGTGAAATCTGCAATCGGCGCGTAGGTCTGCGCTTTTTCTTTGACGTGTTCGGCCCACGGGTCTTTACGGTAGATGCTTTGCGACAGCTCGAACCTGGCGACCAAGGCGGTGCGGTTTTCAAGGTCGTCCACGACCTGAGCTTTGACCCAGTCCATGCCGACCTTGCCCAGCCATTTATACAATCGATCCAGATATTTGCCGCCTTCGCGATAGGCTTGCGTGACGGCCATCACCACCTCAATCGCTTCGCCCTCGGTCTGGACCTGACACAGCAATTCGGTCTCTTTCACGTCCATACCGGCGGCCCCTCCGATACTGATCTGATAGCCTGAGTCCACGCAGACAACGCCGATATCCTTGCAAGTCGCCTCAGCGCAGTTGCGAGGACAGCCCGACACGGCCAGCTTCAGCTTATGCGGAGTCCAAGACCCCCACAGGATTTTCTCAAGCTTGATGCCGAGGCCGGTGCTGTCCTGCGTGCCGAACCGGCAATGATCGGTTCCGACGCAGGTTTTGACTGTCCGCAGGCCCTTGGAATAGGCGTGACCCGAGACCAGACCGGCCCTGTTCAGATCCGACCAGATCGCAGGCAGGTCTTCACCCTTCACGCCCAGCAGATCGATGCGTTGGCCGCCGGTGACCTTTACGGTTGGCACGTCGTACTTGTCGGCGGCGTCGGCAATGGCACGCAGTTCTTCGGGGGTGGTGATCCCGCCCCACATGCGCGGCACGACGCTGAACGTACCGTCTTTCTGAATATTCGCGTGTTTGCGTTCGTTAACGAAGCGGCTTTGTGGGTCGTCCTGATAGTCCAGTGGCCAATCCGCCAGAAGGTAATAGTTGATCGCCGGGCGGCAGACATGACAGCCGTTGGGCGTATTCCAGCCGAGTTCCTGCCAGACTGCGGCCTGGCTTTTCAGTTCCTGCCCTTTGATCAGTCGGCGTACATCTTCATGCGTCAGGTCGGTGCAACCACAGATCGGTTGTGCCGCTGGCATCTGGAACGCATCGCCCAAAGTGACCTGCAGGACCTGTTCGACCAGACCCGAACATGTTCCGCAGGACGCACTGGCCTTGGTGCTTGCACGAACCGCGCCCAGATCGCCAGCCCCTGAATGGATCGCCTCGACAATGTCGCCTTTGCATATGCCGTTGCAGCCGCAAATCTCCGCCTCAGGCGGCAATGCTGCAACGGCTGAGAGAGGGTCCGCGGTGTCGCCCCCCTGGTAGGCCGGGCCGAAGATCAGCGTCTCACGCATGTCTTCGATGCTGGTGCCATCCTTGATCAGGCCGAAAAACCAGCCGCTGTCGGCCGTGTCACCGTACATGACAGCGCCGATCAGACGGTCCTGTTCGATCACAAGACGCTTGTAGACGCCCCGCGATGGGTCGCGGAACACGATATCCTCACGCCCCGGTCCATCTGCGAAATCGCCAGCGCTGAACAGATCGCAGCCGGTGACTTTTAACTTCGTTGAAAGAGTTTTTTGCTCAAACGCGGCCTCTTTATCCAACAAGGCATGCGCCGCCACTTTCGCCTGATCGTAGAGCGGCGCGACAAGACCAAAGACCTCTCCGTTATGCTCGACGCACTCACCCACAGCGTAAATATCCGGATCCGAGGTCAACATTTGGTCATCCACATGAATACCACGCCCGGTGGCTAGACCGGCCTCCTGCGCCAGCGCTGTATTGGGACGGATGCCAACGGCCATGACCAGCAGATCACAGGGCAGCTCGGTCCCGTCGTCCAGCAAAAGTGCGCGGACCTTGCCATCTTGCCCAAGGATTTCCTTGGAGTTCGCCTGTAGGCAGATATTGATTCCTTTGTCTTCCAGCGACTTCTTCAGCAGGTAGCCTGCGGCTTCATCCAACTGACGCTCCATCAGGTGGCCCATGATATGCACCACGGTGACGTCAACGCCGTGCGCAGCCATGCCCGCCGCAGCTTCAAGCCCCAGCAAGCCGCCACCGATCACGACGACCTTGTTGTCGGGGCCCATGTCCATCATCTGCTGGGTGTCTTCCAGGTCGCGATAAGCGATCACGCCGTCCAGATCGTGACCGGGTAAGGGGATGATGAACGGGTTCGACCCGGTTGCGATCACCAGCTTGTCGTAGGGACGGTGTCCGTGCTCGCCCTCGACAACTTTCATCTCGCAGTCGATCTTTGCAACTTTCTCACCGAACCGGCAAGCAATCCCCCGCTCGGCGTACCAGGCGTCATCATGTGTGACGATCTCTTCATAAGTCTTCTCACCCGACAGAACCGGGCTCAGCATGATGCGGTTGTAGTTCCCGCGGGGCTCGGCGTTGAACAGGGTGATGTCGAACGCATCCGGCGCGGCGTCGGTCAGGTGTTCTAGCACCCGGCCCGAGGCCATGCCTGCGCCGATGACAACAAGTCTTTGTTTCATGGTTTCACTCCGCTGCAATCGCCTTGGGGGCGGGCGTTTTTGGCTTGGCGCCGTGTTCGTATTCTTCGAGGAAATCGAGGACCTCCTGCCGGTAGGCGTAGTAGTTCGGATGCTCCAACAGCGCTTTGCGGGTGCGCGGGCGCGGCAGGTCGACCTTGGTGATCTTGCCTATGGTCGCTTGTGGGCCATTGGTCATCATCACCACGCGATCGGCCAGCAGGATCGCCTCATCCACGTCATGGGTCACACAGATTGCGGTGACCTTGGTGCGGGACCAGACCTCCATCAACACTTCCTGCAATTCCCAGCGGGTCAGACTGTCGAGCATCCCGAAGGGCTCATCCAACAGCAGCAGCTTGGGCGATAGGGCAAAGGCGCGTGCGATGCCGACGCGTTGTTTCATGCCGTTCGACAGGTCGCTCGCGGATTTGTCCATCGCATCGGCCAGACCGACGCGTTCCAGATAGTATTCAACGACATCCTGACGCTCGGCGATGCTGGCCTTGGGATAGACTTTGTCGACCCCGATCGCGACGTTTTCCTTGGCAGTTAGCCATGGGAACAGGTTGGGGGATTGGAACACTACGGCGCGTTCTGGATCAGCCCCCTCGACATGACGACCATCCAGCTTGATCGCGCCCTTCGATATATCGTTCAGCCCCGCAGCCATGGTCAGAACCGTAGATTTTCCGCAACCTGAATGGCCGATCAGCGAGATGAACTCGCCCTTATCGATCTTCAGATCGAAATCCTCAACAACGGTCAGAGGGCCCTTGGGCGTCGGGTAGACTTTATGAAGCTGTGAGAAGTCGAGGAAACGACTCTCGATCATCCCCTTTTGTGCCTCGGCCACCGCCGTTGGCACTCCATGGATCGGTGTAACATCGGGCAGGATGCGCGAGCCTTCGACTTTGGCTTCGATCCCCACATCCATCAGGTACTTGGTGACGTCGGCACGCAGGCGCTTGAACGTCTCGTCGTTGTTCATTGCACCGCGTTCGCGAGGGCGCGGGATCGATACGCGGAATTCCTGGCCCAACGTACCATCGGGGTTCAAGGCGATGATCCGGTCGGCCAGAATGATCGCCTCGTCCACGTCATTGGTGATCAGAACGCAGGTCTTTTTGTCGGCCTCCCAGATATGTTCGATCTCATCCGCCAGATTGGCACGGGTGAGCGCGTCGAGCGCCGACAGAGGCTCATCCAACAACAAAACCTCGGGGTTCATCGACAAGGCACGCGCCACGTTGACCCGCTGACGCATCCCACCCGACAGTTCCGCCGGGCGGCGCGTGGCAGCATGGCTGAGACCCACCATCTGCACATAATGCGCGACCTTCTCGGCCTTCTCAGTCTTGCCGAGGCCCGGAAAGACCGTATCGACCGCCAGCCCCACATTGCCGCTGACCGTCAGCCAAGGCATCAGTGAATAGTTCTGAAATACTACGCCACGTTCCGGGCCCGGCCCCTTGATCGGAGTGCCTTTGAACGTGACCTCTCCACCAGTTGGAGTATCCAGACCGGCCATGAGGTTAATCAGGGTCGTCTTGCCGGTGCCGGAAAAGCCGAGGATCACCAGAAACTCGCCCTTCTGCACGTCCAGATCGATGCCTTTTAGCACATCCGTGCGCGCAGCGCCTTCACCGAAGGATTTCGTTGCGTTTTTGAAGCTCAGTATGCTCATCGCGCTCACCGGTTGTTCGTGAATGTGAAGAGGGATTGCAGTGCGTACATCACCCGGTCCAACAAGAAACCGATGATGCCGATGGTGAAGACCGCAACCATGATCTTGGCAAGCGAGCTGGACGAACCGTTCTGGAACTCATCCCAGACAAATTTGCCCAAACCGGGGTTCTGCGCCAGCATTTCAGCCGCGATCAGTACCATCCAGCCGACACCCAGCGACAGGCGCAAACCTGTGAAAATCAGCGGCAACGCCGAAGGCAGCACCAGCTTAGTGACTTTGGTATAGGTGTTCATTTTCAGAACCTTGGAGACGTTCACCAAGTCCTTGTCGATGGTCGCCACACCCAGCGCGGTGTTGATCAGAGTCGGCCAAAGCGAACACAGGGTCACGGTGATGGCCGAGATCAGGAAGGACTTGGCGAACCAACCGTCGTTGGTGACGTAGACGGCCGAGACGATCATGGTCACGATCGGCAGCCATGCCAGAGGTGAGACTGGTTTGAATATCTGGATCAGCGGGTTCAGCGCCGCATTGGCGGTCGGCGACAGTCCGGCAGCGATCCCAAGGGGAACGGCCACAACGGTCGCGATCAGAAACCCGAAGAACACGGTTTTGATAGAGGTCCAGATTTGCTGGTAGTAAGACGGCGCGCCGGTGTACGCGACTTGTTTGACCTCGTCCGCGCGGCCCGTATCGATCAGCTTCTGGTTCCGTTTCTCAACCATTGCCTCGAACTTGGCGCGCTTGGCGGCCTTGGCCTGTGCGTCCTCGTTGAGGTTGACCATTTCTGCCCAGACCTGAGCTGGGCCTGGTACGGCGCCCAGGGAAGTTTGCACTTTCGGGGCGAGCGTCCCCCAAAGCAGCAGGAAGGCGCAGATCGACAGCAGGGGGACGACCAGAAGACGCCAGATTTCGGTCATCTGAGCGCGGGGGTTGTCTCCGGCGGCAGCTTTCAGGACCGGGGTGGCCCAGCTTAGGCCAAGAATCTGGAACCATTTGTCGGCGGCGTTGATGCGGGTGAACAGGCGGGTGCGACGCGCCTCTTTGGCGGCGTCTGCGTTGAATTCGGGATCGACCGTTGTCATCTGATGTGTCCTTGCGATGGCGGGGCACTTTGGGGTGTGCGCCCGACTGATACCGGGCGCGACGCATGGGATTAGCCTTGCACGTCCGAGCCGACGATCTTCTGATCGCCCTTCAGACCAATGGACAGGCTTTCGAGATAGGCGTTGGGGGTGCGGCCGTCATAGGTGATGCCGTCGATTATATCCTCGGCCGGGGTGGGCGCTTTGTAACCATCACTGTCCCAGGGGAAGTCGGCCTCATTCGCCAGGCCTTCATCGACTAGCAGGCGCGCGGCTTCCAGATAGATCTCGGGTTTGTAGACAGATTTGGCAACCTCGTCATACCAGCTGTCGGGCTTGGATTCAGGGATCTGACCCCAGCGGCGCATCTGTGTCAGATACCAGATCGCGTCCGAATAGAACGGGTATGTCGCGTTGTAGCGGAAGAACACGTTGAAATCAGGAACTTCGCGCTTGTCGCCTTTTTCGTATTCAAATGTGCCGGTCATCGAGTTGGCGATCACGTCATAATCTGCGCCCACATATTCCGCGCGGCTGAGGATCTCGACCGCCTCGGGGCGGTTGGCGTTGTCGTTCTCATCCAGCCACATTGCGGCGCGGATCAGGGCCTTGGTCACGGCCAGCGTGGTGTTGGGATACTCTTGTGCGAACTCGGCAGTGATGCCAAAGACCTTCTCAGGGTTGTTCTTCCACAGCTCATAGTCCGTGATGACCGGCACGCCGATACCCTTGAACACAGCCTGTTGGTTCCAAGGCTCGCCCACGCAGTAGCCATATATCGTGCCGGCCTCCAACGTGGCAGGCATCTGCGGCGGTGGCGTTACTGACAGGAACACATCTGCGCCGATCTGGCCGGTTACGTTGTCAGGGCTGTAGTAGCCGGGGTGCAGTCCACCGGCAGCAAGCCAATAGCGCAGTTCGTAATTATGGGTCGAAACGGGGAAGACCATGCCCATGTTAAAGGGCTTGCCTTCGGATTTGTATTTCTCGACGACCGGAGCAAGCGCCTCGGAGCTGATAGGGTGTTGGGGACGACCATCCTCCATCACCGGGATGTTCGGTTTCATCTCTTCCCAAATCTCGTTCGAGACGGTGATGCCGTTGCCGTTCAAGTCCATCGAAAATGGCGTGATGATATGCGCCTCGGTGCCGTAACCGATGGTCGCGGCCAAAGGCTGCCCGGCCAGCATGTGCGCGCCATCCAGCTGCCCGTCGATCACGCCATCCAGCAGCACTTTCCAGTTGGCTTGTGCTTCCAGCGTCACGAACAGGCCTTCGTCAAGAAAGTACCCATTCTCATAGGCGACAGCCAGCGGCGCCATGTCAGTCAGTTTGATAAAGCCAAACGTTAGCTCGTCTTTTTCCAGTTCCAGTTCGGCCAGTGCCGGTGACACAAGCGCCGTCGTCGCAGCAAGGCCTAAAAGAAGCTTTTTCATCTCGTTCCCTTTCGGTTCAGCCCAACCCGTTGGGCAAACAAAAAAGCCGCCGACACAGTCCGCCGGGAGGAGGTGGCGGATGGTCGAGCGGCTTTGCTCTTGTGAGGTGCCCTGGACTATGGGCGAATTCCGTCGGTGGGCGTCGTTGCCTTCCGATGTTCCGATTTAGCCAGTCACGCAGCGGCGCGTCATCAATTTTCAGCGTTTTCACCTCGAAAATTCTGCGTCGCAGCAATAACAGATGCTGCACTGCAAAAATTTTGTGCAGACTTACCCCGCTGGCTCGAAAATGCGTCGGTCGAAAAAGACGTTCCGAGACAGAATCAGGCTGCCATTGGTCGAGGCAACCGCCGTCGACTCGGGTAACGCCCCTTCAAGTTTCTCGGACGCGCCGGGTGTTTCCACACCAAGCCCTTGCAATTCGCGACGATAGAGATCACTGCGAAAGACCTTTGCGGATTGTCGTTCCGCAGTTCCGGCGTCCAGCCCGTTTCGTTTCGCCAATTGATGCGCAACCCATTTCGCCTGACTGCGCCATGGGAAGGTGGCAGCGCCGTCAAAAAACTCGACAAACCCATCGACATGGCGCTGCTCGCCGCGGGCCGATATAGTGAATTCGCCCATCAGCGCTCGGTCAATCAGTTCGGGTGAGACGTTGAGATAGGTTTTACGCGATAGCATCTCGGATGCAGTTGTTCGGCTGCCCGTGTTCGAAAGCCAGCGCCCTGCGCGCCAAACGGCCCGCATAAGGCTGCCCAGCAAATGTGGTTCGGTTTCGGCCCAGTCGTTTCTGACCGCCAGCACTTTTTCAGGTGCACAGGACCAGATCGCCTTGCCGGGCAACAGCAGTGCACCGACATTGTCGTCTACAGCGAATGAGCCCCAGGGCTCACCCACACAGAAGGCATCGATCTCGCCACCTGCGAGCGCCTGCGCCATGAGTGGAGGCGGGACGGTTCGGATTTCGACCTGTTTCGAGGCCAGTTCGGTTCCAGCGACCCAATAACGCAACAATTCAACATGCATCGAAAACGGAAAAGGTACACCGAACACCAAAACGTCGCCGGCGGCCTGTGCCAGTGCAGCCCCAGCTGCAGCAGCATCGGAGAAATCGAAGCCGTAGCCCTGGTCGGCCAACCGCCCAGCCAATTGAGTTCCAACACCTATGACATTGCCATTGAGCGACAGGATAGACACGGCGGACAACGGTGTCGCAATGCCTCCAAGACCCAAAGCCATCGCAACGGGGACGGGTGACAGCAGATGTGCCGCGTCCACGTGCCCAAAGGCCAGCATATCACGCAGAGACGACCAAGATGGAGCCGGTCGCAGGTCCAACGAGATGCCTTCGGCGTGGTCAAACCCCATCTCGCATGCCACGATCAGTGGAGCGGCATCAACCAAAGGCATATAGGCGACAGGCAGGGTTACCGTTCTCATGACAACAAACCTGATGCTGTGACCAAGGCTTCGGACACCTCGGCAACCCGGCGATTCTGATTCATCGCGGTTTTACGGAGCAGGGCATAGGCTTCCTCTTCCGAAACGCCCTTGGCCTTCATTAACAAGCCCTTAGCTCGGTCAATCACTTTGCGCTCTTCCAGCGCACGGCGGGTTTCGGCCAGTTCGGTCCGCATCTGACGTAGCACCTGAAACCGGGCAATAGCGGTATCGATCACAGGTTTAATGCGCTCGGCTTGCAAACCGTCGACGACATAGGCCGATACCCCGGCCTCAACTGCGGCTTTCGCCAACCCGCCAGCGGCGCTCGAGACAAACATCGCCACGGGGCGTTCCAATGGGCCCGAAGCAACGGTGAGCTCTTCCAGCATATCCCGCGATGGATTGTCGATGTCGATCAGGACAATGTCTGGGCTATGCGTTGCAATTTTACGTGCCAGCCCGGAGACATTGCCGATTACATAAACGTCTACGTCTCCAGCCTCTTTTAGGGCATCTACGATCGCAAAAGCACGCTCTTGGTTCTGTTCGACTACAACGACAGTCAGATGTTGGTTCATAGAGTCTCAACTGAGCCCAAGATTCATTGATCGCAATTCCAAGGCCAAAAATCTGTTCACCAGGCTGCCGGTTCGCCCATTATTTCAGCGTATTTCCGCTTTTAGCGGAATACCTGCACAGTTTTTCTACATGGCATCAAAAAATCTGCGGTGAGCGCTGCAGTGGCGTCTCGCATCGAACCTTGTGTTTTTCACTTGCTCTAACGGTCGTAGGATTTTTCAACAACTCTGATCTGTCCGATCGCATCAAGACGGGGCATGCCTTGCCCCATCAGAAGTTCAAACTGCCGCAACTTCGAATCTACCTCTTCTGGCTTCGGTCGCTTGTTTGCTATTCGTGGTTCTCCGTTTCCTAAACATAACGGTGGACCAGTTCAGTTGGGGAGGCTCAAAGCTGCCCATCCTGCTTTGTTCTGCCAGGACCCCTACCAGTTCCGCTGGGAGATCTTCAGTCAGCAGGGCTCAGGTCTTGAGAGGCGTGGGCGTACACGATTTCTTTCTCCATTCGCTCATAGATCGTGAGAAGCCTGGCGGCTCGTTTCACGGCGTCGAGCGGGAGGTCGGTACGCAGGGAAAGGTACAGAGATGAGTTTGATTGAAAGTTTGATAGCGCCCTGGGAAGGCGTTTGCGGCAATGGAATGCCCGACCCATTCGCATCAGGTAAGGGCCGGCGCAGTGTTTTGGCTTCTGATGGGACGAGCTAGAGCGCTTGCGCGCATAGTTCGCAACGGATTGTGTTACACCCTCTGTCACAGTTTCGGGCGACTGAGACACATTGTCTAAGATGAGCTTGGAAAAGGTCTTATTTTCTCGACTTTTCATGGAAATTGGCTGGGGTGGTAGGATTCGAACCTACGATACACGGTACCAAAAACCGCTGCCTTACCACTTGGCTACACCCCAACGGTGAGCGGCTGTCTACGATTGTTGTTGGCAGGGATCAAGAGCGTTTTGTCAAAAAAACTCACGTTGAACAGATTTTTTTCAGGGCGGTCATTTGGTGTCGATCAACACGGCTCCGGTCCGGTTTCCATCCTGCACCATTGCATGCGCAGACGCGCATTCCTCAAGTGCAAAGACCTTTTGAACAGGGCAGGTCAAAGCGCCATCCGTCAAGGCCTTGTGAAGGGTCTTCACGGCATTGGTACGAAGATCCGGAGGAAGAAGATAAATCAAAATGGTCTCAAGCGTCATGGCTTTGAACATCATCGGTCCGAACGGAAACACGGGGGTCATGTCTTGGGCAGAGCCATAGGCGTTGATGCGACCGTTCTCGGCAATGACCGTGGCGTTTGTTTGAATATTCCGGCCGAATTCGACGTCGATGATTCGGCCGATTGTCTTTCCTTCATTTGCATCGAGAATTTCGGTGGAAAAATCCTCGCTGGCGTAATCAATCACGATATCTGCGCCGGCTTCCCGGACCCGGTCAAAGTTGCGAGGGCTGGCCGTCGCGATCACGCGCGCGCCTGCCCATTTGGCAAGCTGAACGGCCAGAAAGCCGACGGTGCCCGCGCCACCGTGTATCAAGATCGTTTCCCCCTTGGGACGGCCGCCTGAAAACACCGCGTGGCAGGCGGTAAGACCGGGAATGCCCAGAATCGCGCCGGTCTGCAACGACATTGCATCCGGCAGAGCCACGGCCTGGGCATCGGGAAGGGTGATGTGGCTGGCGGCGGTGCCGAAAGGGCGTTGCCATTGGCCGTTCCAGATCCACACGCGCTGCCCGATCCGAGACGCGGAAACTCCGTCGCCAACGGCCGAGATCACACCGGCGCCGTCACTGTGCGGGATGATCAGGGGGAACGGGGGTTCTGTCACGCCCGGTCTGGTCCCGGCGCGGGCTTTGACGTCGGAAGGGTTCACCCCGGAAAAGGACAGCTCGACCGTGACCTCGCCCGGACCCGGCGGGACCGGAGGGAGGTCCTGTATCCGCAGGACATCGGCGGGGTCTCCGAAGGTGGAATATGTAACTGCGCGCATGGTCGCCTCCGTTTTGGTCGAGTTTCACAGCATATCGGCGGGAAACTCAAACACCTTGTCGCGTGTCCGCAACGCGGGGGCAGGTCGGCCCTGTGGTTATTCGCGAATCTCGGACGGGTCGACCCCCCAAAGGTTCGACTTCAACGTCCACCCCCGATACCCGCCGGCGGTGATCCGGCACCAGTCCAACGAACAGGTTCCCAGTCGGGCCACAACCCCGGATTCGAAATGCGCATTCACGGGGGAGGTCGGATCGGGTCGGGCATAGACAGGCAGCATTTCGGATTCAATCAGTACTGTCCGAACACCCGACAACAGGGCGTAGTGAACCCAGCCTCCAGCGCCGTCGCGGTCCTGAACCCGTCGCCAGTTGCCGTATTCGGCAGTGACTTGAAGCGGCATTCCGCGCCGTTTGAACACCCAGTCGATTCGATGTGTCAAAGAAGGTCCGCGTCGCACGTTGCCTTCTGCTGCTTTCATCGAGACATAACGGGGCAGGGGGAGGTTGGTGACGGATCCTCGTTTCACGTCGGCATGAGCAGCCCATGCACCTAACATGATCAGAAATACGGATAGTGCCGCCAGAAAGCGGCGATTTACCGGTCGAATACCACTCACTGACTGCCTGCTCTTATGCCTGTTGATCCGGTTCCGAAAAAAGGTCGACTCAATGCCAAAGGGGTTCTTGTGCCCCGCCTTATCCTGCGCCACGATGCCATGGCGCGCGTCCGTTTGCAAAGCAGTGGGAGGGCCGAGGTGCCAAGAGAACGTTTGAGTGTTGTCGTTACGCGACGGTTGCCCGAAGCGGTCGAAACACGTTTGAGCGAGTTGTTTGATGTGCGCTTGCGCGACGATGACACTCCGATGACGCGCGAGGAACTGGTGGCCGCAGTGCAGGACGCTGATGTCCTGGTGCCTACGGTAACCGATGCGATTGATGGCGGTCTGCTGGGTCAGGCGGGCGAAAGGCTGAAGCTCATCGCCAATTATGGTGCCGGTGTCGACAATATTGACGTGTCCACCGCGCGCCAGCGTGGAATTCTGGTGTCGAACACGCCGGGGGTTCTGACCGATGACACCGCCGACATGACCATGGCCCTGATTCTGGCCGTCACCAGACGCATTCCCGAAGGTCTGAGCGTGATGCAGCAGGGAGATTGGTCCGGCTGGGCGCCCACCGCCTTTCTGGGAGGTCGTATCGGTGGTCGTCGTCTGGGCATTCTGGGCATGGGCCGGATCGGGCAGGCGGTGGCGCGGCGTGCGAAAGCGTTTGGAATGCAGGTTCATTATCACAACCGCCGAAGGCTGCGCCCCGAGACCGAGCAGGAGCTGGAGGCAACCTATTGGGAAAGCCTGGATCAGATGGTCGCGCGGATGGATGTGATCTCGGTCAATTGCCCCTCAACGCCGTCGACCTTCCATCTGATGAACGCACGTCGTCTGAAACTGATGAAACCCTCGGCGGTGATCGTCAACACGTCACGTGGTGAAGTCGTGGACGAAAACGCACTGACCCGGATGATCCGCGCAGGTGAAATTGCTGGGGCGGGGCTGGATGTCTACGAACAGGGCACTGACGTGAACCCGCGCCTGCGGCAGCTGCCCAATGTGGTTCTGTTGCCTCATATGGGATCAGCCACGCTCGAGGGCCGGGTGGAGATGGGCGAGAAGGTCATCATCAACATCAAGACCTTCGAAGACGGCCACCGCCCGCCGGATCAGGTTGTGCCGGCAATGCTCTAGCGCTCTGGAAAGGAGCAGGAATGGACGTCTATGAAGGAGGGTGCCGTTGTGGAAATCTGCGCATCAGGGCTTCGGGTCGTCCATTGCGGGTCGGAATCTGTCACTGTCTGGACTGCCGCAAGCATCATGGCGCGGTGTTCTATGCGGCGGCCGTTTTCCCGGACGACAGAATAGAGGTTTCCGGCGAAGCGCGTGGTTATGCTGACAGGTATTTTTGCCCCGGCTGCGGCTCTCCAGTCTTTGCGCGCAGCGGAACCGAAGTGGAGGTGCATCTGGGATGCCTTGATGCGCCAGATCAGTTGACGCCAACATATGAAAGCTGGGTCTCCCGGCGTGAAGCGTGGTTGCCCGAGTTCCGCGGTATGACCCACTATGATCAGGATCGATTGGTAGGCGACGCAAAGCCTTAACGCGTGCTGCGGACGTCGGCCATGTGTTGATGGCGTGCAGCTTGGACTTGTTCAGAGCGTGTTCGGCGCGCAATTTTGATAGTCAGGGATGTATTGGAGGCTTTGATCAAATGAGACGTGTTTCAGTTCTACTGTTTTCTGCATTTTGTTTTGCTGCTCCGGGGGTCGCTCAGGAAGCGGCCGATGCCGTTGCCCCCGAAACGGCCACGGAAGGGCAGGTACAGGCCATGACCGACGAGGTCATCGCGGCGCTTGAGGCCAAACTGGATGGCGTTCCGGTCACGTCCCAGAACTGGATGGTCGCCGCGGCCAACCCGCTGGCGGTGGAAGCCGGCGCCAGAGTATTGCGCGCAGGTGGGTCTGCCGCAGACGCCATGGTTGCGGTGCAGGTCGTGCTGGGCCTGGTCGAACCGCAATCCTCGGGCTTGGGCGGCGGTGCGTTTCTGGTCTGGTACGATGCTGCGACCGGTCAGATGACAACTCTGGACGGGCGAGAAACGGCGCCGCTGGCGGCCACGCCGACCCTGTTTCAGGACGAAAACGGTGAGCCGCTGAAATTCTTCGATGCGGTTGTCGGTGGGCTGTCCGTGGGGACGCCGGGCACACCTGCCTTGCTGGAAGAGGCGCATCGCCGCTGGGGGCGTTCCTCGTGGCCCGGATTGTTTGCCGATGGAATCCGGTTAGCGGATGAAGGGTTCCTGGTGTCCCCGCGTCTGGCCAGCCTTGTTGAAAACGATGCCGCGCGCCTGTCGCGCTTCCCGGAAACCGCTGAATATTTCCTGCCGGGGGGCGCGCCGCTGCAACAGGGGCAGCGCCTGATGAACCCAGCTTATGCCGAAACTCTGCGTGTGCTGGCCAGTGACGGGGCGGCTGGATTCTACGGCGGTGAGATTGCGGCAGACATCGTGCGCACGGTTCGCAATGCTCCGGGCAATCCCGGTGTTCTGTCCGGTGCGGATCTTGCGCTGTATCAGGTGATCGAGCGCGAACCGGTTTGCGCGGAATACCGCGCCTATGAAGTCTGCGGCATGGGCCCGCCGTCGTCGGGTGCGCTGACCGTGGGGCAAATTCTGGGGATGCTGAACGGCTATGATCTGGCGGCCATGGGGCCGGAAAGCGCCGAGGCCTGGCGGTTGATCGGAGACGCTTCGCGCCTCGCCTTTGCGGACCGCGGCCGGTACATGGCTGACAACGATTTCGTGCCCATGCCGACCAAAGGGCTGGTTGATCCGGCCTACCTGTCGCAACGAGCGGAATTGCTGAACAACGAAGGCGCGTTGGCAGATGTCGGGCCCGGTCAGCCGGAATTCGACCACGCGCTGAACTGGGCGGATGATGTGTCGCTTGAGCTGCCTTCGACCTCGCATATCTCGATTGTAGACAGCTATGGCAACGTGCTGTCGATGACCACGACCATCGAAAACGGCTTTGGCTCACGCCTGATGACGAACGGGTTCCTTCTGAACAACGAACTGACGGATTTTTCGTTCAAGACCCACAGCGATGGTGTGCCGATCGCCAACCGGCTGGAGCCCGGAAAACGCCCGCGTTCGTCCATGAGCCCGACCATCGTGATGCAGGATGACGCGCCGGTTCTGGCGATTGGCTCGCCGGGTGGCAGTCGGATCATCGGCTATGTGGCCAAATCGATTATCGCATGGGCCGACTGGGGTATGGATGTGCAGCAAGCTGTGTCGCTGCCGCATCTTGTCAATCGTTTCGGAACATATGATGTCGAGGCCGGCACATCTGCCGAAGGCTTTTCCGACGGGCTGACCCAGTTTGGGTTCGAAGTAAACCCGCGTGACCTGACATCTGGCCTTCACGCCATCGAAATCGGCGACGGGCTGAGCGGTGGTGCCGACCCCCGTCGCGAAGGTATTGCGCTGGGCGAATAGGGCCTTGGTATTTGTGGGGATTGCCCGCACTTGACGAGCCCTTTAGTCATGGACTGAACGGCCCGCAACGTGCCGGGACAGGGGAGGATGACGATGGTGCAAGCGACCGCTTTGCCTCGGAATGAAACAGGTATCGAAACCGTCATAGGCGTTCTGAAACAACGTTTTGGCGACAGGTTGCAAACGGGTGCCGCGATTCGTGAACAGCACGGGCACACCACCACCTGGATCGAAAACCAGAGCCCGGATGCTGTGGTTTTCCCGCATACTACGCAGGACGTGTCGGAAATCGTCAAAACCTGTGCCGCGCACCGGGTGCCGGTGATTCCCTTTGGCACGGGAACGTCGCTGGAAGGGCATGTGAATGCGCCAGCAGGGGGGATCTCGGTCGATCTGATGCAGATGGACAAGGTGCTGGCTGTCCACGCCGAAGATCTGGATTGTGTCGTGCAGCCCGGCGTCACGCGCGAGGCGCTGAACACTCATTTGCGGGATCAGGGTTTGTTCTTTCCGATTGACCCGGGGGCGAATGCGTCGCTGGGCGGCATGGCCGCGACCCGCGCGTCGGGCACCAATGCGGTGCGATACGGAACGATGCGGGACAACGTTCTCAGCCTCGAGGCGGTCATGCCGGACGGCCAGATCATCCGTACCGGTCACCGGGCCAAGAAGTCATCGGCCGGGTATGATCTGGCACGCCTTCTGATTGGGGCGGAAGGCACGTTGGGTATCATCACCGAGCTGACTCTGCGCTTGCAGGGCATCCCCGAAGCGATCAGCTCGGCCAGGTGTTCCTTTCCTTCGGTCGATGCCGCCTGCCGCGCGGTGATGATGACCATTCAGTATGGCATTCCGGTCGCCCGAATAGAGTTGCTGGATGAAATGTCGGTTCAGGCGGCAAACGCCTATTCCGGGCTGAGTCTTCCGGAAACGCCGTTGCTGCTGCTTGAATTCCATGGCTCTGAAAGCGGTGCGGCGGAACAGGCTGAAACCTTTGGTCAGATCGCCGAGGAGTTCGGCGGTACGGATTTTGCTGCGACCTCGACCACCGAGGAACGGAACAAGCTTTGGCAGGCGCGCCATGATATGTATTGGGCATGTCTGCAACTGCGCCCCGGCGCGCGTGGTATTTCAACGGATGTCTGCGTGCCGATCTCGCGCCTGGCGGAATGTGTGACCGGCACTCAGCAGAAGGCAGCTGATCTTGGCTTGCTCGCGCCAATTGTGGGGCATGTGGGGGATGGGAACTTTCACACGCTTATTTTGATCGACATGCAGAACACCGAAGAAGTTGCCAAAGCCGAAGAGTTTGTCGGATGGTTGAACGACTTGGCAATTTCAATGGAAGGCACCTGTACAGGTGAACACGGAATCGGTCAGGGCAAACGGCCATACCTTATCAAGGAACTGGGCGCCGCCACGCAGTATATGGCCGCAATCAAGGCTGCTTTGGACCCCGAGAACATCATGAATCCCGGCAAGGTTTTGGCGGGCCAATCCTAGCGGTTTTCGCGTTCTGGCCCGCATTGCGCCTTCAAATCGTCCACATGTTCTGGTCTCACCGACTCGGTTAGGAACAGGTGGTCGAGATGAGCGCAAAATATCTGGCAGGGTTTGCAGCGATCTGCGGGGTCGCCATTGTTGGGCTGGACTATTATCAGCAGGCCAAGGCATCCGAAAACGGGCTGGGCTTCAAAGCTTATGTTGCCTCGGTATCCGCGCGTGTCGGGATTTCGGAAAGTCGGCTTGAAGCTGATGCCCAACCTTCACAGCCCGAGGAACCCGCGGCCAAGACACCGTCAGAGGAAGTTCGGAAACTTGTCTGCACCACGATCGGGACAAGCAAGCGCTGTCGCTCCAGCGGTTGAGATCACGGGTTTCATGTCCGATCTGCGACCCGCATTCGATGATCGGGTCGTTTTTTTCATATCACTGGTCGGATGAATGTCGCGCGATCCCTCTCAAGTGCGCCATATGGTGTCAACTGATTTCAAGGGGAGACGCCCGGTTATGAAAACCCAAGTCAAAGCACTGGTCGTTGGCGGCGGCGCCGTTGGGACCTCGATTGCCTATCATCTGGCCAAAGCGGGCTGGAATGATGTGATGTTGATCGAACGGGACGAGCTGACGTCCGGGTCCACCTGGCACGCGGCTGGTCTGCTGCCATTGTTCAACATGTCCTATGCGACAACGCACATCCACAAATACTCGGTCGACTTCTACAAGACGCTGGAAGAAGAAACCGGGCTGAACGCGGGCTTTGCCGTCGTCGGCAACCTGCGCATGGCACAGACGCAGGAGCGCATGGACGAGTACATGCTCTACGCCTCTACCGCCGAAACCTGCGATGTTGCCTATGAGTGGCTGACCCCCGAGCAGATCAAGGAACGCTGGCCGCTGATCGAGACATCGGATCTGAAGGGCGCGATCTACCATACCGAAGACGGGTATATTAACCCTGCGGACGTGACGCAGGCGATGGCCAAGGGGGCCCGTCAGCGTGGCGTCGAGATCGTGCGCAAGATGCAGGCGGATGCCTTCCACTGGAACGGCACCCATTGGGAAGTCACTTGCACCAAGATGGTGGAAAAAGGCGGCAACCTTGTCGAAAGCGACGAAAAGGTTGTGATCACTGCCGAACATGTTGTCACTGCATCGGGCAACCACGCACAGCGCACCGCCAAGATGCTGGGCATCAAGATGCCTGCGATCCCGGTCGAACACACGTTTATCGTCATGGACAAGGACCCTGAACTGGTCAAATGGCGCGAAGCAGGTAACCCGGAACACCCCGTCGTGCGCGACGCCGACAACGAATCCTATGCCCGTGAAGAACGCGGCGGCTGGATCCTGGGTATCTATGAACATGGCGCCCCCGCGCGGTTTGAACACGGTGTGCCGGACAGCTTCCGCGCGGATCTGTTCCCGCTGGATCTGGATCGGATCGCGGATCAGTACATGGCCATGGCCGAGCGCGTGCCGTCCTGTGCTGAATCCGGTCTGAAAGACGACTTCAACGGCCCGATCTGTTATACGCCTGACGGCAATCCGCTGGTCGGCCCTGCGCCGGGCCTGCGCAACATGTGGCTGGCCGAAGGTTTCAGCTTTGGCATCACCGCGGCAGGCGGCACGGGCTACTATCTGGCGCAGATGATGGTCGATGGCGAAGCCGAGATCGATATGGCCTCGCTGGACCCCAAACGCTATTCCAGCAACTGGATGACCACCGAGTTCGCGGCCCGCAAGAACGAAGAGTGTTATGAGCACGTCTACATCCTGCACCACCCGGACGAAGAGCGTGAAGCCTGCCGCCCGCTGCGGACCGTTCCGGCCTATGATCGCCAGAAAGCACGCGGTGCCCAGTTCGGCTGGGTCAACGGCTGGGAACGTCCGAACTATTTCGGCCCTGTCGATGCGCCCGAGAACTTCGACAAGGAAAGCCGCTCGTTCCGTCGTGGCGGCTGGTGGCAATATGCTGTCGAAGAAGCCAAGGCGATCCGCGAAGGCGTTGGCCTGATCGACGCGTCTGCCTTCACCAAGCACGTCGTCAAAGGCCCCGGTGCCACCCAGTTCCTGGATTGGTTCACCTGCAACAAGCTGCCCAAGGTCGGTCGTATCAACCTGACCTATGCGCTGACCTCGCACGGCACCACCCGCACCGAATACACCATCGTCCGCAATGGCGAGAACAACTATTACCTCGTCTCTGCCGGAGCCTGGACCGAGTACGACGCCGACTATCTGCGCAAGGCGGCCGAGGACAAGATGGAGGAGTTCGGTTACATCGAGATCCAGGACGTGACCACCCAGTGGGGCGTGTTTGCCATCGCCGGACCCAAGTCGCGTGACGTTCTGAAAGAGGTCATCAAAGACGCCGATCCGGATACCGCCCTGTCCAACAAGCGCTTCCCATGGCTGTCGGCCCGTCAGATCGAACTTGGCATGTGCCCGGTCAACGCGATCCGCGTAGCCTATACCGGCGAGCTGGGCTGGGAACTGCACCATCCGATCGAGATGCAGAACTACCTGTTCGACCTGTTGGAAAAGGCTGGCGAGAAACACGGCATGAAGCTGGTCGGTGCCCGCGCCCAGAACTGGCTGCGTCAGGAGAAATCCTATCGCGCCTTTGGCACCGAACTGGGCCGCGACGCGACCCCGCTGGAGGCCGACCTGCCGCGCTTTGTCGATTTGTCGAAAGACTTTTACGGCAAGGCCAAGCTGGAAGAGACCGGCGTGCGCGTGAAATGCTGTACCCTGCTGATCGACGGACCGGAGGATGCCGACCCATGGGGCCGCGAGGCACTGTACACACCGGAAGGTGAACGCGTGGGTCGATTGACCTCGGGCGGGTATTCCGTGGTGTTCGAGAAATCCATCGGCATGGGCTATGTGAAACCCGAGCTGGCAGTCGAAGGCACAAAGCTGAAGGTCAAGATGCAGGACAAGCTATGGGATGCGGTCGTGACCTGCGACAGCCCCTACGACCCGAAAAACGAAACCATCCGCAAGGACGGTTGATCGAAGAAAGGCCCCGAAAACCTTCGGGGTCTTTTCTTTTTTGTCATCCAGACAGTTCGTCGAAGCATTCCAGCGCCTTGGCCGCGTACATCATGGCTGGGCCGCCGCCCATCTGGATCGCCATGGCCAACACGTCGGACACTTCTTCCCGTGTCGCACCGGCCTTGATCAAAGCTTCGGTGTGCAGGGTGATGCAGGGTTCGCATCGCAGGGTGACTGACATGCCCAACGCAATGAATTCCTTGGTCTTGTAGTCGAGCGTCCCGCCCTCTTTGACGGCTTTGCCAAGCGCTCCGAATGCGCGTGTCGTATCGGGAATGGATCCGTTCAGGTTTCGCAAACTCTTTCGTGTTGCCGAGAGTTTTTCTTGCCATGCCATTGCTGAGTACCCTTCTTCATATCTAGCAACTGGAATATGAAATGGGTTGCGGCTGTTTGACTTTGATCTCGATCAGACTTCAGGGCGTTCGGCAATGAACGCAAGATTGTTGGCAGGCATTTCGACCGGTGCCAACGCGAGCAGGCCGACATTTTTGAACAGGTTCAGAATGTCCGCGTCGTTTTTGTAGCCGATTTCGGGGTCTTGCTGGATCAAAGCCTTATGAAAGCGGGCATCCCCGTCACTGGTGAGTTGGCCCGAGCGTTTGAACGGACCGTACAAGATGAACCGCCCTTTTGGTGACAGGGATTGGGCGACTTCTGAAACGATGGTTCTGGTTTCCTGCCAACTGATCAAGTGAATCAAGTTTATCAGAACGATCAGATCATGGCCGTAAAACCGCCTGTGCCAGCCTGATGTCGCTGCATCCAGTTCTGCGACCGGCGCGACATTTGGTAGGTTGCGGGTATAGGCATCGATACTCACGCGCCGCTCAGGGTCAACTTCCGAAGGCTGCCAGGTCAGCCCGGGAAGCACTTCGGCAAAGACCCTGACATGCTGACCAGTCCCGCTTGCGATTTCCAATGCCTGGCCCTGGGACGGGCCCCATTCTTGCAACACTGCAATCAGGGCGTCGGTGTTCCGGGATGCTGCCGGGGCCACCAGCTTGCCATCTTCAGACGCATTGGCGACGCTTGCAGAAGAGGGGAGGCTGCGTTTGATCATCGTTCCAGCCTGTCAGGGGTCAACATGCCTACGATGTCAGGTTCCAGTTCGGGTGTGTTTCCGACAACAAGATCGCACAGCAGTTGCGAGGCCGCCGGTGAGGTTTGAAATCCATACCCGCCCTGACCGCCACACCAGACAAACGACGGGTCCAGTGGGTCGCGCCCAAGCACCAAGGTCCCGTCCGGGGCAAAACTGCGCAAGCCCGCCCAATTTGTTTCAACCCTTGTGACAGGTTCGGTCATCAACTCCTCATACCGTGCCAGACCCTCTGCCAGCACCATATCATCGGCATAAGCATCCTGTGGCGGAACCGGATCGGCTTCGGATGGTGAGACCAGCAGCTTGCCCGCATCCGGTTTGGTGTACCATGTTTCGCCGGCGCCCAGCATCATCGGCCAGACAGAAACGTCATGCCCTCCGGGGGCGGGAAGACGCGCCATTGACCGACGGCGAGGTGTGATACCGATACCGGGCAGCCCTGCAAGCTGTGCAACCTCATCCACCCAGGCCCCGGCTGCGTTAATCAGAGTGCGGGCTTCAAAGATCTCACCGGCCTCAACCGCCCAGTGTTTTTCTTTTCGAATGGCGGTGACTTTGCTTTTCGTCGAAACCGTTCCCCCGTTTTGCCGGATGGTCCGGGCGAAATCCTGCAACAGGCGATCCGTATCGATGTCAAAGGCCGCTTCGCTGGTGGCTGCAAACCCGACCTTGTCCGGATTCAGGATCGGAACGCGCGATATCGCCTGATCCATCGGTATTTTCACCATGTTCAGATCGGCGCAATCAGCTTCGAACATGTCGGGCTGGTCAATTGCTCCGACCAGCATCAATCCGCGCGGGGTCAGGTAACCGCCATTCTGCGTATGAAGAAAGGCAGCCCCCGCTTTGTTCAGTGCGACGACCGAAGGCGGTCCATAGCTTTCTTCGAACAAGGCCGCTGACCGACCCGACGCGTGATAGCCCAGGGCGTCTTCCGCTTCCAGAACCATCACGGTTCCGTGCTGCGACAGGCGCGCACCGGCGCTCAGCCCGGCGATGCCGCCTCCGATTATCAGGAAATCAATCATGACTTGCGATCCATCCTGAGCAGAGACGCTACAGGTTCCTTGAGTTTCATGCTGGCGCCAAAGCTCCTCGTTCGCCACGCGTTTGGGTTTCCGGACTATAAGCAGCCTTGAAATTGTGCTTCAACCCCGTCAAAGAAGTATCAAATTATACAGGAGGGTAAGGTGACCGCAGCAGACCTTCATCCAATGGCCACAGGGCATATTCCAGGATATGTTGTCGCAGCTGACGGAAGCGATTACCTTTTCTCCGCCATGGTCGTTTTTTTCGTCGTTCTGGTGGTGCTGATCGGTGTCGGATACCTGACGCTGCATTCGGTTCCCGAAAAAATGGCCCACGAAAACAATCACCCGCAATTTCAGTTGGTGGGCATTCTGGCGCTGCTGGCGCTGTTTACACATAATGGGCTTTTCTGGGTTGCTGCTATATTGGTCGCAGGGTTCCAGTTCCCGGATTTTGCCACCCCGCTTCGAAACATTGCCGATGCCATTCGTTCTCTGGGTCGGTCACCTGTTCCGGAACCAGTGCCTGAAACAACGGTGCCGGCTGCGCCAGATCCTGGACACAGCGATACGCAGGAGCAATCCAAATGATCGAGACCATGCTCTGCGCCCTGATAACGGTGCTGCCCGACTATCTGTTCCGCCGTTTTGTACAGGGCAAGCGGATCGGTCACGAGATTACCTTGTTCACCATGTGGTACGAACTGCGCTGGGGTTTGACCACCTGTGCCATTCTGGCGCTGACCGTGATCACCACGCTGTTTTACTTTCATCCGGCCAGCAAAACTGCGGCATCCTATTTTCGGACGGTGACCATTCTGCCGCAATTGGGCGGCCGTGTTTCCGAGGTTTTCGTCAAGAACAACGAACTGGTAACTGCGGGTCAACCGATTTTCCGGATCGAGGATTTCAGCCAGACTGCCCAAGTTCAGGCGGCAAATGCGCAGATTGCACAGGTACAGGCCTCGCTTAAGGTTGCGGAAACCGATTTGGCCGAGGCGGAAGCTGGAATTGCAGGTGCCAATGCAGCCCTTGCGCAGTCTCTGGAGGATCTTGAGCGCAACACGACCTTGCGCGACGAAGGTTCAAGCGCCGTAAGGCTTGCCGAGATTGAGAGGCTGGAAAACCTTGTCGCCGAGAGAGAGGCCCAGGTTCTTGCAGCGGAATCCAAACGTGCCGCGGTTGAGCAGCAGATCGAAGAACTGATCCCCGCGCAGCTAGCCAGTGCCATTGCGCAACTGGATGCTGCGCAGACCGAGTTGGACAAGACGGTGATCACCGCAGGCGTCACAGGGCGGGTCGAACAGTTCGGTCTTCAGGTCGGTGACTACGTAAGCCCGTTGTTGCGCCCCGCGGGCATTCTTGTGCCATCGCACACAGGGCATGATCGTTTTCAGGCTGCTTTCAGCCAGCTTTCTGCCCAGGTGATCAAGCCGGGCATGATTGGTGAATTGGGCTGCATGACAAAGCCATTCACCGTGATCCCCACCGTGGTGGTCGAGGTGCAGGATGTCATCCCGTCGGGCCAGATCCGCCCATCGGACGAATTGCGGGACGTGCAGGCCAACAACAATCCGGGCTCGATTCTGGTCTATATGGAGCCGCTGTACAAAGGTATGGCCGATGACATTCCGCCGGGCAGCAATTGTCTGGCCAATGTCTACACAGACAACCACGAGCGGTTGGAGCACGAGGATCTGGGCTTTTGGGAGGCGGCCTTCCTGCACGTGGTCGACACGATCGGCGTGGTGCATGCAGCGGGCCTGCGCCTGCGTTTGATCCTGATGCCGGTGAACACTCTGGTTTTGACCGGGCATTGATCTGACCTTGGCGATCTGAACGCGAAGGGCCCGGCAAGTTTCGCCGGGCCCTTTGGTTTCTTACAGCGCTGCTTTGAACAGCTGCGTCAGGTTGTCTTTCGTCAACTCAATCGGGTTGCCGCCGCATGACGGATCGATGATCGCCCCTTCGACAAGCTCTGGGATAGAAGCTTCGGTCACACCCAATTTGGACAATGTGCGGGGGATGCCAAGGCTGTCGTTGAAATTCTGCACGAAGGCGCGGAAACCATCGAAGCCGCCGTCGATGCCCAGATATGCCGCAGCTTGCTGAAACCGGTCTGCAATGGCCGGGGCGTTGAAGTCCAGCACAGCGGGCATGCAGACCGCGTTCGTGGTGCCATGATGGGTGTTGAATACCGCGCCAATTGGGTGGCTCATCGCGTGGATCGCGCCAAGGCCCTTCTGGAAAGCCGTTGCACCCATGGCAGCGGCGCTCATCATCTGGGCGCGGGCCTCGATATCGGTGCCGTCTGCATAGGCACGGGGCAAATACTCCTTCACCAGTCGCATACCCTCCAGCGCGATGCCCTGGCTCATCGGGTGATAATGCGGGCTCGAGAAGGCTTCGACGCAATGCGCGAAGGCGTCCAGGCCTGTTCCTGCCGTGATGAACTTGGGCATCCCGACGGTCAGCTCCGGGTCGCAAATCACCACGGTCGGCAGAACCTTGGGATGAAAGATGATCTTCTTGGCATGGGTCTCGGAATTGGTGATGACGCTCGCGCGGCCCACTTCCGATCCTGTCCCTGCGGTGGTCGGAACGGCAATGATTGGCGCGATCGCGTCGGCATCGGCTCGTGTCCACCAGTCGCCGATATCCTCGAAATCCCAAACGGGGCGCGTCTGACCGGCCATGAAAGCGACCATCTTGCCCAGATCCAGCCCAGAGCCGCCGCCAAAGGCGATCACCCCGTCATGGCCACCCGCGTTATAGGCCGCAACTCCGGCTTCAAGGTTCTTCTCATTGGGGTTGGGGTCCACATCGCTGAACAGGCCGCGTCCCAGTCCGGCGGCTTCCATGATGTCCAGTGTCGAGCCGGTGATGGGCAGATCGGCCAGCCCCTTGTCCGTGACCAGCAATGGTTTCTTCATTCCGGCGGCGGCGCAGGCTTCGGGCAATTCCCTGATGCGCCCGGCTCCGAATTTGATGGCGGTCGGATAGGACCAGTTTCCAACAAGTGTCATTTCAGGTTTCCTTTGCAAAATAAGGCCTGCTTCGGCGAGGGGGTGGGTCCGAAGCAGGCCGTCGTCCTTAGCCCGTTACCTTTTTGAGGTGGTAGGATTTGGGACGTGTCAGATTGTGATATCCGATGACGGACAGACCGCCGCCGCGCCCGGTATTCTTGCAGCCCGTCCAGCACAGGCCGGGGTCCAGATAATCAGCGCGGTTCATGAACACGGTCCCCGTTTCGATCCGGTCACCCACCCGCGCCGCACGATCCACATCGCGGGTCCACAGGCTGGCAGTCAGGCCAAACTCACTGTCATTCATCAATGCGATGGCCTCCTCGTCCGAGGACACTTTCATGATGCCCACCACGGGCCCAAAGCTTTCGTCCCGCATCACGCGCATGTCATGATTGACATTGGTCAGGATTTGCGGTGTCAGGTACGCGCCACCGTCGTCTTCAGCAAAGGTGTCGATATGCGCGACCGCACCGGCTGCAACCGCCTCGGCGATCTGGGCTCGCACCTCATCGGCAAACCGCACATTGGCCATCGGGCCAATCGTTGTCTCGGCATCCAACGGGTTGCCCAGCTTGTAACCCTTCACGATGTCCACCGCCTTGGCGACAAAGTCATCATAAAGGCTCTCGTGAACATAGATCCGCTCGATTCCGCAACAACATTGGCCCGAATTGAACATCGCACCGTCAATCAGCGTGTCGACCGCGGCATCCAGGTCGGCGTCATCCATGACATAGCCGGGATCCTTGCCGCCCAGCTCGGTGCCGACGCCGGTAAACGTGCCCGCCGCGGCACGTTCCATCGCCCGACCGCCGCCGACTGATCCGGTGAAGTTCACGAAATCAAATGCGTTGCCCGCGATCAGGTCGTTGGTCACGTCATGGCTCAGGAACACATTCTGGAATACGTCCTCGGGCACACCTGCCGACTGGAACGCCTTTGCCATGCGCTCGCCCACCAGCAGCGTCTGTGTCGCGTGTTTCAGGACGACCGTGTTGCCCGCGATCAGCGCCGGTGCGACCGTGTTGATCGCCGTCATATAGGGATAGTTCCAGGGCGCCACCACAAAGACCACCCCATGAGGAATGCGCTTGATGTAGCGTTTGAACGTTTCGTCTTCGCCGACGGCGATATCTGCCAGGGACGTCTCGGCAATCTCCGCCATATGGCTGGCACGTTCGTTGAATCCACCGAACTCGCCGCCATAACGCACTGGGCGACCCATCATATGGGCCAGTTCCGGCACGATTTCATCGTTCATGGCGCCAACGGCGGCCACACCCGCCATCACAAGATCGATCCGCTCCTGCAACGGACGAGCTGCCCATTCCGCCTGAGCAGCCCGAGCACGCGCCGCGGCCCCGAACGCGGCCTCTCGCGGCAACACTTCACGTTCGGCATAAACCGATCCATCGATCGGCGAGACACATTTCAACATCTGCCCCATTTTCACTCCATTTCCGAAAGAAACAGGATCCCTGCTTCATCTGGCCCAAAATATCCCGGGGGTCTGGGGGCAGAGCCCCCAGCGCGTCCCGACCTTACGCCCGCTCGAATCCGCGGGCGATTTCCCAATCCGTGACCACGCGTTCGAACTCCTCGATCTCGACCTCCGCGGCACGGGTATAGTGGTCGACGACGTCATCTCCCATGGCCGCGCGCAACATGACCGATCCGTGCAGCGCATCCCGCGCGGCGCGAAGGTTGCCCGGGATCATCGCAGTCTCACCCTGGTAAACGTCGCCCTTGGTCGGCGGTTGCAGATCCAGCCCTTCCTCGATGCCCGCGATCCCTGCCGCCAGCATGCCAGCCATCGCCAGATAGGGGTTCATATCTGAGCCCGGAATACGGCACTCGACACGTACGGCCTTGGTGCCGTCACCGCACAGGCGGAACCCGGCGGTGCGGTTGTCCACGGACCAGATGATCCGCGTTGGCGCGAAGGTGCCTTTCATGAAGCGTTTATAACTGTTGATGTAAGGTGCCATGAAATAGGTGTAATCAGGGGCATATTTCAGCAGCCCAGCCATATAGCTTTTCATCAGCGCCGACATGCCCAGATCGTCCCCGGCGTCATAGAAGGCAGGCTGTCCATCCGCCCATAGTGACTGGTGCACATGGGACGAGCTACCAACTTTCTCGTGGTGCCATTTCGGCAGGAACGTCGCTGCGTGACCATGTTGCCACGCGATCTCTTTCACAGCGTTCTTGGCGATCGAATGATACTCGGCTGTTTCCATCGCGGGTGCGTATTTGATGTTCAGCTCTTCCTGCCCGGTCTCGGCCTCACCTTTGGAGTTCTCAACCGGAATGCCCGCATCCCACAGATGGTTGCGGATCGGACGCATCACATGCTCTTCCTTGGTGGTCTGAAGGATATGATAGTCTTCGTTATAGCCCGAGATCGGCTCCAGATCCCGGAAACCTTCCTTGCGGATCTGGTCAAGGCTTTTCTCAAACAGGAAAAACTCAAGCTCGGTCGCCGTCATGGCGTCATAGCCCATGGCTTTCAAACGGCTGACCTGTTTTTTCAGGATTGAGCGCGGCGCGTGCGGCACTTCCTCGTGCGTGTGATGATCCAGCACGTCACACATCACCATCACCGTGCCTTCAAGCCACGGCACCGGGCGCAGGGTGCTGAGGTCCGGTTTCATGACATAATCGCCATAGCCCCGTTCCCAACTGGTCGAGGCATAGCCATCAGGTGTCGCCATCTCCAGATCGGTGGCCAACAGGTAGTTGCAGCAATGGGTCTCTTCCCATGCGCCTGCCACGAAATGGCCCGCGTGAAAACGCTTGCCCATCAACCGGCCCTGCATGTCCACCATGCAGACCAGAACCGTATCAACCGAACCTTCGGATACCTGCGTTTTCAGATGTTCGAACGTGAGCATGTGCCACCTTTGTCTTTGCCGAAATCCTTCATCGGCCATTCGTTCAGTCAGACCCGCCCCCATGCAAGGGGCGGGTCGCTTGGCCAAGTCTTAGCCGTAGCGGTAGGGCCGTCCAGCCTTGAGCATGTCGGCGTTGTACTGTTTGAAGATTTCAACAACCTTCGCCTTGGTTTCGGATTCGGCTGCGATCTCGTCCCAGAAGGCAACGGCCGCAGCTTCGACGGTCGCCCATTCTTCGTCCGGAATCGACGTCAGCTGCATCTTGTCTCCGTTGACGCGCAGGCTGGCTTCACCGCCCCAGTACCACCATTGACGATAATAGTGGGACTGATCGGTGCAGACGCGGAACAGGGTCTGCAAATCTTCGGGCAGCTCGTTCCAGCGGTCCATGTTGGCAAAGAACGAACCGGCCCAGGCACCCGAGATGTTGTTGGTCAGGAAGTAGTTGGTCACATCCGCCCAGCCGACTGTGTAGTCTTCGGTGATGCCGGACCACGCGATACCGTCCAGCTCGCCGGTTTGAACCGCGACTTCGATGTCTTCCCAGGGCAGGGTGACCGGCACAACGCCGAACTGAGACAGGAAGCGGCCCGCGGTCGGGAAGGTAAACACACGTTTGCCCTGTAGATCCGCCAGGCTGTTGATCGGGTCCTTCGTTGCAAAGTGGCACGGGTCCCAGGCACCGGCCGAGATGTGCTTGACGCCGACTTTCGAGTATTCCTCGTCCCAGATCTCGTTCAGCCCGTACTGGTTGAACAGAACCGGTACGTCCAGCGAATAGCGCGAGGCAAAGGGGAAATAGCCGCCGAACACGGTGACCTCGGTGGGCGACGCCATCGAGTCATCATCCGACTGCACGGCATCAATCGTGCCGCGCTGCATGGCACGGAACAGCTCGCCCGTCGGAACCAGCTGGTCGGCATAGAACAGCTCGATCTGCATCCGGTCACCGGCGATCGTGTTGAACATCTTGATGGCCGGGTCGATCACGTGTTCGGCCAGCGCCGGGCCGGCATAGGTCTGCATCCGCCATCTGATGGTCGATTGCGCCAGTGCAGGCGTCGCCAGAGCAGCGACGGGAGCGGCCGCGGCACCTTTCAGAAATGTACGTCTGTTCGTCATTCTCTCTCTCCGTTGGTCAGTTTCGATTGTGCGGGGATTGCCCGCGACGCCCCGGTTCGAACCGGGATCATTTGTTGTAGATGAATTCAGGCAGCCACAGCGCGATCTGCGGGAACGTCATGATGATCGCCAGCGCCAGCGTCATCACCATCACGAAGGGCAGGATCGAACCGTAAATGTCGCGCAGCGATATCTCTGGCGGCGCCATCGCGCGCATCAGGAACAGGTTGTAGCCGAAGGGCGGTGTCATATAGGCGATCTGGGTGGTGATCGTGTACAGAACCCCATACCAGATCAGGTCGAACCCCAATGCGCCCACGAGCGGCACGTACAAGGGCGCGACGATCACCAGCATGGCCGTATCGTCCAGAAACGTGCCCATCAGAATAAAGCTGAGCTGCATCAAGATCAGGATCACCCACGGGTTGAGGCCCAGCCGTTCGGTAAACAGGTTCTCGATTGCCCGAACGGCCCCCAAGCCGTCGAAAACAGCGCCAAAGGCAAGCGCAGCCAGGATGATCCACATGAACATACAGGTGATGCCCAGCGTCGACCGGACAGATGTCTCGAAAACCTCACGTGTCATACGGCCCTTGAGGATGGCCGCGGCGAACGCCGTCAACGCACCGATGGCCGAGCTTTCGACCAGCGAGGTCCAGCCGTTGACGAAGGGCACCATCATCGCGGCAAAAATGCCCAAGGGCAGCAGGCCCGCACGCAACAGGCGCAGTTTCTCTGCCATGGGCACGTCGCGCTCCTCGGCGGACAAGGCAGGCCCCAAGGCCGGGTTGATGCGGCAGCGGATCACGATGTAAAGGATGAACATTGCGGCCATCATTAGCCCGGGAAGCAGCCCGGCAAGCCAGAGCTGCCCGACTGGCTGGCGCGCGATCATCGCGTAAAGAACCAGCACGACGGAGGGTGGCACAAGAATACCTAATGACGATCCGGCTTGTATCACCCCGGTCACCATTTTCTTGTCATAGCCGCGTTTCAGAAGTTCCGGCAGCGCAATGGTCGCGCCGATGGCCATGCCTGCGACACTCAGCCCGTTCATGGCCGAAATTAGCACCATAAGACCGATCGTGCCAATCGCGAGCCCACCGTTCAGGCCGCCCATCCAAACGTGGAACATCTTGTACAGATCGTCTGCAATTTTGGATTCGGCCAGAACATAGCCCATGAAGATGAACATCGGCAGGGTCAGCAGCGGATACCATTTCATCAGTTTCATGGCGGCCGAAAAACCAATGTCGTAGCCGCCGCGATCCCCCCACAGAAACAGGGCGGCCATCACGGCAACAAAACCAATCGCGCCAAAAACGCGCTGCCCGGTCAGCAGCATCAGCATCATGGTCGAAAACATCAGGATGGCGATCAATTCGTACGACATCAGATCACCTCGCGCGGGATGTCATCGCCCCTGAGGCGCAGAATATCTTTGAACAGTTCCGAGATCGCCTGAAGCAACATCAGAAACAGGCCCACGACCATGATGACCTTGATTGGCCACAGATATGGTCGCCACGCGGTCGGGCTGCGTTCGCCATATTGCAGCGAATAGCTCAGCGAGTCGTATCCGCCGTAGATCATCACGCCCAGGTAGATGATCAGGAAAAGGACGGTGATCGCATCCGTCCACGCGCGACGACGGTCGGACCATTCGCCGTACAGAAGGTCCATGCGGACGTTGGACCCCATCTGGATCGAATAGGGGCCGCCCAGAATGTAATAGGCGACCATTGCGAACTGGGCCATTTCCAGGGTCCAGAGCGATGGCAGGAAAAAGGTTTTCGAGATCGAGGACCAGAGCAGGATGCCCATCATGACGAAGATGCCGTACATGACAAAGCGCCCGATCCAGCGGTTCGTGCGGTCAATGACCGCCACGTATCCCCGCATGAAATTCATCCCGATACCTCTGCTCTCATGGTTTCGCCTCTGCGTGCGATAAGTCTTGGATGACCGGTTGCAGAATTGGCGTCAGCAATCCCGCAATGCGGTTTACGCCTTCTGCCGTGTCGATCAGATCGTTTCGAACCTCGATCATGACATTTGGAAGCCCGCGCCGGACCGCGTGTTCGCGCAACGTGTGCGTGACGCCATCCGTGGCCGAGTAAGGTTCGTTCAAAGCCACGCGCAACCCCGAACTTTCCGCGTGGCTCAGCATCAGCTGCGCGGCGCGGTCGTCTTCGTCATGAAGAATCCCCAGCTCTACCGTTCGGGGGGTTCCCTTGTAGACGGGCGTGAAGCTGTGGATCGTGATGACAACCGGAGGTTCAGGCCGTTCGTCCAAAGTGGATGAAACCAGCGTTTTGAAAGGTTCATACACGTCGCGAACCCGCTGGGCGCGCTGAGCATCTGTCAGGTTCATGTTGCCGGGAATGGAAAACACTTCGCTGACCTGCGGCATGGCATCTTCGCGTTCGGGCGGGCGGTTGCAGTCATAAACAAGGCGACTGACGCGCGAGTGGACCAGCGGCGCATCCAAAGCGCCCATCAGCTCCACCGACAGGTCCAGCGCGCCGATGTCCCAGGCCGCGTGAGAGCTGGCCGCCGCCTCATCCAGCCCCAGTCCATCCAGCGCGGCCGGAATAAACCGGCTTGCATGTTCGCATATCAGCACAGCAGGCGCGCGACCGTGCGCATTGAGCACGCGGGCTGCCGGGGCTTCGGTCGGCAAAAGCAATGATGACTCGGTCTCGTGACACATAGGTAGCATTTGTTACAGCAACTTCTCACCTGTCAAGAAAATTTCTGTAGACAAAATTTCAAACGAACATATTCTGTAACAAATTCAAGAAACGAGGGCGCCGATGGCCACCGTTGCCAAACTTGTCAAACAGAGGATTCAGGATGAGCTGGACGATCTGACACGGTCTGAACGTCAATTGGTCTCGGTCCTGTTGCAGGATTATCCGATGGCCGGTTTGCAATCGATCACCAAGCTGGCCGCTGCGGCGCAGGTTTCGACCCCGACCGTTATTCGCATGGCGCGCAAGCTTGGGTTTGACGGGTTCCCCGACTTGCAGGATGCGCTGCGCGAAGAGGTTGCGGCGCAGATCAAAAAGCCGATCTCGAAACGGGACGCCTGGGTTGTGGATGATGAGGCAGAACATCCGACGACGCGCTTTGCCCAGGCCGTGTGGACCAACATGCGCCACACGCTGGAACGTCTGGACAAAGAGATGTTCGATGCCGTCGCGCGTCTTCTGGCCGAGACAGAGCGCCATCTTTACGTCGTAGGTGGCCGCATCACGCGGTCAAATGCGGATTACCTGTTCAATCACATGCAGATCATTCGGCCCAACGTCACGATGCTGGGCAATTCGGCGAATGTCTGGCCGCAATACCTTCTGGATATGGATGAATCATCCGTTCTGGTGATCTTCGACATCCGCCGTTACGAGGCGCATCTGGAGAAGCTGGCACAGGTTGCCTCGGGCCGCGGCGTCACCGTTGTTCTGTTTACGGACCAATGGGGTTCGCCGATCGGAAAGACTGCCAATTATTCCTTCCACGCACTGGTCGAGGCGCCCTCCAGTTGGGATTCGACCATTGCCTTGCAGTTGATCTCGGAAACGCTGATTGCCGAAGTGCAGGAGGCGCGTTGGGAAGAAAGCAAGGAGCGGATCGAAGAACTGGAGCGGTTCTTTTCCTCGACCCGGATATTTCGCAATCAGGACTGACGGGCCGAGCAGTGTCGGAAAAATTGCGCCACTAAATTTGCCACTTCCGGCTTGACGATCCCGAAAGCATGACTTAACCAGCGCAAACCATTTGCGGGTATAGCTTAATGGTAAAGCCCCTGCCTTCCAAGCAGGCTATGTCGGTTCGATTCCGTCTACCCGCTCCACGCCTTCCTTGAAATTCTGCGTCAAATGGCCCTTTCGACCTGCCGATTGCGGTTGTGATGCTTGACCATACCTGCCGCTACCTCCAAGAAAGCGGTCACTCAGTACGGTTCAGGATACAAGGGCCAGACATGGCAAGACAAGCCGCCAGCAAGCCAACGCATACCGCAGCGCCCGGAGCCTCCGAGGAACGCGCCCGTTCAAAGAAGATTGGGGTTCTGGCCTCGCTTTGGCCGTTCATGAAACCCTACAAATTCCTGATGATCGGCGCGACGCTGGCGTTGATTCTGACGGCCAGCATGACCCTGACGCTGCCATTGGCGGTGCGGCGCGTGGTCGACAATTTCCGAATTCAGGATGGAGAGCTTCTGGATTGGTATTTTCTGGCCGCGCTGGTCATCGCTGCCGTTCTGGCCGTGGGCACCGGTATTCGGTATGCGCTTGTGACCCGTCTGGGCGAACGGGTAGTGGCCGATATCCGCAAGGCGGTGTTTGATCGGGTCATCGGTATGAGCCCGGAATTCTATGAGCGAATCATGACCGGTGAGGTGCTGAGCCGGATCACCACTGACACGACGCTGATCCAATCTGTTCTCGGCTCGTCCGTGTCCATTGCCCTGCGAAACATACTGATGTTCGTCGGTGGGCTGGTTCTGATGTTGCTGACATCCGCCAAGCTGACCGGGCTGGTATTGTTGCTGATCCCGGTGGTCATCGTGCCGATCCTTGTACTTGGTCGCCGTCTGCGCGTGATCAGCCGCGAGAATCAGGACTGGATCGCGGCCTCGTCCGGCAACGCGGGTGAGGCATTGGGCGCGGTACAGACCGTTCAGGCATTTTCTCATGAACAGGCCAGCCGCCAGCAGTTCAGTGAGATGACCGAGACATCCTATGCCGTCTCGCTGCGCCGCATACAGACCCGCGCGGTGCTGACGGTGATCGTGATCTTCCTGGTTTTCTCGGGTATCGTGGGCGTTCTGTGGATGGGTGCCAATGACGTGCGAAATGGCGTGATGACCGAAGGCGTTCTGATCCAGTTCGTCATCTATTCGATCATCATGGCGGGCTCGGTCGCCGCCCTGTCCGAAATCTGGAGCGAACTTCAGCGTGCCGCAGGGGCCACCGAACGTCTGGTCGAGCTGCTGCATGCAGAAGATACCGTGACCGACCCTGCCAATCCCAAAGCGCTTCCCAAGAACATTCAGGGCGAAATCCGGTTTGAAGATGTCAGCTTCCGCTATCCCGCGCGGCCCGATACGGTTGCACTGGATCATCTGTCACTTCTGGTGAAGCCAGGCGAGACGGTCGCATTCGTCGGGCCATCCGGGGCAGGAAAAACAACCGTGATCCAACTGATCCAGCGGTTCTATGATCCGAACTCGGGCCGCGTGACGCTGGACGGTCTTGATCTGCGCGACATCAACCGGTCAGATTTCCGCCGCCACATGGCTCTGGTGCCTCAGGATCCTGTGATCTTTGCTGCATCCGCGCGGGAAAACATCCGCTTTGGCCGTCTGGACGCCTCGGATGCAGAAGTCGAGGCCGCCGCCCGGGCCGCTGCCGCGCATGATTTTATTGCGGCCTTGCCCCAAGGATATGACAGCTTTGTCGGCGAACGCGGTGTCATGCTGTCTGGCGGGCAGAAGCAGCGTATTGCCATTGCCCGCGCAATCCTGCGCGACGCGCCGGTTCTGCTGCTCGACGAGGCGACCTCGGCGCTGGATGCGGAAAGCGAACGCGCAGTGCAGGGCGCGGTGGACAAGATGCGCGCCGGCCGCACGACCCTGATCGTCGCGCACAGATTGGCAACCGTTAAGAAAGCCGACCGCATCATCGTGCTGGAGGAAGGCCGCATCGTGGCACAAGGCCGCCACGAGGATCTGGTGTCTCAGGACGGGCTGTATGCACGCCTTGCCCGGTTGCAGTTCACCGATGGTGTCGCCGCAGAATAAGAGTGACGCTCCGGCACTTGCGAATTCGCCGTAGCGTCATTCTACATTTTACTCCCCCTGAAGGCTAAGGCCTCGCTTGCGCGAGGTTCGTTTTGCTTCCATCTTGGTTGCGAACAACAAGCCCGCGCAAAACGCGGGAGAATAATACGGGAGGAACCACATGGCCTTTGTGGGTTTGGAAGACAAGAAGCGCATGGAACAGGAAATGCCGTGGGAGGATCGGGATTTGCCCGTCACCTTCCATCAGCTTTTGTCGCGCACCGCAGGGAAGTTCCCCAACCACAATGCCATGAGCTTCCAACTGTTCTCGGGCCCGAAGGACAAGGCCGAGACCCTGACCTGGTCGCAACTTCTGGCTCAGGTCAACCAGGCGGCAAACCTGTTCCGCTCGCTGGGTGTGGGTGAAAAGGACGTGGTCGCCTATGTGCTGCCCAACTGCAACGAAACACTGGTCACGATGATGGGCGGCGCGGTTGCGGGGATCGTGAATCCGATCAACCCCTTGCTTGAACCGGAACAGATCGCCGCGATCCTGCGCGAGACCGGCGCGAAGGTCGTGGTGACGCTGAAATCTTTCCCGAAAACAGATGTCGCGCAGAAGGTCGAAGAGGCGGTGCGCCACGCACCCAAGGTCAATACCATTCTGGAAATCGACCTGAACCGGTATCTGACCCCGCCCAAATCATGGCTGGTGCCGTTTCTGCGCCCCAAGATGGGCGACAAGGAAAAGCTTGCCCATGCGGATTACAAGAACTTCCACACGGAACTGGCCAAGCAACCGACGACGCTGACGTTTGAAGACAGCAAGGAAGATCGTGTCGCCTGTTATTTCCATACCGGCGGTACCACGGGTATGCCGAAGGTGGCGCAGCACAAGTATTCCGGCCTGATCTACAACGGCTGGTTGGGGAACACGCTTCTGTTTGACGAAAACGACGTCATCATGTGCCCGCTGCCCATGTTCCACGTTTTTGCGGTGCATGTCATTGTGATGGCGGCCGTATCATCCGGTGCCCATGTGGTTTTCCCGACGCCACAGGGATATCGCGGCGACGGGGTGTTCGACAATTTCTGGAAGCTGATCGAGCGTTGGAAGGTGAGCTTCATCATCACCGTGCCAACCGCGATTTCAGCCAAGATGCAGCGCCCTGTCGATGCCGATATCTCAAGCGTAAAAACGGCCTTCTCGGGCTCGGCCCCGCTGCCGGTGGAACTGTTCCGCCGCTTTGAAGAAGCGACCGGCGTCACCATTGTCGAAGGGTACGGTCTGACAGAGGCCACATGTCTGGTTTCGTGCAACCCGGTGGATGGTGAGAAAAAGATCGGATCGATCGGTATTCCGTTCCCCTATACAGACGTCAAGATCTTGCAGGATGGGCCAGACGGACCGACCGAGTGCGACACTGATCAAATCGGTGAGATCTGCATCTCGAACCCTGGTGTCTATGCGGGCAATACCTACACTGAGGCCGACAAAAACGTTAACCTGTATCACTTCGACAAGTACCTGCGCACGGGCGATCTGGGGCGCTTCGACGAAGATGGGTATCTATGGATCACCGGTCGCGCCAAGGACCTGATCATTCGTGGCGGTCACAACATCGACCCTGCCGAGATCGAAGAGGCTTTGCTGGGTCACGAGGCCGTCGCTTTTGCCGGTGCCATCGGCCAGCCGGATGCGCATTCCGGTGAAGTTCCCTGCGCCTTTGTCGAACTGGTCGAGGGCGCGTCTGTCACCGAAAAAGAGCTGATGGATTACTGCAAGGTTCACGTGCATGAACGTGCGGCGCAACCCAAGCACATGACCATTCTGGATGAGCTGCCCAAAACGGCCGTTGGCAAGGTGTTCAAGCCTGAACTTCGGAAACAGGCCATCACTCGTATCTACAACGGCGCCCTCGAGGATGCCGGTTTGGCGGCGCGGGTGGTTTCCGTCATTGATGATAAGAAACGCGGCCTTGTCGCGCAGCTTGACGCGAACGGATCTTCGGAAGACGATGTTGCAAAAGTGCTGGGCGTATACACCCGGCCATGGGAGTGGTCTGAATAAGCCGGAGGGACAATGGACTATGAACGCCTGATCGACGAAGAAACCTGGGCGTTCATACGTCGCACGGCCGAAAGCTATCCCGATGACGCGGTCGAGCTGTCGATCGAGGATCAGCGCCGTGTCTATGACACCATGTGTCAGGACTTTCGCCAACCACGCCCGGCTGGCGTTGAAACTCAGGACCGGGCGGCCGATGGTGTTCCGGTTCGAATTTACTCTGCCGGGCAACCAACCCGAACCGTCATCTATTTTCATGGTGGCGGTTTCGTTGTTGGTGGTCTGGAAAGTCACGACGATGTTTGCGCTGAATTATGCAACCAAACCGGGTACCGGGTCGTCGCCGTCGATTACCGGCTGTGCCCTGAACATGTGCACCCGGCACAGTTTGATGACTGTTGGAGCGCTGCGAACTGGGCGGCAAATGAATTCGGAGACCCTTTGATTTTGGCCGGTGACAGCGCCGGTGGAAATCTGGCTGCTGCCGTATCCCACTACGCGCGCGGGCGTTTGGACGGGATCTTGGGGCAGGTGCTGATCTATCCGGGCCTCGGAGGGGACCGCAGTCAGGGGTCCTACCAGGAACATGCCCAGGCCCCCTTGCTGACGTTGGATGAAATCAGGTTCTATGAAACCGTCCGATGCGCGGGCGATCCGCCCCAGGGCGATCCGACCTATGCGCCATTGCAGGACAGTGACTATTCAAACCTGCCACCGACCGTGGTTGTAACGGCTGATTGCGATCCGCTGCGTGACGACGGGCAAATTTATTGCAGTCGGATCAATGCGGCGGGCGGGCAGGCCCACTGGATCAATGAATTCGGTCTTGTGCACGGCTATCTGCGCGCACGAACCGCGGTGAAACGTGCGGCCGACAGTTTTGAGCGTATCTCGGTTGCGATAGAAGCGCTGGGGCAGGGGATCTGGTCCTACGACTGATGCAGTGATTTGAAGGCTCGGGTCCTTTTGGGGCCTGTATGCCGAAAATCGGCTGGCTGTGGTAAGCTCCCTCAAATTATCCGAGGAAATCTTACCTTATGGCCGACCCCTTTCAGAACGTCGATGCCGCAGGGCCTGAATTCATCAAGCTGTTTGCGGATTCGATGGACCAGCGGCAAGCAGACCCGACGATGGAGCGGATCGTGGCCGCGTATCTGGGTCATCTGAACGTCACGGATGCATCGACGGTTGTCGAGGTCGGCGCCGGTGCAGGCGCCGTCACACGTCGCATCGCATCACACTGCCACCCGGCGAAGGTCATAGGTTTCGAACCTTCGAAAGGATTTGTCTCGGAAGCCAACACGCGGGCCAAGGAGTATTCGAACCTGACTTTCAAGGTTGCAGACGGTGCCGCGCTTCCGCTGGAGGATGATGCCGTCGATGCGGTTATCATGCACACGGTGCTCACGCATGTAGAAGACCCCAAATCGTTGGTTGCCGAGGCCTTCAGAGTGCTGAAACCCGATGGGATCTTGATCGTCTGTGACGCTGATTTCTCAAAAGCGACCTTCAATGCTTTTCCGAATGATCCACTGGATATATGCGCAAAGGAGTTTGTGCGCGAGTTTGTGACCGATCCTTTTATCGTCGCAAAACTCAGGTCAATGATTTCCGATGCCGGACTTTCCATGCAACATTTTGACGTGCAGAGCAGAGTTGTCTCGACAGCCGAGCAGATGTTGCCTTGGGTCGCCCTGACCACCAAGCAAATGTACGAGCGGGGTGATATCGGAAAAGAACTGGCAGAAGGGCTTGTGGCCGAGCACGAAAGACGTGCTCGAAACGGGTCTCTTTATGGATATCAGGTGTTTGCGACAGTGGTAGCTGCGAAGGCCGCATAAGCGGCCCCGAAGCTGCTTGCGTGTTACCGCAGAAACGGTTCGGCCTTCATTGTCTCTGCAATGGGGGCGCCCATTCGGCTCAGAATGGTCGGGGCCAATTGCAATTGGCTTATGACGGTCTCGGAGTCCGGTCCTTCGGCGTCGCCGAAATAATACAGCGCCGTTTCCTGTTGCAGCGGGCCGCGCCCGCCGTGGTGCCCACGCTCGTCCTGGCCGTGATCCGCGGTGACGATCACTTCATATCCCAACTGGCGCCAGCGGGGGATGAAAGGGGCCAGCATCTCGTCGGCGACAAAGCAAGCGTGATCCATTTCTTCACAATCGTGGAAGAAACGGTGGCCCATACTGTCCAGCGTGCAGGTGTGCAGAATGCCATAGTCCAGCCCGAAACGAAGGCACAGATTGGTCAGAGTGGCATACAGGTCGACATCGGATGGCGTCATCTGATTGGCTTTGCCATAGCCCGTCATGCTGTGAAAACGGCCATGGTTGATCGTCGCGCTTTCGGGTTCGTCATATTCGATGTCGCGGACGTAATCGAAGGGATGACGGTTGAAGAACTGCGACCAATAGCTGTGTGTCACCGCCCCGGTCACCCCACCGGCTTCACGCACCTGGCTGAATACGTCCTTGTGGCTCAGCCGGAAGACGTTTCCATTTCCGGTGCAGCCATGCTCTTGCGGCGTCACGCCCGTGTGGATCGACGCATAGCAACTGGCCGATGTCGAAGGCAGCACCGCGCGCAGTTTCCAAAGCCGTGCTTCTCCGCTGTCGACCCAGCCTTCGAGATTGCCGAACAGGCGACGAAAGTTGCAATAGGGGACACCGTCCAGAATGATGAGAAGTAGCTTGCGGTCCATGTCGAGGCCCTTTGAGAGACATTGCGTTCCGGCGACCCTAAGAGATTTGACGTCCTCGGGCTGCCACTTTGCGCCCCCAATAGCAAAATCCCGACACCTGTCTTCAAACAAGGTGCCGGGATTTCAAACCTTCATCGAAATGTCACGAACCGGATCAGTTGCCGGCGCTTTCCATCTTGCGATGGGCGACAACCTCTTCCAGCCAGCCCAGATGCATTTCAGGCACCGAACTGAGCAGCAGGTCGGTATAATCGTCGAAGGGCGGGCTCAGCACCTGACTCTTCGAGCCATAACGTGCCACGCGCCCCTGATACATCACCGCGATACTGTCGCTGATCGCGCGGACCGTCGCCAGATCGTGGGTGATGAACAGATAAGCCACGTCCTCGATCTTCTGCAGATCCAGCAGCAGTTTGAGAATGCCGTCTGCCACCAGCGGATCCAGCGCCGAAGTGACCTCGTCACAGATGATCATCTTGGGCTTGGCTGCCAGTGACCGGGCGATACAGACACGCTGCTTCTGACCTCCGGACAGTTCCGCAGGATAGCGGTCGATGAACTTTTCGCCCAACTCGATCTCATCCAACAGCTCGATGATCCGCTTGCGCTTTTCAGCGCCACGCATGTTGAAATAGAACTCCAACGGGCGGCCGATGATGGTGCCGACGGTCTGGCGTGGGTTCATTGCCACGTCCGCCATCTGATAGATCATCTGCAACTCGCGCAGATCCTCGCGAGAACGCCCCGCAAGGTCCGGCGACAGCGTGCGACCGGCAAAACGGATCTCGCCATCGCGCGGCGGCAACAGGCCGGTGATCACCCGGGCCAGCGTGGATTTGCCCGAACCGGATTCGCCCACGACCGCCAGCGTCTGCCCCGGATGAAGCTCGACATTGACGTTATGCAGCACGTCGAAGTTCAGCCCCTTGTAGCGCGCGGTGATCCCGTCAACGGTAAGCAGTGGTTCCGGTGTGGGCTGCTTTTCTTCGTGCTCGATCGAACGCACCGAGACCAAAGCCTGAGTATATTCTTCCTGTGGGTTGTTGATGATCTGATCGGTGCTGCCGTATTCGACTGTGTCACCCATCCGCAAAACCATGATATCGTCGCTGACCTGCGCAACAACCGCCAGGTCATGCGTGATGTACAAAGCGGCAACGCCGGTATCGCGTATGGCATCCTTGATCGCCATAAGAACATCGATCTGGGTGGTAACATCCAGCGCCGTGGTCGGTTCGTCGAACACCACCAGATCGGGTTCAGGACACAGTGCCAATGCGGTCATGCAACGCTGCAACTGACCGCCCGAAACCTGGTGCGGATAACGGTTGCCGATGTTGTCAGGGTCAGGCAAGCCCAGCTTTGCGAACAGCTCACGCGCGCGGGCCTCGGCCTCTTTGCGCGAAAACTTCTTGTGCTCGACAGCCGCTTCGACAACCTGATCCATGATCTTCTTGGCCGGGTTGAACGACGCGGCGGCAGATTGCGAGACATAGGCAACCTCGCCCCCGCGCAGATTCCGAATATCGCCATGCGATGATTTCAGGATGTCGCGCCCGTTGACCCAGACTTCGCCGCCGGTGATTTCAACGCCACCCCGGCCATAGGCCATCGAGGCAAGACCGATGGTGGATTTCCCAGCGCCGGATTCACCGATCAGCCCCAATACCTTGCCGCGCTCAAGGTCAAAGCTGACCCCGTGCACGATTTCGATGTCATGGGGTTTCTCACCCGGTGGGTAAACGGTCGCACCGATCTTGAGGTCACGGACCTTGAGAAGGGTATCACTCATCCCCGACCTCCTTTCAGCGATGTAGTACGGTTGAGGATCCAGTCGGCCACAAGATTGACCGAGATCGCGAGCGTCGCGATGGCCACCGCGGGGTACAGGGCCGCGCCAATGCCATACACGATGCCGTCCTTGTTTTCCTTCACGATGCCACCCCAGTCGGCCAGCGGCGGTTGAACGCCGAGACCCAGGAAGGACAGGGTAGAGATGAACAGCACCATGAAAATGAACCGCAGGCCGAACTCGGCCACCAGCGGTGACAATGCATTCGGCAGGATTTCCCGGAAGATGATCCATGTCCGCCCCTCACCACGCAATTTGGCGGCTTCGACATAGTCCATCACGTTGATATCCACGGCGACGGAGCGCGAAAGGCGATAAGGGCGTGTCGCATCCAAAAGCCCCATGACAAGGATCAGGATCGGAACAGTGACCGGAACGATGGCCAGAATGACCAGCGCAAGGATCAGCGTAGGGATCGACATGATCAGATCGACCGTCCGGCTAAGCGCCTGATCCGCCCAACCGCCCAGAACGGCGGCCAGAAGACCAAGCGATGTACCGGTCAAGAAGCTGAGCAATGTCGCTGCGGCGGCAATGAAGATCGTGGTGCGACCGCCATAGATCATGCGGGTCAGCAGGTCACGGCCGATATTGTCGGTGCCCAGCAGGTGTTCGGCGCTGGCCGGCTCCCATACATCGCCGACCACTTCTGCCATCCCGTAAGGCGCGATCAACGGGGCAGCAATGGCCACGAAGAAATAGGCGCCGGTGAATATGAGGCCAATCAGAGCCGAAATAGGGATGTTTTTCATTTCGGATGCCTCAGTCTTGGGTTGGCGAGGATCGAGACGATATCCGCGACCATGTTCAGGCCGATGTAAACAGCCGCGAACACCACGCCGCAGGCCAGAACAACCGGCACGTCACGCTTGGTCACGGCGTCCACAAGGTACTGCCCCATGCCGGGATAGACGAACACGACTTCGACCACGACGACGCCGACAACGAGGTAGGCGAGGTTCAGCATGACAACGTTCACGATGGGCGAAATTGCGTTGGGAAAGGCATGCCGCGCGATGACCTGAAACGTGCTCAGGCCCTTGAGTTCGGCCGTTTCGATATAGGCTGATTGCATGAGGTTCAGAATTGCAGCGCGGGTCATCCGCATCATCTGCGCCAGGACCACCAGTGTCAGAACGAAGGCAGGCAGCGCAATCGCGTTCAGCTTTTGCCAGAACGACATCGAGTCGTTGATCATCGCAAGCGAGGAAAACCATCCCAGTTTGACCGAGATGTAGTAGATCACGACGTAGCCGATCAGGAACTCGGGGATGGAAACCGTTGTCAGCGTGACGGCGGAAATCAGTTTGTCGGGCCAGCGATTGCGGAACCGGACAGCCAGCAGACCCAGAAAGATCGCAAGCGGGACGGACACGATTGCCGCGACACAAGCCAGGAACAACGTGTTCCCGAGGCGTTTTCCGATGCTCTCGGCAATATCAAGCTTGTTGGTCAGCGATTGGCCAAGGTCGCCCTGAACGATGCCGCCCAGCCATTCAAAATAACGGGTCAGGGCCGGGCGGTTCAGGCCCATTTCTTCGCGAAGGTTGGCCAAGGCCTCGGGGGTTGCGGACTGCCCCAGGACGGCTTGCGCGGCGTCTCCGGGAAGAGCTTCGGTCAGGCCAAAAATCAAGGCCGAAGCGCCGAACAGCAATAGAATTCCCAGCGCGAGGCGCTGGGAAACCAGTTTTATGATAGGATGCATTATCCGATGCCCGTATCAGACGAACCACATTTTGCGGGACATGTTGCCGTTCATCATTTCCTGTGTCGGGTCGCTTTCCCAACCATCCAGTTGGTTGCTGACACCTTCGACAAAATCGTTGAACATCGGGCAAATCAGACCGCCTTCATCACGGACCATGCGGCCCATCTGGCTATAGATGCCCTTGCGTTTCTCGACATCCAGTTCTGCACGAGCCGCGAACAGCAGGTCGTCAAATGCCTGAACTTTGAAACGTGTATCGTTCCAGTCAGCCGTCGACAGATACGCGGTCGAATACATCTGGTCCTGCACCGGACGACCGCCCCAGTAAGAGGCACAGAAGGGCTGTACGTTCCAAACCTCGGACCAGTAGCCGTCATTTGGCTCGCGCTTGATTTCCAGGGGAATTCCAGCTTGGGCCGCTGTCTGTTGGAACAGGGCTGCGGCATCCACGGCACCCGGGAAGGCACCGTCTGCAACACGAAGAATAATCGGCGAACCGTCATGACCGGACTTCTTGTAGTGCTCGGCGGCTTTTTCCACGCTGAACTCGCGCTGTTCGATTGTCTCGTCAAACAGTGGATAGGCTGCGTTAATCGGCATGTCGTTACCGATCGAGCCATAGCCGCGGAGTACTTTGTCCACCAGATCCGCACGGTTGATGGCATACTTCAGGGCCGTGCGCAGTTCGTTGTTGTCGAACGGTGCGGTATCGCAGTGCATGATAAAGACATAGTGGCCGCGGCCAGCGGTCGAGTGCACGGTCAGATTGGGTGCGCGCCCCAGCAGGTCAGCGACCTTTGGTTCAACACGGTTGATGGCGTGGACCTGACCCGATTGCAATGCAGCGGTACGCGCTGTTGCGTCATTGATAACCACGACTTCAACACTGTCGAAGTTACCAAAATCAGAGTTCCAGTGGTTCTCGTATTTTGTGAACAAGTGGCGCACACCGGGTTCGTCTACTTCCACCTTGTATGGTCCGGTTCCGATACCTGCTCCGGGATTGTCCATGCCGCCATCGGGCTGAATGATCAGGTGGTAGTCGGCCATCAGATACGGAAGGTCAGCGTTTGGCTCGGACAGAGTGACCTGGAAATTGTCGCCATCGGCTTTCATCGACTCGATGCCCTTCATGATACCAAGGGCACCAGACTTGGAGTCTTCGTTCGAGTGGCGCTGCATTGTCTTCAGCACGTCCTCGCTGGTCATGGTTTTGCCGTTGTGGAATTCGACACCTTGACGCAGTTTGAACGTCCAAACCTTGGCATCCGCGCTGCCTTCGACACTTTCCGCCAGACGCGGTTCGATGGACCCATCGGGTGCAACTTCCACAAGCTGGTCGCCAAACTGTTTGCCGTTCTGGAACGGAACCGAGCTGGCATAGGTCGCTGGATCAAGCGAGTTGGTGGATTCGCCACCCTGAAGGCCAAATTTCAGGTCACCGCCTTTTTTCGGGCCAGCCGCGCGTGCTGCGTCTGCGAACATCGTGCTGGCCACCGCCGCCGAAACACCCAGGGCCGCGGCTTTCCCCATGAATTCGCGGCGAGTCATCTTCCCGGCTGTGACCTGACCGGCCATATGCGTTATTTGTTCATTCATTGAGTGTTCTCCCTATTGAGTGGTTCCGGCCCCTTGGGGGGCTTTTTGTTGACGCATGAGTCAACGTTGGCTTATTTCCGTGAACCGGGCAAGGTTATTTCTCCTAAATGCCGAAGGCCGAAGCCTTCGCTTTGTTGTCCGGTTCGCGGCAATTGCTGAGTGGGTGTTCAGGTACATTCTGCATTTTCGGGTAGTTTCTGGTCGATTGCGGGCCAAAGCGGCATGATAAGCGTCAATTCATCCACGTATCGCGACAACCAGATCCATGACATTGGTGCCGGTTGGCCCGGTTGTCAGCAGGCCTTGGACTTTTTCCAGGAAAGACCCGCTATCGGCGTTTTGAAGGGCGCGTTCGGCGCCCTCACCCCAGGTTGTCCCTGTTATGATTCCACCCGCCGCATTGGTCGGGCCATCCGTGCCGTCGGTGCCGCCCACAATCACCGCAAGATCCGTTTGTCCCGCGATCTCTTTTGCCAAAGCAAGCGCAAGGGCCTGATTTCTACCACCACGTCCCGGGTAATCAGGCAAGACCACGGTCGGTTCTCCGCCAAAGATCATCACGCCTTTTTCCATTCCACGCAGCATGGGCCCAAGACGAGCCGCGACCTGCAAATAGTCGTCGTGCAAGGCCTCATCATTGGTCAAAACCCTCAGCCCCATTGTTTCCGCTGCTTTGGCAGCGGCATTGCGGGCATGCGCGTTTGAAGCGACGATCCGGGTGCTGGCAGCAAAGGAATGCTTGTCGGGCAATGCTCCGATCCCGGAACCGATGACGTTCAGATCGTCTCCGGGCACATCCGAAATCGCCAGAACAGTGGCGCGGTCTCCGGCGAAATGGGACAGCAGACCGCCGCCCTTGATGCGCGACAGCTTGCGCCGCTCGGCATTCATTGCGCGGATATCCAGCCCTTTGGACAACAGTTCGCGGTTCAACGCCTCGAGATCCGCCAGCGATGTTCCGGGAAGCAGGTCCTCGGCCAGGGATGACGCGCCGCCCGAGACCAGCAGCAGAACATGTGATCCGGGCCCCATCTGTTCCATGGCCAGGCGCAGTGCCCGTCCGCCCGCCAGGCTGCGGTCGTCCGGAACGGGGTGTGACGCTTCGATCACCTCGACCCCGGCCGGCAGGTCGTGGCCATGCCCGTCTTTGGTGACCACAAGCGTGGGGATGGCGCCGAAATGCTCCAGCGCAGCCCGCGCCATGGCTGCGGCGGGTTTGCCCACGGCCAGAATACGGTCTGGTTTCGGGACATCAGGCAAGGCGGCCAGGGTGGCCTTATACCCGCCGACGGCATCAACACCGGCCTGCCACAACCTGACAGCTTGCTTTTCAATATCCATCAATTCTCCACCCAGATCGTGACCGGCCCGTCATTTACAAGCTCAACCGCCATGTCCGCGCCGAACTGCCCGGTTTCCACCGCGATACCCTGCGCGGCAAGGTGCTCTGCGAAGACCTTGTACAATTGCTCTCCCAACTCGGGCGGGGCTGCGTTTGAAAATCCGGGGCGATTGCCGCTGGAGGTGTCCGCCGCCAGTGTGAACTGGCTGACCACCAAAGCAGAGCCTTCAACATCCAGAAGCGAGCGGTTCATCTTGCCGGCGTCATCCTTGAAAATCCGCAGTTTTGCGGTTTTCTCGGCCAGTTTTTCTGCCTGTGCCTTGCTGTCGCCCTGCATGGCGCAGACTAGAATCATGAGCCCGGGACCAGTTTTGCCGATGACGGTGCCTTGCACCGACACTTTGGCCTGTGTCACCCTTTGCAGCAATGCGCGCACTTGGTTCCTCCCCCCGAAACGTTGAGCCTGCCTGAGCGATGGTTTAGCCGCGCCAGTCCACAAAGTCACCCAATGCCGCGCGTTCCGTACGAAAGCTGTTTGCAGGATGATCCATATCCGAATAGCCAAAGGAAATTGCGCACAGGATCAACCGGTCATCGGGGATCTGAAAATACTGATGCAAAAAAGGGCTGTACGCCGCCAATGCCGCTTGCGGGATGGTTGCCACGCCCAAAGCCTGAGCGGCGAGCGCAAAAGCCGTGACAAAGCCGCCGCAATCCATTGCACCATAAGGTCCCAGCTCTACCGGGCTTGAGATGATGGCACAATGTGGTGCGCCAAAGAGGGCGAAGTTCTGCATCATTTGCTGAGCCGATCCTTCGCGGTCCCCCCGTTCTATGCCAACCGCGCTGTAAAGCGCCCAGCCACACGTCCGGCGCCGGTCTTGATACACGCCGGAGTAGGAAACGGGAAAAGGAAGATCGGGGGCCGGCGTGCCGTTCCTGGCTTCGTTTGACATCGCGTCGCGGAACCTGTCGGTTTCGTCTTTGCTGGTGACGACCAATTGCCAAGGTTGCGCATTGCACCAGCTTGGCACCCGCGACGCGCTGGCCACGATCTGTTCGATGTCACCACGTGGCACCGGGTCGGGCCGAAAGGCGCGGCAGGAATGGCGCGCGGTCAGAAGCGTGTTCAGGTCGGCCAGGGTCACGTCGTCTTCTCCTCCGGGGCAGCCGGCGGCAGGATGGGTGAGAAGCCGGGGATGTTCAAGGGGTTCCGCCGCGGAGTTTTCGGCGGAGGAACCCCCGAAGGTCATTGCTGTCCGGTCGCCATCAGGTATCCGATGCCCGCGGCAACCAGCAGGCCAAGCACAACGGCGATCGTGATCTTGATTGCCGACCAAGGGCGCTCTCCCTGAACCCGGCCTGTCCGGCCGTTCACCACGAAACGATACGTCTGACCGCGATACTTGTACGCCGCCAACCAGACCGGCAGCAGGATATGCTTGAACGTGACATCGCGCACATCGGTGTCCACTGCATGGATGCGTTGCCTGTCGCCCCCAATATCAAAACGCACGTCCCGCTCAATCACGCGGGCCATATATGCGCGTGCTTCGGCATATCCATCTTTCAGCTCGACCGTATAGGCCTCGGCCCGAAAACCGGCGAGGTACTCTGGCTGGTAAGGTTCCAGAGCCGGGAGATCCCAAGGCTCCAGAGCATCCGTGTAAGCCTTGGGCAGGGACCTTGAGGCCAATACCAATACGTCGTCAAAAAATCGCGCCACCCGGCCTGACTTGGGCGTCCAGCGGACCTTGGGAACCTGTTGATGCACCCGTTTGCCATCCCGCATGACGGTGCGGGTTTCATAGTAGACTATGCCGCGCTCTCCGCGATAGGCCGACTTCGTATCGGCGTCGAAGGTCCAGTAGGGCACATAGATGCCCTGCATCCTGCGACCCTTGCGGGCATAATCTTTCAACCCGTTCGGCGCGAACCACAACCTTCCCAGCCAGTCGCTCATGGCCTTGTGGGCGGCGCGTTCGTCCAGCGCAAAGGGCAGAACGCCTTTCGGTTTGATATGCCGGTTCACCCCGGTGTCCGTCACGACCGGGGTGGCGCAGAACGGGCATTCCGCAGCATGGGTGTCGGGATCAAATTCAACCTGCGCTGCACAGTTCGGGCAGGACAGAACCCGCGTCTCTTCGATTTCGCTGTCGGGCAGGCGGTCGGCGATGGCAGCGTCGAAATCCAGCTCGCGCAGGCTGGCGCCGCCCCAGGGGCCGGCACCGATCGGTTCGGAATGGCCGCAATGGTCACAGGTCAGAGTGCCGGATTGCGGGTCGAATCGATAATCGGCGCCGCAATTGTCACATGGAAAACGATGTTCCGCAGAACCGGATGGCGGGGCAGGAGGCTGGGTCATAGGTGGTCACTTGTCGAGGGGAAAGTGAAGATAGGCCCCGCGCTCGGCTAGGGTGACATAACCGCAGCAAGGGCAGATGAATTGCGGCTGCGGCGCTTTGCGCCCGCCTGTCTTCGAGCGTTTCCGCGATGCGGTCATGCCGATGCCTCACGCCCCGGGCGGGGGCGGCGGCAGGATCGTGAACAGCTGCGCCAGTTCCTGCACCTCACCCGCCTTCTTCCAGCCGTCCTGACCGGGCGTCCACACGTAGGTGTCGCGCGTGATCTCGCCCTCACTGGCCATGCGACCCATCTTGGCCTTCGAGAACGGGCCGCTGGTCTGTCCGTCCACCGCGATATGCCACACATGCTCCACCGGCGGGGGAGGCGGCGGGGCCACATGCGTGGATGGTTGCGGGGCAGCGGGCGCGGGCGCGCCCCACGGGCCTGACGACTGACCCGCTGCCATGTTCGACATCTGGTTCGCCATCGCCATGCCCATTCCCATACCAAGGCCAGCGCCCATGCCGCCGCCTCCGCTCGGGGAACTGGCGGCCGCCGTCATCGCCTCGGCCGCGGAATACTGGGTGAACTTGCCCAAATCCCCCGCCAGCCCCATCGAGGTGCGTTTGTCCAGCGCCGCCTCGACCGCCGGCGGCAGTGAGATGTTTTCGATGTAGAATTCCGGCATTTCCAGCCCATAACCGTCGAGCACGGGCGAGACCTCGGCCGCGATCAGCTTGCCCAGATCGGCGGTGTTTGCAGCCATGTCCAGAACCGGGATGCCCGAGCCCGCGATCACCCGGCTGAATTCCTGCACGATGATGTTGCGGATTTGAAAGCTGATCTCGTCCATCGTGAATTCACCGTCGGTGCCCACGATCTCGACCAGAAATTTGGCCGGGTCCTTCACCCGGATCGTGTAGGTGCCATAGGCGCGGATCCGGGTCGGGCCGAATTCGGGATCGCGCAGCATGATCGGGTTCTTGGTGCCCCATTTCAGATCGTTGAACCGGGTCGTGTTGACGAAATAGATCTCGGACTTGAACGGCGACTGGAACCCGTGATCCCAATGTTGCAGCGTCGTCATGATCGGCATGTTGTTGGTTTCAAGCATGTAGAGGCCCGGCGTGAACACGTCGGCCAGCTGGCCTTCGTGCACGAATACGGCCGCCTGGCCCTCGCGCACGGTCAGCTTGGCGCCATACTTGATCTCGTGGCCCTCACGTTCGAACCGCCAGACCATCGTGTCACGGGTGTCGTCCACCCAATGAATGACATCAATGAATTCTCCGGTCAGAAAATCGAATATTCCCATTTGGGTTCTCCTGTCCTTGGGGTCAGAGCGACTGCCCCATCAATTCATGTGCGATAATTCGTACAATGGGTCGCGCTTCATCAACGTCTACGCCGGGCTGCAACCGTGGGTCGTACAACATCGTCAGCAGCTTTTCGTCGTGACTGGTCAGCAGGGCAAATTCGTCATCATCGTTGAAAATCGAAGGTCGCGCTGCCGGGCTGTCATTGGACAAACCAAGACCCTGAGCAATTTCTTCGTGAATGCAGCTTTGGCGACCCAGATCCGTCAGTTCGGCCCGAATGAGGGACACGGCACGTACGTATCTGTGTGGTGATGAAGTCGTTGCCGATGCAAACACCAGACAGTCGAAATTAGCACGTGGATTGGCCACCAGATTCAACGAGTCCTGACTGATATTCGGGATCAGCTGTTTGAGGCGGGACACGACATAGGCGCTGTCATCCTTGCCTGCAAAAAAGACATGGAAATTGGCGTTGCGAGAGACGACGGAAACCGGATGATCGGTCAATCTGGCCAGTCGGGTTGCAAAGGACCGCACCTGATCTGCATCTTGCTTCCGTGCAGAGGGAAGCACGGAAGGCCCGAACTCGGTCTGTATGCGGACAGAGCCGGACCATCGGCTGAGTTGCCCGTCCGTCTGACGCGAGCCAGCCGCGACGCTTTGCGTCGGATATTCGCTGTAAAACGCAATCGCTTCGAAATTCCGCGCCAGATCGTCGGCATCATAAGGAGTGTCCGGACCGCCCCCATCGGTGCGCAAAAGCCCCCGCACCAGCAAATCCCGTTCAACCCGCTGATAAAAACGCGCCAGATCCTGACTTGCGGCCGACGGCGGCACATAGGCATTGGCTGCTACGGGGGCGGGTGTCGGGCGAGGTTGCGGAACAACGGATGACGTCAGGGTCTCATCGCAATTGGCCAGAGCCAAAAGCGATACCATCCCCAAGGTCCCTTTCAAGTAACCGAAGGCCCGCACGCCGATCCCGCCCTTAGCCGGGAACCGCCGTACCGGCAGTGTCGCCGGTTCCGTCGCGGCGCGCCTTGGCGGCCGCCAAAGTGTCGCGCAGTTCCTTTTCCATCTTCTGCAACTCGGCTTCGGCTGCGGCGCGTTTCGCCTTGCCCTCGTCGGCAATGGCAAGGCTTTCGTTGATGGTGCCAATCAGGTCGGCATTGGCCTGCTTGACCGCTTCGATGTCGAACACGCCGCGCTCCATCTCTTGGCGGATCATCTTGTTCGATTCTCGTAGGTTGGCCGCATTCGAAGTCAAAAGCTCGTTCGTCAGGTCGTTGGCATCCCGCACCGCGGCGGCGGCTTCGGCGCTGCGTTGTATCGTAACCGCCTGGGCCAGCTGTGTTTCCCACAGCGGGACCGTGTTCACCAGCGTCGAGTTGATCTTAGTGACCAGCGATTTGTCGTTTTCTTGAACCAAACGGATCGACGGCAGCGACTGCATCGTGACCTGTCGTGTCAGTTTCAGGTCATGAACCCGGCGTTCTAGGTCGTCACGCGCCGCACGGATGTCACGCAGTTCCTGTGCCTTCATCACTTGCTGGTCTTCCGGAGCGGCCTGAACTTCGGCTTCCTTTTCAGGGATGTCGTGGCTGTCCAGCTCGGTCAGCTTCTCTTCGCCCGCAGCGATGTACAGCGCCAGTTCGTCATAAAAGCCCAAGGTCTTCTCATAAAGCAGATCCAGAGATTTGATATCCTTGAGCAGCGTATGCTCATGCCCCAGAAGATCGTCGGTAATGCGATCGATCTGGCCTTGAACCTCTTCGTATTGCGCTGTGAATTTTGCAAACGGTGCAGCCCTGCCCAACAGTTTCTCCCACCAGCTGCGCTCGCGCCGCACGTCAAGTTCACTGACCGAGAAACCGCGGATTGTGGTCACGATATTGCGCAGGCTGTCTCCGGCCGGGCCGACATCCTTGTTGCGCACATCCGCAAGCATGGCCTGGCTGATTTCCTGCAGCTCGGCCTGAGCGGACGAGCCAAACGCGACAATCGAATTGGTGTTGTCCATGTCGATTTCATTCATCCGCTTGCGAATTTCGGCGCTGACGGGTTCGTCGGCTTCCTCCAACGACACGACTTCGGCTTGCGGTTCGGGTAGGGCAACTGCGGTGACTTCCTGTACCAGAGTCTCGGCCTGAACTGCCTTGTTCTTGATCTCATCGGACATGGGTATGTTCCTCGCTCAAATATGGCCGGTCAGTCCAGCCGGACGCCTTCGCGCTGCAATCTTTCACGCAACACGTCGATTTCGACCGTCAGATCACTGCGGTCATCCAATAGCATTTTCCGCGTACGCGCGGCAAAATTCTGTTCCAGATCGTCCAGAAGGGCGGAATAGTCGGCCAGTGCCTGCGCGTCGCGGGTGCGCGCATAGACATCAGCAAATTTGACAGTCGCATCACGCGCGCCCTGTAGATACACAGTCAGATATTTTCTGGCACCGGCCAGATCGCGGGGGTCTTCCTCGACCGTGCGGAACAGGTCACGTGCGGTGTCCTGAAATCGCTCGACCCGGGCTTCGACACGTCGATCGCCAGCGCGTTTTATGGCATCCGTCATTTCCGACAAGTGTTTCTCGGCATCATCGACCACGCGCGCCACGCGGTCTTGCTGAAAGGTGTCGACTCCCTCCATGCCCTTGTTCTTCATCGGATCAAGCCCGAATGAGACAGAATGCAGAACGGTCGCTGCAACACCAAACAGCACGGGGGCCAACAGGCTGACCTGCGCTGCCGCTTCAGCGTCCAGAAACTCGGACCTGTAAGACGCAAGGCCAGCACCAAGGCCGGTGAGAACACTGGCAAATATCTTCCGCGGAAAAGCAGGGCGTCGGGCGGTTTTGCGGGCATTGTACGCGGCCTCAGCTCTCAGACCTTCTCGCAGCAAGAATGCGGCCGCCGTCAGAAAACCAGCGGCGACCAGCCCCAGTGTCATACCAATCGCGCCGTCGTTCAGGGACAGAAACACCAAAGGAATGGCGGGTAGAAACAGAATATTCGCACGTGCGCCAGCGGGCTCGACCCGTGCGCCGTCAAACTGACCCCTCGGCAGTGGGGCGTTTTCCGATTCATCTCCCTGTGGGCTGTATTTGCCGCCGAACCGCTTTGCCATGGCTTAAAGACCTCCGAGCAAACCAGTGCAGACGCCAAACAACAGCACCAACAGCACAGCGTAGGCCAGTTTTTGCACTCCGCTTCCGGACATCACGCCCCCCAAATAGCAGCTTTCACTGAAAATTTAGGGTATGCGCGGGCTTAGCGCTAGGGGGAAGGTTGCCGAACCCACATCACTTACGGGGATTCTTGCCGATCTGAGGTCGTTTTCTTTTGGGCCGTGACGGGCGTTTGGGCGGGTTGCCGGGCTTGTCTTCGGCGTCCAGACCCAGCTGGTCCCGCATCACCCTGCGACGGACTTCTTCGACCTCGCCCTGTTTCAACGTCCCAAGCTGAAAGGGGCCGTAGGACACGCGCAACAGACGATTCACGGTAAAACCGATATCTTCCATCGCGCGGCGGATTTCGCGGTTCTTGCCTTCGCGCAAGCCGATCGTCAGCCAGGCATTTGCGCCCTGCTGTCGATCCAATGTGACGGTCATTGGCTGGAACCGTTCTCCCTCGATAACCAGCCCTTTGCGCAGCGGTTCGAAATCTTCGTCCTTCGGGCGACCGTTCACCCGTACGCGGTACTTCCGCAACCAGCCGGTCGAGGGCAGTTCCAGCTTGCGCTTGATGCCGCCGTCGTTGGTCAACAGCAGCAATCCTTCGGAATTCAGATCCAACCGACCGACGCTCATTACCCGTGGCATGTCGTCGGGCAGCTTGTCGAATATGGTCTCTCGTCCTTTTTCGTCGCGGGTTGTCGTCACCAACCCGGCGGGCTTGTGATACAGCCACAGACGCGATGGTTCCGGTTCCGAGACCGGCCTGCCGTCGACTGCGATCTTGTCTTTCGCGGTCACGTTCAGGGCGGGGCTGTCGATGGTCTTGCCATTCACTGCCACGCGGCCCGCTTCTATCATGCGTTCAGCCTCGCGCCGGGATGCTACGCCGGCGCGGGCCAGGACTTTGGCGATCCGATCGCCGGGGGGTGGGGTCTTGTTCATGTCAGGGCCATACCGCATCCCGGGCGCTTGCGAAAGGCGGGTTTCTGCGGCAGTCAGGGGGCATGGTGTTCAAATCGTATATGCAACAGGCCCTGGCCGAGGCGCGCGCAGCCGCTGACCGCGGCGAGGTGCCCGTGGGGGCCGTTGTCGTCGGACCGGACGGAACGGTCGTGGCCGCGGCCGGGAACCGGACGCGCGAGTTGAATGACCCCACGGCCCATGCGGAAATCATGGCCTTGCGTGCAGCCTGTGCGCAGGCGGGCTCTGAACGGCTGCCGGATCACGATCTCTACGTCACGTTGGAGCCTTGCGCGATGTGCGCCGCGGCCTTGGCGGCCGCGCGCATCCGGCGGATCTATTACGGTGCGGCAGACCCCAAATCCGGGGGCGTGGCGCATGGCGCGCGCGTGTTTTCGCATGCACAGGCGCATCACGTGCCCGAAGTCTATGACGGGATTGCAGGCGAAGAGGCTGCCGCGCTTTTGAAGGCCTTCTTCGAAGCGCGCCGCCAGGACAAGCCGTGCTGACGCGCTGCGCTGTCGTCAGACGGTGATGGCTTTCATAACCTCAGGTTCGATCACGTCGACCCCGGGCAACCCGTCGATCAATGCCTGTGCGGATTGTTCCAGAATGGGGAACGTCTTGTAGTGACATGGGATGACCGTCTTGAAGTCGAAGTACCGTTTCGCGGCATAGGCGGCGGCTTTCATATCCATGGTGAAATGCCCGCCGGCCGAAAGGATGCCGATATCGGGCTTGTAGTAATCCCCCATCCATTCCATGTCGGCCATGATGTCGGTATCGCCCGAGACGTAGAGCATACGCCCCTCGGCCGCGATCATGAAGCCGACTTCACTGCCGCCGGTGCGCAGACCGTCCGGTGTTGAAAAAGTCGAGCTGTGAGAGGCCGGTACCATTGTCACCATGACGCCGTTCAGGTCGACGGTGCCGCCTTTGTTGAAACCGATGGTCTCAATGCCTTCCGCTTCGCTCCAGTATCCCATCAGGTCATATTGTCCGACAACGGGGATTTTCAGGTGCTTTGCCAGAGGAAGTACATCGGCCACGTGGTCAAAATGCGTGTGGGTCAAAAGAATGTGGGTCGCCCCTTCCAGCACGGCATCATGCCGATCTTCGGGCAAGACCGGGTTGCCGGTCAGCCACGGGTCGATCAACAGAACCTGCCCCTGAGTTTCAATGCGAAAACTGCCATGGCCCAGCCAGATAATGTTCATTCCGGTTTTCCTCCCATAAGGTCTCTTGGCAGCAGCCTAGCATCGGCTATGTAAAATTCCATGGACTGGATTCGAGAAATTGATGGCTATTGCGAACGCGTGTCGGCGGACTATTGGGCCGAGCCGATCAACGCGATCACGAACGCTGCTTTTCTGATTTCCGCATGGGTCATGTGGCGGCGCGTGCGCGATCAGGACATGCCGCTGGCCAAGGGTCTGGTCGTGATTTTGGCCATGATCGGGATCGGAAGCTATCTGTTTCACACCCATGCCCGGGTTTGGGCGGCTTTGGCGGATGTGGCGCCGATCCTGCTGTTCATATTGGTCTATATATATGCGGTGAACCGCGACATCTGTCGCATGTCGTCCGGAATGGCGATCTGCGGTACGATTCTGTTTCTTCCCTATGCGGCGCTCGTTGCGCCCCTGTTCCAGCTTGTGCCGGGGCTTGGCGGGTCGGCGGTTTACGCGCCGGTCCCTTTGTTGATCCTGATCTATGCGTTCCTGCTGCGGGGCCAAGACATGATCCTGGCCAAAGGGATGACAATCGGGGCCTTGATCCTGATTCTGTCGATCACGTTCCGGGCGCTGGATTTGCCAATTTGCAGGCAATGGCCAATGGGGACGCATTTCATGTGGCATATCCTGAATGCCATCATGCTGGGATGGATGATCGAGGTTTATCGCGCAGCTCTTGTCAGGGGCCGTTTCGGTAAAGGCCCGGCGCCTTGACGCGCGGGAGGATCGCTTGTGTCCTCCGAGCCTCGTGACAAGTAGGTCAACGAAACCGCCCTGGTCCGCTCCTAGTTCTGAAAGGCTGCGGCCAGATGGTCGGGCAGATCAAATTCGTTCAACACCCGAGCGCGGCCTTCGGGCGACATCTTGCGGGCTGTTTTTTCAACGATGCTCTGGATTTTCTCGGCCGAGTGTTTTGCGGCAAAGGGCTGGAAATACCATTTCAGAAACACAAAGCAGATCACGTCTTCCAACGCCTGCACTTCAGCGTCCCGCTTGATGCCCTGTTTGCGCAACATGCGCCCTGCGGCCTCGACCTGTTCTGAATCGTAACCTTCGCGGGCCATCAACCCCATGACCACATTGGCATGGTGTTCGCCCTGCGCCTTGCGCCATGACAGATATCCAACCCGGCCTTCGGGATATTCACTGCGGGCAAGTTTCCAACGTTCCACATGCTGCCCGCGCGCGGCGATTTGAAGGGCGTCAGACGCGTCCGGAAACAGGCGGCCCAGCTCGGCACTCATGCGTTCGCCATACAACAGCGCCGCGGGGCGGCCCTCGTCTTGGTTGGGGTCATTTGCATTGGCTGCGTCGATTGCGTCCAGAACCGCTTGTTTTTGCGTGCTCATCATCTGCTCCACTGGCTTGCCTGAACTACGAAACCTCGGCGCAGTTCTGTTCTGTATTCGACGTCATGCTAGCGGCTTGCTCTGGGATGTGCATCCTCGAAAATGCAAAACAGCCGGGTCAGAGAGGGGATATCTGACCCGGCCAGGACCTGCGCGTTACTTGGCAGGTTTTACCTGATCCTGCGTGACCGGTTCCGAGACAGGGGACGGGAAGGTCAACGTGCGTGTCAGGTTGCTTGTGTCGATACTCAAAGCCATGGCCGGTGCGGCCAAAATCGTGGCGGACAAGACTGCGGCTGTTATCAGGAGTTTCATGTTTTTTCTCCGGTTTGCGTTATGTCGCATAAATAAAATGAACAGTACAGTTCAGTTTTCAAGATCGACAATGAACTATTCGGTTTACTTTTTTTGCATACCGGTCATTCAGTTTTGAATAGCCTCAGACGAGGGGGGAGTTCCAAACTCGGACCTGCCCAGGGCAGCCCGGTCTTGCGACTGCCGCTACAGACGGGTAAACGCCCCCTAACGTAGATGAGGGAAGCCGATGTCGATTGACCAAAGCACCGCCGCCAAAGTGGCCAAACTGGCCCGGATCAAGGTCGAGGATGACGCGCTGCCGGCGCTGGCATCCGAGTTCAACACCATCCTTGGGTTCATCGAACAGCTGAACGAAGTGGATGTGGAAGGTGTCGAGCCGATGGTTTCGGTCACACCCATGCGCCTCAAGCGTCGTCAGGACGAAGTCACCGATGGCAATCAGCAGGACAAGATTCTGGCCAACGCCCCCGACGCCCGCGAAGGGTTCTTCGCAGTCCCCAAAGTGGTGGAGTAAGACATGAGCGATCTGAACAAAATGGGCCTGGCCGAGGCCCGCGACGCGTTGCGAGCCGGCGACGTCACGTCGGTTGAGCTGACAGAAGCCTGCTTGAAAGCCATTGATGAAGCAGATGCGCTGAACGCATTCGTCCACAAGACGCCCGAGATCGCGATGGAGCGCGCCAAGGCTGCGGATGAACGGATCAAGGGCGGGGACGCTCCGTCAATGTGTGGCCTGCCGATCGGCATCAAGGACCTGTTCTGCACCAAGGGCGTGCCGTCACAAGCCGCGTCGGGCATTCTTGAAGGCTTCAAGCCGGAATACGAATCCACCGTGTCACAGCAACTGGCCGACGCAGGCGCGGTGATGCTGGGCAAGCTGAACATGGACGAATTCGCCATGGGCTCGTCCAACGAAACATCGGTCTATGGCAACGCGGTCAGCCCGTGGCGTCGTGGCAACGATGATGCGCAGCTGACGCCGGGCGGTTCGTCGGGCGGATCTGCGGCCGCCGTTGCTGCCGATCTGTGCCTTGCAGCAACGGGTACCGATACCGGCGGTTCCATCCGGCAGCCCGCGGCTTTTGTCGGGATCACCGGCATCAAGCCGACCTATGGTCGTTGCTCGCGCTGGGGCATTGTGGCGTTTGCGTCCTCGCTGGATCAGGCCGGTCCGATGACCAAGAATGTCCGCGACGCCGCGATCATGCTGGAAACCATGTGCGGCCATGACGCCAAGGATTCGACCAGTGCGGATCTGGCCGTTCCGAATTTCGAAGCGATGCTGACTGGCGACATCAAGGGCAAGAAGATCGGTATCCCCAAGGAATACCGCATGGACGGCATGCCCGCCGAGATCGAAAAGCTCTGGGCCGATGGTGCCGCGATGCTGAAGGATGCGGGGGCCGAGATCGTCGATATCTCGCTGCCGCACACCAAGTATGCGCTGCCTGCCTACTATGTGATCGCCCCGGCCGAGGCGTCTTCGAACCTCGCCCGCTATGACGGTGTCCGCTATGGGCATCGTGCACAGTTGGCGCAGGGGGATGGCATCACCGAGATGTACGAAAAGACCCGCGCCGAGGGCTTTGGCCACGAAGTGCAGCGCCGGGTCATGGTCGGCACCTATGTTTTGTCGGCTGGATTCTACGACGCCTATTACAATCGTGCCCGCAAGGTGCGCACGCTGATCAAGAAAGACTTCGAAGACGTGTTCGCGGCCGGTGTCGACGCCATCCTGACCCCGGCAACCCCATCGGCGGCCTTCGGTCTGGGCGAAATGACCGAAGCAGATCCTGTTCAAATGTATTTGAACGATGTTTTCACCGTGACCGTGAACCTGGCCGGATTGCCCGGTATCTCGGTCCCCGCAGGGCTGGACACACAAGGTCTTCCGCTGGGATTGCAGCTGATCGGGCGTCCCTGGGAAGAAGGCGACCTGCTCAATACCGCCTATGCGCTGGAAAACGCGGCCGGTTTTGTGGCCAAGCCCGGGAAATGGTGGTAAGCCTCGGGCAACTGAAGCACTAGACACGGAGCCAAACAATGCGCGTTTTGCTTTTGGTCCCCGCTCTTGCACTGGCAGCTGCGTGCACGGATGTCGCGCCGCTGACCAGCACGGGTTTCAACACGCCTGAATACCAGGCGCAGCGCGAGGCTCAATTGGCAGGTCAGGGCGTGGCCGGCAACCCTCTGCTGGCCCCGGTCGAAGTTTCACAACAACCGCTGGGCGCCCCGGGTACGGCGCCTGTTGCCACGGGTGAAAACGCGGATATCGCCAACCAGGCCGCGGCGGCATTGGCCAGCACATCTGGCCAAAACCCAGCCGCGGTTACGGCGGTTCCCGTGGCGAACACTGGCGCGATTTCGGATGAACAGGATTTTTCTGCAGTGTCCGAACGCCGCAGCATCGAATCCGACGCCGCCCGGATCGAGCAGAACCGCCAGACGTATGAACTCGTGGCCCCGACGGCAGTGCCCGAGCGCACGGCGAGCGGCCAGACAAACATTGTGCAATACGCGCTGAGCACGTCCAATCCGGTAGGTGTGCAACTTTACAGCCGGTCCGGTTTCAACCTTCAGGCCAAGGCTCAGAGGAACTGCGCGCAATTCCCATCCCCTGATCAGGCTCAGATCGAGTTTCTGTCCAATGGCGGCCCCCAGCGCGACCGCAAAGGTCTGGACCCGGATGGGGATGGCTATGCGTGTGGCTGGGACCCGAGCCCGTTCCGCAGTGCCGTCAGCAACTGACCCCCTGAACCCGATCTGGCATCCGTCACCCAATTTTGGTGAGCGCCGAGATGGTCTGACACCATCCTTGATCGTGATCCATTACACGGCGATGGACAGCGCTCAGGCGGCTTTGGATCGTCTGTGCGACCCAAAGGCCGAGGTCTCGGCCCATTACCTGATCGGCAATGATGGCACGCTGTGGCAGATGGTGCGCGAAGAAGACCGGGCTTGGCACGCGGGTGCCGGAGAATGGCACGGTCAGACCGACATCAACTCGCGGTCCATAGGCATCGAGCTGGACAACGCTGGCAAGCATCCGTTCCCTGAACCCCAGATGCACCGGCTGGAACAGCTGTTGCGCCAGATAATGCACCGTTGGGCCATCTTGCCAAACGGTGTCATCGGCCATTCGGACATGGCGCCCGGGCGCAAATTTGACCCCGGTCCGCGATTTGACTGGTTGCGGCTCGAGCGCAACTTGCTGGCCGCGCCCCGTGGATATGCCGCTGGTCCGCAAACTGCATCAAAGGGCCGGTTCCGAAGCCTGGCTCGGGCCGCCGGTTTCAGCGCTAATGCGGACGATGATACACTGTTGCATTCCGTCCGCCTTCGATACCGCCCATGGGGCAGGGGGCCTTTGCAGCAAGCCGACCTTGCACCGCTGATCCCGCACTCCTGATCCGCCCTTCATCTGGCTGAAAATATCCCGGGGTTGAATTGGCCGAAGGCCAAGAAGGGGCTGGCCCCTTGTCTGAACCATCCACCCTTGACGCCGCCGACCGCAGAGCCTACCCAACCCACGCGCGGAGGGCCGGATGGCCGCTGGGGTCGCAAGGCCCGAGAGGAAAGTCCGGACTCCACAAGACAACGGTGCCGGGTAACGCCCGGGCGGGGCAACCCGACGGAAAGCGCCACAGAAATCAGACCGCCCGGAACTTTGGTTCAGGGTAAGGGTGAAACGGTGGGGTAAGAGCCCACCGCGCCCCTGGCAACAGGGGCGGCACGGCAAGCCCCACCGGGAGCAATGCCAAATAGGGTCCCCGCGCGGGCCGGTCGGCGCAAGCCGATACCGCCGCTAGGCACGTCTTGGCCGAGAGGGACCGGGTTGGCAGCTTGAGCCGCGCAGCAATGCACGGCCTAGAGGAATGGTCATCGAAGGGGGCAACCCCGGAACAAGATCCGGCTTACAGGCCCTCCGCGCGTATCCGCCTATCCTCCGGGAGGCGTGTAGGAACCGGTCAGCGCCGCCGCTTTCTCGGTTATCGACGTGAACTCGTCTGCGGTCCAGGCGCGGACGGTTTCGATGTTCGTCACTGCACCCGACGCGGCGACAGCCATGCCAACGGCCACGGCGTCTGTCCCATCTGGGGCTTCGCTGATCACAACCACGTCGTTGCTGCCGGTCGTCATGTAGAAGGACAGCAGCCTGCCGCCTACTTTTTCCAGCAGAGCTTTCACCGGACCGGTGCGGTTCTCGGGCTTTTGCAACATGCCTTTGACACCGGCTTGCGAGTAAGATGCGTAAGTAATGAAAATGGGCATTGATACCTCCTGTTGCGTCAAATCGTTTTTGGGTCTTCAAGTCAGCCGACCCCGGGGCCGTTCAAAATCAGGTGCCGGAAAACAACGGTGCCGTGATGAACCAGAGGCCAGCGCCGATCAGCGCAAAACCTGTTACCGGCACAAGCCACCGGGCCCCGGGCAAAAGTTTTTCCAGCGCGACATAGGCGGCAATTCCGACAATCCAGTAGAGGTTCATGATCCCCCCGACGAAAAGCAGCAGCATCAGTGCCCAGCAGCATCCCAGACAATACGTGCCGTGCAGGATACCGGTGCGGAAAGCACCGAATGTTCCGGGTCGGTTGTGATCGGCCAGGAAACGTGCGGGGCTCTGACAGTGGCGCAGGCATGCGTTTTTCAAAGCTGAAAACTGATAGGCGCCGGCCGCCAGAAGAACGCATCCTGCGAAGACGCCCGAGCTGATCGTCATCATCGGCCCGTCGGACAACCCGATTTGTTCCAACCCCCATTGCAATGCCGTTGCAATCAGGCTGAACACCCCCCAGGCCACCAGATAGCCGGATAAAAACCACAGGCTGAACGCAACCGTCCGATGCTTTTCAGGCCCTGTCCGCTTGACCGCGATGAACAGAAGAACGGCAGGCGCAGCGCTTGGGGTCATCATGGCAATCATCATGACCCACCACATCAGAAGAATCAGCAAGGCATAGCTTGCGCTCCACGCTGCTGCCGGGCCCATTTTCATGGGATCTCCGACAGGGCCGGCCATCCGGGTCATCTCGACCGCGGACATGTTCATCCCGACGCCAGCTATCGTGTACCAGGTTGCACCGAGGATGATCAGAAGAACGCTTCCCAGAACAATCGCGCTGTCCTGTCTCAGCAACCACTCAACCGTCCCGCCCCGGGGCGATGCGTTCTGCTTGGTCATGGGTGTTCTCTGCTTATGCGCCCAAGACGCCATGGCCCGAGATGTTCAGATGCGCCAGATGAGCATGGGTTGCGTCAAAGGTCAGCCGGATCTGACCACCCGTTGTAGTCGCACTGCCCGATGCCGCCTCGGCGTGGTGGTATTCAAAGCCGTTCGGCAACTGTATCGACGCGCGGTGAGGTGCGCCCGATACGATATGAGGGATCGGATTGACCTCAACATCGAAAACTCCGGCAACCTTGGCGTATCCGCTGCGCTCTTCACGGTTCCAGTCCAGTTCAATCGGAACAAACAGCGTTTCATGTTTCAAAGGCGCCATGGCGCTGAAGACATACCAGAACGTGGCCATTTCATCCGTATCCTGACCGGTCATGATCGCTTGCAACGCGGCACGCTGTTCAGCTGTTGCGCTTTCATCAATGATCAGCTGCATCTGACCGTTACCTTCATGAATTGGTCCCGGCCAATAATAGACACCTGCCGCCCGAAGACCGCCCAGATCAGTGTCACCGTAGTGACCGCTTTGAATGTCAAAGACGACAACCGCCTCGCAATTGCCGTGTGACGGCAGTACGCTGAACTGACACGGGCAACCGAAGTTGCAATTGCAATTGGCCAGTTCTTCGGCCTGAATAGCCCATTCTGTCATGATAGCCCCCCAAGAAAAGTCGCATAAAACAGCTCTGCTCGTTGCAGGTTGACCCCATTCACGCTGCCTCGGCCTTCGAGCCTGAATTCGGCTTCTTGGATGGGCGAACCTATCACGAATCCGTGATATGTACAAACAAGACCGCAAATTAAATGCCTTCTTTGGGCTTTATCATGTGCCGGGCTATGGGCCGGTCGCGTTCAGGTTGAGCACGGTATTCGGGATTGCATTCGGCTGTTAGACTTTCGGAACCAATTTGAAGATATGGGAGGTTGATTATGAGCTTTATGAAAACGCTGGCGTCCGTGGCCATTGGTTTTGCTGCGGCCAAGGGCATGGAAAAATATCAGAAGATGGGCGGCATGGCTGGGCTGCAAGACATGATGCAGGGTGCGGGCGGTGGTTTTGGCGTGGATCAGCTGGGCAAAATGGCAGAACAATTTGGCCTGCCCGGTGGCGCGTCAGGCTTGCAGGACATGATGAGCAAGATGGGGGTTGGCGGCAGCACAGCCGGAGCCGCTGGTTTGGGTGGGTTGTTGAACGCCATGCAAGGGGCCGCCAAAACTGCCAATCAACACACAGGTGACATGATGGAAACCGTGTTCGGCGGCACGCCTGCGGGTGCAGCGATGGAAGAGCAGGCAAAACTCATGCTGCGCGCAATGATTCAGGCTGCCAAGGCAGATGGCGAACTGGACGAACAGGAAAAGGAAATCATCCTGGGTGAATTGGGCGATGATGTCAGCGAGGAAGAGCGCGCATTCGTGCAAGAGCAGCTAAACGCACCGATTGACGTCATGGGGTTGGCGGCTGATTCTGGTGCGCCGCTCAAGACGCAGATCTATGCAACTTCCCTGGCTGCGATCCGTCTGGACAACGCGCGCGAGGCGTCTTACCTGCGGCAATTGTCCACCGCTCTGGGTCTTTCCGACGCGGAAAGGGACCAGATTCACACGTATATGGGCGCGCCAACCCTGCCTAGTTGAACCTGCACCAGATTCCTGTGCCTGTATCACCCGATTGGCCTTGACATAGGCGGTGCAGCGCGTAAAAGCGCACGCTCATAGGAATTCAACCGAAAGGCCCCTGCCTTTTCGGACGCAGGAGATAACCATGGCGAAGCCGACGACAATCAAGATCCGTCTGAACTCGACCGCGGGCACGGGCCACTTCTATGTGACCAAGAAGAACGCGCGCACCATGACTGAGAAAATGACCATTCGTAAATACGACCCGGTCGTTCGCAAGCATGTCGAGTACAAGGAAGGCAAGATCAAGTAATCTGCCATTCCATTTGGAATTCCGAAAAAGGGCTCTGTTGCACAGAGCCCTTTTTCAGTTCCGGTTTCCTGATTTCAGCGGATGGCAAGCTGCGGCAGTCCGTTGCAGTGGCGCATCAGCGTTTGGGACAATCGCATCCCCTGCGGCTTGCTTTTTGTGGGAACCTGCAAGTACGCTTCAGCAAACCGCCACAAAATGTTGACCGCCATGAAAAAAATCTTGTTATCCACAATTGCCGTTCTGACCCTAGCGGCCTGTGAAGACCCGTTTAACCGCGAAGGTGTCGGGTTTACTGGAATCGATGGCGAACCGCGCACGATTTCGGACGTACCCGGTGCCGTCGCCTTTCTGCCAGACGCGACCAACGTTCCGGCAGAGCTGGCGGAACTGCGGACAGTCACGCTTTTGAGTGATGAGGTTGAGCCGTCCAAGGTGGCTTCGGTTGCAATAGACAATGGCGGGCAGACGCCAAACACTGCTGTTCAACTGCAAGGAAGCGACACAAACCTGTTTCTCAGCACTGTCAGTGTCAACGGCACCTTGTTTGGTGTGCTGCGCACGAGTTCGAACAGTGTGAAGGTGGACAATTCGATCGGTGTAGGCTTTGCGGAAGAAACAGAGCGTTTTACCGGCTGTCTGCCAGCTGGCGGTGTATTCCGCAAAGGAACCTCCGAGAAAAGTTCCGGTTTCGCCATACCGCTGAACTGTAGCTGAACCCGATTACGTCCCAGCATCTCAAAGCCTCGCCTCGACGGCGGGGTTTTTCATTTCCGGGCAAAAGAAACCCGTCGCGCAAAAGAAAAGGGCCGGTCGTGGACCGGCCCTGAACCAATTCGGTTGTCGGCAAGGCTTATTCTTGCTGACCCATGAACATCAGCAGGAACTGGAACATGTTCAGGAACGAGATATACAGGCTCAGCGCGCCGTCGAAGGCAGCTTTGTCCAGCCATTCCTGGTCGCCATGTGCAGCGTGGGCGACGTAAGTGTTCTTGATGTCCTGGGTATAGAACGCAGTCAGACCGGCAAAGATCAGGATGCCGATGGCCGAGATGGCCAGCATCATTACGCCGGATTGCAGGAACAGGTTGATGATCATCGCAACCAGCAAACCGATCACACCCATCATCAGGAAAGTGCCCATTCCGCTGAGGTTCCGCTTTGTGGTGTAGCCATAAAGGCTGAGGCCAGCAAAGGCGATCGACGTCACCAGGAAGGTCTGGGTAATCGAGTAGGGCGTGAAGACCAGAAAGATCGAGCTCATCGAGATGCCCATCACGGCGGCAAAGACGAAAAAGCCAAGCTGAACGGTCGCGGCTGAGCCACGGCGCATCAGGGCACCCCATCCAAAGAAGATGAAGGCCAGCGGAGCGAACATGACCACCCATTTCAGCGGCGACAGGAACAGCGCGCCGCCCAGGCTCGTCAGATAGCGGTCTGCGCCGATTTGTGCGACCGCGTTGCTTGGATCGCTGGTTACTGCCAGACCGGCAATAGCCCATGCCGCCAGTGCCGTGATCAGCATGCCGACGGACATGGTGCCGTAGACTTTGTTCATGTGGGCGCGCAGGCCCTGATCAATCTCGGCGGCGCGCGCGCCGGATGCCGTCCGGATCGTGTCGAATTGTGCCATCAAAGGGTCTCCCTAGTCGTCAAGTTAGAGCGCCCCGGCAGAGCGGGGCGGTTTTCCATCTAAATATCGGCAACAAGGGGCTGTGTTTCAAGAGATTCCGGGCGAAAACCGACTAAAACACGCAACAAAAATGCCAACAGGCGACTCAAGGTCGCCCATCGCCATAAAAATATGAGAGTCACAGTCACCTTTTCCAGAATTGAGGTGCATCCCAGAAAAAGCGTTTTGCTTCTGCGGATGCTTCCTCGCGGGTGACTCCGATGTCGTCCAGCACGGCAGCATCCAGCTTTGCCAGATTTCGCCGCTGTCTGGACAGTTCGAACGCTTGAGAGATCAGGGACACCAAGGAACGTTTGGCCGGTTTGCAGGGATTATGGATTGCGAGTTGCGTCATAACTTGTCCTTTCTGTATTCTCGATGGTTTTGCTGGCTGTTATCAATTTCCTTGATTGATATGGGTGAGTGTGACACATTTTAAAAACGAATATTTTTGATGGAACGCATAAGGAATCGTGAAGATGCGAAATCTGGACATTACAACCCTGCGATCCTTTGTGGCGGTGGCGGATCAGGGCGGTGTAACCCGCGCCGCCGGATTTCTGCACCTGACGCAGTCTGCGGTGTCCATGCAGCTGAAGCGGCTGGAGGAGCTGCTGGGCCTGGAGTTGCTGGATCGAAGCGGCAGAACAATTGCCCTGACCGCATCCGGTGAGCAGCTGCTGGCCTACGCGCGCCGCATGATTGCCCTGAATGACGAGGTAATCTCAAAACTCACCGATCAGGCCTTTGAGGGCGAAGTGGTTCTGGGCGTTCCCCATGACATCGTCTACCCCGCGATCCCCCGGGTCCTGCAACGGTTCAACGCCGATTTTCCCCGCGTCAGGGTGCAGTTGGTGTCGTCCTACTCACTGCAATTGAAAGACATGTACAAACGGGGCGAATGTGATGTGATCCTAACGACCGAACCGTCTTCGGCCGCTGGTGCAGAGACCATCGCAGAGCTGCCGTTGCGCTGGATCGGCGCGCCGGGCGGGTCCGCATGGCGCAAGCGTCCGTTGCCTCTGGCGCTGGGGCGGCGCTGCTTGTTCAGACCGCAGGTCATATCGGCGCTGGATGCGGCCGGAATACCGTGGGAGCTGTCCGTGGAAACCGAAAACGACCGTACCATAGAAGCCACGGTCAGTGCCGATCTTGCGGTTCACGCAATGCTGGACGGAACCGAGGCCGCACATCTTGAACAGATCGACTCGGCTGGGGCTCTGCCGGATTTACCTGCGCATATGATCAACGTCTACGGTGGCG